>DASTZI010000170.1:0-19597 GCA_035764385.1 Vicinamibacterales bacterium
TCGGGCTTGCCGACGTTCGGCTGGCTGCTGACCGGACGCCGTCAACGCCGTTTTTCGAAGCCGGCTACGTTCAGGTCGCCCTTCCCTCTGGTGCACTCCTCGGCACGATTGCCTTCGACGACATCGCCGTCACGAACGGACGGATCCACATCGTGCGCGACCGCGACGGGCGGATGAATATTCCTGAGTCGAGCCAGACGCCGTCGGGCGGGCCGGCTGCGCTCGACATCAGACGTCTTTCGGCGCCGCGGCTGCTGATTGATTTCGCCGACGCGCAAAGCGACATGGCGGTAACGATTCCCGGCCTGACGCTGGACATCGGCAAGGATCGGGGACGCGTGGGGCTGAACGCCCCCGCGACGATTCGTGTCGCCAACCGACAAACGCGTGTCACCAGCCTCGACGGCGACGTGGCATTCGATGGACGGGCGCTGAAACTCAGCTCCGTTTCCTTGCGTGCGGATGAAGGTTCGCTGCAAGTTGATGGAACGGTCTCGTTACTTGTGCGCGACCCATCGTTGGATGTGCGTGCTGCCGGAACCGCTGATCTCGAACGGCTTGCGAGCTGGGGAATCGAAGCGGGGGAGCGGCCACGTGGTTCCCTCGCCTTCGATGTTCGGGCACAGGGGCGTTTCACTGACGCCGTCGCTGACGTCCACGCAACCGCAGCGCGCATCAACTTCCAGCGGATCAGCCTTACCGACGTTCTGCTCCAGTCGCGTGTCACTGCTGATGCCGTGGACGTGCAGACCGCACAGTTCACGTTAGCGGGCGGGCGAGCCACGGCAAAGGGCCAGCTTCCGTTCCGGGACGCGGATGCGCATCTGACGGCTGCCTGGACGGGTATTGACGCATATGCCCTGACGAATGCCTTAGTGGGAACCCTGCAGACGACGCCGACAGGAACTCTGTCTGGGGACCTCGAAACCTCGGGACGGCTGGCGCATCTCGGGCAATTGGCTGCAACCGTCCGGCTCCATGCCGCGGGTGGCGCGACCGCGCGCGGGCGCATCTCTGTTCCCGGCGACACTCGACTGCAGCTCGCAAACGGTCGTTGGGACATCGATGCTCGTCATCGCGTCGGCGGCACGATCCCGGTCGTTCTGAAGGCGGGTGGTCGACTGAACGACAAAGCTATCGCCAACTCGACGCTGACGGGACGGCTCGATGTTGACTGGACGAACATCCCTCCGCTCGTGCGGATGCTGCGCACTGTCGGCGTGGTAGAGATTGAGGATCCGCTTGTCTCGGCCGGCATTGTGTCGGCGGCGGTGAATTTGGGCGGCCGCCTGTCTGCGCCGACGGTCGACGCGGATGTTCACGCCCTCGACCTGGCGAGCACACAGTTCAACATCGCCGACCTTCGCGCGGCCGCGTCGGGCGAACTCGCAACACCGAAACTGACGTTTCAGGTCGATGCCCCTTCCGCCGTCATTGCCGACCAACAGTTCACCGACGTGCGCGTCGGTGGGGGGCTTGCCGGCGACGTTTTGAGCATCGCGGCGTTGTCCGCATCTCACGGTGTCAGTCCGGGCCAAGTGATGATGTCCGGCACTTACAATCTCCGCACACAGCAATACGACGCGACGGCGGATCTGACCGGGTGGACTGTCGCCCCCACACCGGACAGGCCGCTCGCCCTGCAGCTCGACGCGATGTTCAGCGGGACGGGTTCAGTGGAGCAGCCTCGTGGAACAGGTTCGCTTCGCGCGACGAATATCTCGTGGAACGGTACATCTGTCGGCGACCTCGCCGCCGATGTTGAACTCGACGGCGAGGCGGCCAACATTCGAGCGCGCGCGCCCGACCTCAATTCAGAGCTGACCGCTCGCGTCAGCACGCGGTCGCCGTACATGACGACCGCGGATCTGCGTGGCGACAACATCGATATCGAAAAGCTGATCCCCAAGTCTTCGTCGCCGACACCGCTGACGGGCCGCCTTACCGTCACCGCCCATGCCGATGCTCCGCTGGCGGAATGGCGCAATGGGAGCGCTCGCGCGGAGGTGACGGCGCTCGCCGCCGCCGCCGGGGATCTGCCAATCCGGCTCGCCGAGCCTGTCGCTGTGCGGTTTGCTGACGAGCGCGTCTGGATCGACCGATTCGAGGCGTTGGCGGGTGCGACCCGGCTCTCCGCATCCGGCGCGTTACCCGTCTTTGAGCGGTCACCTCGTACCGGCAGCGACGGCCTTTCTCTGACGGCCATCGGCGATATCGGTGAGGCTGTCCGCGCCGTTGCTGCAACCGGCCTGGGCATGGTTCCTATTACTGCAGGCTCCGGTCCGCTCGCATTGCGTGCGCGTGTGACAGGGTCGTTCGAGAAGCCGGTCATCACCTCGGATCTCGAGGTCGGTCCCGGTTCAATGACCTTCGAGGGCCTCTCGACGGCAACGGACGTTCGGCTGCGCGCGCATCTGGAGAATGACGTTGTCGATCTCCGCGAGGTGCACGCGGCTTACGAGGGGGCGACACTCGACGCGACGGGGTCGCTTCCACTCGCCGTCGTTGGTGCCACGACCGCTACGTCCACCTCGGCGGTGGCATCGTTGCGTGCGACAGCAACTGGT
This sequence comes from Vicinamibacterales bacterium, assembly GCA_035764385.1. Classification (GTDB taxonomy): domain Bacteria; phylum Acidobacteriota; class Vicinamibacteria; order Vicinamibacterales; family UBA2999; genus Gp6-AA40. The sequence goes on from DASTZI010000170.1 coordinate 2,568, forward strand.
CTGACGCCGGCAGTGCTGCGGGGCGTGCTCGATTCCACAACGCTCGAGGATCTGGCTGGCGTCGTCGATCTCACCCTCAACCTTGAGACGCCGTCGACCGATGTGTCGAAGGCGACCGGTGACCTCACGTTGACCCGTCTCGACCTCCAGATAGCCGGGCTTGCGGTCACTGAGCTCTCGCCGACGCGAATAGTGGCGAGAGACGGATTCGCGCGAATTGAGTCGTGGAACTGGAGCGGCCCGGGTGCCACGCTCGGCGTGTTCGGGCAGGTGCGGCTCGCCGATCGGCAGGCGGCCATCCTGGCGAACGGCGACATCGACCTGCGGGTGTTGACGCCGTTTGTACGAACCGCCGGCCTGGCGACGGCCGGCCATCTGACGCCGAAAATCTCAATCACCGGGCCACTCGACGCGCCCCGTGTCGATGGCGATGTCGCGCTCGCCGACGGTGAAGTCCGTCTGATCGATCCACGGGTTGTCATCAACGGCCTCGCGGGGCGGGCGTCGTTGACGCGGTCCGAGCTGCAGCTGCGGGAACTGAACGGTTCCATCAATGGCGGTGCGTTGACGGGGAGCGGTTCGATTGCGTACGAGGCGCAAACGGGCACCACCGCGCACCTGGCAGCGGATATTCGCGATATGGCGCTCGACTTTCCCGCCGGGTTGAGAAGCGAACTCGACGCGATGCTGCGGCTCGACGTCGCGGCACCATCAGGAGGAGCCGCACCGTCGGGCCGGCTGTCTGGATCGATCATGGTGCTGCGCGGCAGCTACCGCGAACCGCTCGCGGTCGTTGGCGGGCTTCTCACCACGTTGCGCGCACGACGGGTGGCCGCGAGTGGAGGCGGGCCCGACGCGCCATCGGCATTCCTGAGACAGCTGATGCTCGATATCGCCCTCGTCACGAACGAAGACATCGTCGTCGACAACAACTACGCCCGCGTACAGCTTGGCGGCGATCTGAACCTGATTGGCACCGCGGCCGCGCCGGCGCTTTCGGGACGTGCCGTCCTGAGGGAAGGCGGTCAGCTTTTCGTCGGTCGCAACGTTTACACGATTTCGCGTGATACGGCGAGCACGATCGACTTCGTCAGTCCCACGGCGATTGAACCGGAACTGAATATTCATCTCGGGACGCGCGTCAGCGGCCGTGACATCGAGGTCGTCCTGACCGGATCCGCTGAATCGCCGCAGGTGGCCATGACGTCCGAAGACCTCGGGCAGGCGGACATCACGGCATTGCTGCTCACCGGTCGCACGCTCGATCAGCTCGGAACCGCCGACGCGACGTTCGTTGGCACACAGGTCATCGGCAACTTCTCGGGCGAAGTGCTTGGCTTTGCCGGCCGCGCCGTTGGGCTCGATACGTTGCGGATCGGCGGCCTCGAGCAGGCCGAAGGGATCGCGGATCTCACGGCGGTCGCCACCGTTGTCGACCCGACATCGAGACTCACATTCGGCAAAGGGCTCGGGTCGAACGTCAACATTACCTTCTCGCAGAGTTTGCGGGATTCCGAGGCGCAGACATGGATTGTCGAGTACCTCCCGACGCGGCGGTTCGATGTGCGCCTCGTGTCCGATGACCAGAACCTCCTGTCGTCTGGGTTCAGGCACGAGTTCTTGGTCGGCGCGGGGACCACGACGACATCTTCGGCAACCGCCACCCAACGGAGGCCCGATCAGCACGTTGCGGAGGTGCGAATCACCGGCGATCTCGCCTTTCCGGAAGGTCGGATTCGATCGCTTCTCAAACTTGGCCCCGGCGACACGTTCGATTTCGCGCGGTGGCAGGACGACCGCGATCGGCTCGAGGATTTCTACCATCGGAACGCCCGGCTCGCGGCGCGAGTCACCGCGAGCCGCGAGATCAACGGTGACATCGTCAATCTCGTGTACGCGATTGACGCCGGACCGCAGACGACGATCGAAGTCAGCGGAGTAGACGTTGACAACGCCGTGTTGCAGGAGCTTCGGGAGGCGTGGGCCAGCTCCATTCTCGACGAGCTGGCCATCGAGGACGCCACGCGGATCATGCGGATCCTTCTCGCGCGGCGCGGGTATGTGCGTCCTGCGGTTTCCGCGCGTATCACGTCAGCGGGGAATACCAGGACGCTTCAAATCGACGTGCAACCTGGCGAGCGAAGCCGCGACACGCGGGTGCGGATCATGATCGCGAACGACGGGCTCGCCATGGAGCTCGACAGGCAGGTCGCCGCACGTGGTTTGGATGCGCTGATTCTGCGCGACCCCGGTGCGGTGACGCGCGAACTCACGGAATACCTCCGCTCTCGTGGTTACCTTCGCGCAACGGTCAAGCCCGCGCCGCCGGTCCTCGAGGGCGACACCGCCGTGCTGCCGGTCGCGGTGGATCCCGGCCCTCAGTTCGTCATCGCGACTGTGAATTTCGAAGGACGGCGAACCGTCGCTGCGGAGGATGTGGCAAAGGCGGCGTCGATTTTCGAGGAAACGCCATACGATCCTGCGGTCATTGACGCCGCGCGCGATCGTATCGTCGGCCTGTACCGCAGCAAGGGATACGCGTCGCCAGCAGTTGTTGCCAATGCAGCGGTTCGCGACACCGAGGCTCGCGTCGATCTGACGTTCGAAATCACCGAGAGCCCGCGCCAGACCGTCGGCGACATTGTGGTATCGGGCAACGCGGGCGTGGACACCGACGTCGTGACGCGAGCGCTACGCCTGAAGATCGGCGCGCCACTCGAACCTGCCGAACTGCTTCGGGCGCGCACGCGGCTGTTCAACACCGGGCTGTTCAGGCGTGTCGATGTCACGACCGAGCCGATCGATCGCGTCAGCGCAGCTGATCCGGAGCAGCCAATCCGCATCCGCGTCGCACTGGAACCATGGCCCGCGCTCCGCGTCAGATATGGACTTCAGGCAGCGCAGCAGTTTTCGTCCACATCGGTCCCGGCGGAGCGTGAAGTCGTTCCCGGCCTCCTGGCCGATGCGACGCGGCGCACGCTGTTCGGGCGCGCGATAAGCGTGAGCGGCTCCATTCAATATCAGCCTCGCAACCGGCAGACGCGGGCGTTTGTCAGTGCACCAACATTCCTGACGCTGCCGGTGGAGTCACAGCTCGTTCTCCAGCGTGAGCACGTCGAACCGCCGGGGACGACGCTCGTCACCGACCAGAGCAGCATCGCGTGGCAGCAGCAGTTGCGGACGGCAGGCAGTTTGACGCTTACATATGGGTATCAGTTCAACCGCGACCACACCGTAAACACCAGAATCGATCCGATTACCGGAATCCCATTCGACATCTCAGTGACCTTGGCGCAATTGATTGGCAGCGCGGCCTGGGACACACGGAACAATGCGCTGAACGCCACGCGCGGCTCGCTCTACTCGTCGAACCTGCAGTGGGGCCCCGAGCGCCTCGGTTCGCAGTTCCGGTTCCTCAGGTACGTCGGCCAGGCATACCGGTTCCAGAACGTGGGTGGCGTCGTCCTCGCATCAGCTGCGCGACTTGGGCTGGTCGGTCCGCTTGGCGGTCAGGAGCTGATCCCGTCGCAACGATTCTTTGCGGGCGGATCGCGAACGGTGCGCGGAGTGGGCGAAAACAGCCTCGGTCCCCGCGATTTCTTCGGCGATCCCACCGGCGGACAATCGATGCTCATCCTGAATGCGGAGGCTCGCGTACCGGTCTACAAGTGGCTGGGCGGCGTCGGGTTCATCGACGCGGGCAACGTCTACCCGACCATTCGAGATCTGAGACTGAACGACCTGGTGGGTGCAGTCGGCTTCGGTCTCAGGCTGAACACCCCGTTTGCGTTGTTGCGTGCGGATTATGGGAAGGTCGTGTGGGGACCTGGGCCGCCCACAGGTAAGTGGTTCTTCGGGATCGGCCAGGCTTTCTGATGTGCGAGAGGTGCGAGAGGTGCGAGAAGTGCAATGGGTGCAACGAGTGCGATCAGTGCGAAGAGTGCCTGAGGTTCAGCACCTGTCGCACCGATTGCACCCTTCGCACCTTTCGCACCGACGTGTTACCGCCCGCGAACGGTCTTCATGATCTGCGTTACTTCAGGCCGTTCCGGGGCATCGGGCGCCAGCTTTAGGAACTGCTCGAAGTGATTGGCCATCCGGTCGGGCCGGTTGGCGCGGTACTGCATCAGCCCGTCGTAGTAGTGCGCATACGCGTTGGACGGATTGATCTCGGTGACGCGGTCGAATTCAGTCGCCGCTGCCGCCCACTCCTGACGTTTGGCGAGCACGAGGCCAAGCTGATAGTGCGCTTCGGCCATCCCGCCGTTCATTTCGACGGCCTGGCGGGCTGAAGCGAGGGCACCCTCGGTGTCGTCCTGCATCAACTGCTGCGCGGACTGCCCGATGAAGTGCCACACGTCACCCGCGTCTCGAGAGGCGAGCGCCCCGTACGTTTGAAGCGCCTGATCGTTCTCCCCGAGCTTCTGGTGACTCTGCGCCGCTGTATACAGGACGGCGGGATCCGCGTCGGGCTGCGCAGCCTCGACGACGCGCTGGTACTCGCCGGCTTCGAACAGTTTCTGCACCTGTGAGGCGTTCTGCGCAAAGACTGCTGATGCTGTGAAGGTCAACACGAACGTAAGCGTGGTCTTCTTCATGATTTGATTGTACGGTGTCGGTTCGATTCGACGACTACTGCAGGGCCAAAGAGCACGCTGCGGTCGCTGCGGTCCTCCCACCGTATAAGACGTCCGCCATCGATCTTCACGTCGGCACGTTCCGCGCCATCGGAAATACGTGGTCGCGGAAGCTGTTTGACGGTGATTTCTATCGCAGTACGTATGTAAATCTGGACATTCCCGTTACGAATCTGGTCATCGTGGAGTCAGAAGAGGGCAACACCGGGGCAGACGACCCAGCCACGCTTGGCGCTGGACAGACGGACAAGCACCTGATTTACGAGGGCCTCTCGCGTGCGGACGTCGATGCCGTTTTCGCCGGCGCGACGACGGCACGCAGCGACGAGCTCGTTTTCTCCGTGTGGCATCCCGAGCTCGCCGCGTTGCGGCGCGATTTCGGACGGACGCGTCATCCCGCTCAGGTCGTTGTCAGCAGCCGCGGCGCTTTTAACATCGAGACCGCTCTGATGTTTCAAGTTCCGGAGATCCCGGTGTACCTCGTCACGGCGTCCGAGACGGCATCGTCGCTACGACTGCGGGTGGCCACGCGTCCCTGGGTTCAAGTAGTCGATGCCGGACAGCCGCTCTCGATGCGCACGGCGCTTCGCGAACTCCGCACGCGTGGTATCGAGATCATGTCGGCAATTGGCGGGAGGACGACGGCGCGTGCGCTCCTGCGCGAACACGTCGTTCACGATCTCTATCTGACAACGTCGGCGAAGAAGGGCGGCGAGGCACACACGCCGCTGCTGGACGCGCCGCTGAATGCGCCGTCGGTCGTGATCAAGAGAGGAACCGGACCGGAGGAAGGAGTCCGGTTCGTGCACTATGCAATGCGGGCCGGCTAAAGCCGGCCCCTACGATTGCACACGCGTACGTGTTCGCCGGCTTTAGCCGGCCCTACGCCGAGAGCTCCTCTTCGTCCGGGAAGCCGTGCTGCTTGCGGCCGACCGGTCCTTCCATCTTCGCGCTCGTCTTGTACAACTCGAACCGTCCGTCCGCTGCCTGCTCCTGGACGCGCCGGCGCAGGACGTTCATCTGGCGTTCGGACATCGGCTTGAACCCGACGGCGATCTTCAGGTTCTGTCGCAGGACCTTCATCGAATCGATCCCGCTGACCGTCGTTGCGACAGGAAGGCTCATGGCGTATCGCAGTCCTTCCTGCGCGGTGATCACCTTCTGTTTCACCTGACGCCCTTCGCCGCCGAGGCTCTTCATGCCGATCGGTGCAATCCGGCGGCGCAGCAGTTCGGGAAGCACCTGACGCTCGAACGAGCGGCCTTCGAACGAGCGGTCAAAGCAGTTGAGGGGCAGCTGGCATGTGTCGAACGGATAGTCATGCGCCAGCATCTCGAGGTGAATGCGCGGATCCTTATGTCCGGTGAATCCGATGAAGCGCACTTTCCCCTGGCGCTTTGCCTCTCCGAGCGCCTCGACGACGCCCCCGCGCATGAAGTGACGCTCCGGATCGTTGTAGTACGCACATTCATGGATCTGCCAGAGATCCAGGTAATCGGTCTTGAGGCGGCGAAGCGACTGCTCGAGTTGTCGCATCGCCTCGCGCTTGTCACGCCCGTGCGTGCAGACCTTCGTCATCAGGAAGACGCGGTCGCGCCGATCCGCGATCGCCTTGCCCATGATCGTTTCTGACCTGCCGTCGTGATATTCCCAGGCGTTGTCCATGAACGTGACGCCGGCGTCGATGGCCGCATGGACGATACGGATGCCTTCACGTTCGGAGCCCGCCATCGCAATGTGATAGCCGCCAAGACCGAGCGCCGACACCTGCACACCGGTCGTGCCGAGCGGACGATGTGGAATCTGCATGCAGAGTACGATAATGCAACCAATTAGCTATCAGGTATCAGCCTGAAACCTCCTGATACCTGATACCCGATCCCTGACACCTTCTGCGGAGGAACGGATGCGTGGAAACGCGAAAGTCATTGACCATCTCAACGAAGCGCTGCGTGAAGAACTGACGGCCATTAATCAGTACTTTCTGCACGCGGAGATGTGCCACAACTGGGGGTATCACGGCCTCGGTGACTACATCAAGAAACAGTCGATTGACGAGATGAAGCATGCGGAGGCATTGATCGAGCGCATCCTGTTTCTCGATTCGACGCCAAAGATGGAGTACCTGGATCTCAACGTTGGGGGCAACGTGCAGCAGCAGATCGAGGCGGACCTCGCGCTCGAGGTCAACGCCGTTTCGATGTACAACAAGGCCATCCAGGCCGCCCGCGAAGCGGGAGACGATCAGTCGCGTGAATTGTTTTCCAAGCTCCTCAAGGACGAGGAGGAGCACGTGGACTGGCTCGAGGCGCAGGTCCACCAGATCAAGGAGATGGGCTACGAGCGGTATCTGACGCTCCACGTCGAGGGGCCGAAGGATTAGCGCCTGTTACACTGGATCGCTGGATGGTTGCGGCTGTTCTTCTTCTCTTCGCGCTGATTGCGGCCGTTCCTGCCGAGGCGGCTGGGGCGAACTCCGTCCCGCTCAAGATTGTCGCCTTCGGCGACAGCCTCACCTCGGGCCATCGACTCCCGTCGAAGGACGCCTATCCGTCAGTGCTGCAGGCGAAGCTGAAATCGGCGGGGTTATCGGCCACCGTCGTCAACCATGGAGTGTCGGGCGACACGACAACGCGGGCGCTTCGTCGGCTCGACGACGCGCTCGCCGAGCATCCGCAGATCATGATCCTCGAACTCGGCGTCAACGACGGGTTGCGCGGCGTTCCGGTTCCGGTCGTAAAGGCGAATCTGGAGAAAGTCATCACGGCGGCGCAGGCGCAGAACATCCAGGTGGTGCTTTGTGCGATGGAAGCGCTGCCGCTGCAGGGGTGGCAGTACACGGTTGCGTTCCACCAGATGTACGACGATCTGGCGACCACCTACGGCTTGACGCTCGTTCCGTTTTTGATGAACGGCGTGCTTGGCAATCCAGATTTGATTTCCGACGACGGCGTGCACCCGAATGCGGCGGGGGCGCGCCATATCGCCGAGACGGTCTTCGAATATGTCCTTCCGATTGCCCGGACCATCGGCCAGGACGCGGCTACCACACCCGACAAGCTGTAGCCGGCGCCATCGGCACGCCCTCTTTGCATCCAAACGCTTTTCTGAACTCAGGCATGTTCTGCATCACGCCGTTGGCGCGCCAGCGGCCTGGCGAATGGACGTCTTCCTGCGCCCGGCGACGGGAATCCTGATCGGATGCGTTCTCACACCAGACCTGCGCGTAGGAAATGAAGAACCGCTGCTCGGGGGTGAAGCCATCGATTGATGGCGGCGGACCTTTGCGGGCGAGCAGTTCCATCAGTGCGTAGTAGGCGATCCGCACCCCGCCGTTGTCGGCGACGTTTTCTCCCAGCGTGAGATTTCCGTTCAGCTTCACGCCCGGCAACGACGAATAGGCACCGTACTGTGATGCCACGCACGCGACGCGTTCGCGGAACGCGTCCTCGTCGCGCGGCATCCACCAGTTCATCAGGTTCCCGGTGGCGTCGAACCGGCGTCCGCTGTCGTCAAAACCGTGCGTAATTTCGTGACCAATCATTGCGCCCGCTGCGCCGAAGTTCACGGCATCGTCGATGGTGGAGTCGAACACGGGCGGTTGCAGGATGCCGGCCGGAAACGTGATCTCGTTGAGTGACGGGGCGTAATACGCATTGACCGTCTGCGGTGTCATCAGCCAGATGGACCGATCGACCGGTTGACCGATCCACTGGAACTGTCGCTGTCTGTCGTTTGCCGCGATGCGGAGGGAGTTGCCGGCGTAGTCATCTCGCCGAATCATCACCGCGCCGAAGTCCCGCCATGTATCGGGGCCGCCGATTTTCCGTCCCATCGCCTCGAGCTTTGCCAGCGCGCGTTCGCGGGTCTCTGCCGTCATCCAGTCGATGTCGCTGAGCCGTTGTCGGAGCGATTGCTGAAGGGCCGTAATCAACTGGTCCATCCGCGCCTGTGCATCGGGACCAAATTGCCGCTGGACGAAGATCTTGCCAACCAGCTCCCCGAGCGCGTCCGCGCCCGGTTGCCCCGCGACCGCGTCGCTGCAGCGCATCCATCGCGGCCGCAGTTCTTTCTGGCCGCTCAGGATCTCCCCGTTGAAGCGAAACTGCTCCAGCTCGAAGCGCCCGGTCAGCAGCGATGCCATTTCATCGAGGGCCCGCCATTTCATGTACGCCTTCCATGAGGCGAGCGGCATCGTGGCGAGCGCGGCACTGACGTCGCGTACGTATTGTGGGTTGAGCAGGTTGAGCCGCGAGAATGACGGCGCGCCTGTCCCGCGGAAATACATCGCGAAGTCGATGTTCGGGGCAAGCTCGGCGAGCTGCGCCAGCGTCGTCGGATTGTTACGGCGTCGCGGATCTCGGAACTCGACGCGGTCCATCGTTCCGCGCGCGATCACGATTTCGACGTCCATGACGGCGCGCGCGACTCTGTCTGGCGGGTCCGAAAGGATCCGCCCTCCACCGAGAATCTCGAACATGCGCTGCACGTGCGCCCGATACTCGCGCCGCAGCATCGTCGAGCGCTCGTCGTCTTTGAGGTAAAGCTCGCGGTCAGGCAGGCCCATTGCGCCCTGACCGAGAACCGCGGTGAATACGCTCGAATCCTGTGCGTCTGGCGCGGCGCCGAGCGTGAGAAACGACGGAAATCCGTCGTGGCTGAAACGCGCCGCAAGCCGAATCAGCTGCTCACGGTTGCTGACGGCATCGATCTCGCGGAGCAATGGTTCGAGCGGCTCCGCCCGCCGCGCTTCGATCGTCTTCTGATCCATGCAGGCGGCATACGCGTCGCCAATCTTCTGCTCGTCGGGCGTCTGGTTCGACGCCGTGAACGCCGCGTTTTCGAGGATGTCGCGGATGATGCGGGCGTTGCGGTCGGCGAGCTCGTTCAGACGGCTGTAGCGCGCCCGGTCAGCGGGCACTGGGTTAGCGACGAGCCACTTCCCGCAGGCGAACTGATAGAAGTCGGTACACGCGTCGACGCTGCGATCGAGGTAGCTGACGCTGAAGCCTTCAGAGGGGGACGAGGACGATTGCGCGGCAAGCCGCGAAAGGCTCAATGCGCACAGCCCAATGCTCAATGCCCAACACACGTGCGGTCGCACGCGTTGAGCATTGCGCATTGAGCGTTGAGCCTTCGGCATTCAGGATCAGGATGCCGAGGCGTCTACCGAGATTGCGACGTTACCTCGGATGGCGTTGGAGATCGGGCAACCCTTCTCCGCATTCTTCGCCAGTTCGCTGATTCCGCCGGGATCGATTCCCTCGAGCCCTTCGACGACGGCCTTGAGGTCGGATGAGACGACCTTCAGCCCCGCGTCGCTGCGGTCGCCGGTCACGGTTGCCGTCACACGGAGGCGCCGCGCCTTGCCCCCCTGCTTGCCGATCGTGTTGGCCAGCACCATGGCGTAGCACACGGCGTGCGCGCCGGCGAGGAGCTCTTCAGGTGTCGTCTTTCCATCTCCACGCTCGTTGATGCGGCTCGGAAAGGTGACCGACTGCGTGAACGCGCCCGTTCCCGCTTTGGCAGTGCCATTGCCTTCCATCAAGTTGCCGTTCCACTCCACATCTACGTGCCTCGCAAACGATGCCATCGGTGCGCTCCAATCGGTTGGTGGTTAGTAGTTGGTGGTTAGTGGTTTAGGTTCGTACGAACCACAACCGCCAACCACCAACCAGAAAACGAAATGGTATATCAGCTGGCGCACGCGCCCTGCACGCGTCATCGTGCAGGACGCGCCGCGAACTTGCGCACGGTCGCCTCCAGGTCTTCGTATTCGAACGGCTTACCGAGCCAGCCGTCGGCGTGCGCCTCGGCGGCCCGGGCAGCCGGATCGGGGGCGGCGGTGAGCACGACGATGGGCGGGCACGCGTCGCGGCCATCGATGGCGCGGCAGAACTCCCAACCGTTCATCACCGGCATTTTCATGTCGAGGAGAATCAGATCCGGGTTAAGACCTTCCAGGACGTCGAGGGCTTCCTGGCCGTTCGCGGCGCTGATCACCTCGAAGCCCATCGACGTGATCGTGAGCCGCAGGAACTCGCGCAGATCAGGGTCATCGTCGACGACGAGAATCTCGCCCCTGCTCTTCACGGCACCTCCGTGCGAGGAAGGCGCATGTAGAACGTGCTGCCTTTTCCTTCCTCGCTCTCGAACCACATCGCTCCGCCGTGGCGGATCGTGATCTCGCGCGCCAAGAAAAGCCCGATGCCGAGGCCCCCGACGTCGTGCGGGGTCCCGGCGTGAGCGCGAAAGAACAGCTCGAAGATCCGGTTCGTTTGGTCCGCGGGAATACCGATGCCTCGGTCGCGCACCGCGATGACGACGTACTTGTCCGACAGCGCGACGTCGATCTCGACGTCGCCGGGAGGTGAATACCGGATTGCGTTATCCACGAGCCGCCGTACGGCCTGCTCCAAGCGGGGGAGATCCGCGGACACCGTCACTGGCTCGGGCGCGTTGAGGACTAAACGGTGGTGAGTCGCCGCCAGCGCTGCCCACTGCACGACCGAACGCAGCATGGCGGTGAGCTCGACCGGCTCTCGGTAAAGGACCAGCCGCCCAAGGGAGATGCCCGACACTTCAATCAAATCGTCGATCAGCCTCTGCAACCGGTTCGACGCGCGTTCGATGGCATCCAACATCGGGCGCTGTGCGGGGCTGGCGTCGAGCCGTTTGCTGATGAATTGGGCGTACCCCTTGACGATGGCGACTGGTGTCTTGAACTCGTGCGCCAACGCGGCCAACACTTCGCGCTTCAAACGATCGAAGGCCACCTCCTCGGTCACGTCCGCCATCACGACCACCACACTATGGATGCGATCCCCGGTCCGCATCGGCGCGCTCGTGATGCGAAAGGACCTTCTGTCGCCGGCTCGTTTGAAAACGAGCTGGTTGATCTCGCGAACGATCTCCCCTCTCAACGAACGCCTTCCACCCGTCCTGTCGGCGGGAATCACGCGCCCCTGCTCGTCCCGGAATTCGACCAGCTCCATTCGTTCGGCGAGGGTTATGCCGCCGCCGGCGTGCTCGATGATGCGTGCCGCTAACGGATTGGCATGCACGATGGTCCCGTTGCCGTCCAGGACGAACACCGCTTCCTGAATGGAATTGACGACCGCGTCCCAGCGTCGCTCCGCTTCGCGTCGCTGGCCTTCCTCGAGCGCTAGCGACGCGAGGTCGGCGAGGTTGCCGGCGAAGGTTTCCTCGTCACTCGTCCAATGCCGCGCAGGTCCGACGTGCTCATGGCAGAGCACCCCGTAGAGCTGTCCCTTATCCCAGATGGGTACATCCATCATCGACGTGATGCCGCGCACCTCGAGATAGGGTGAGATCAGCTCACGGGTGCGGACGTCGGTGCGGGCGTCGTGCGCCGCGATGACACGGGTTTCGGCGATGGCTGAGAAATAGCTCGGGCAGTCGCGCGCTGCCAACATCTCGCCGGCCGTGTGTCGACGTTCGGCGCGAACAAAGTCGTCCTCACACATGATGGCATTTCGGTCGGGCAGCAGCCGCCAGATGCTGGTCCGTTCGACATCGAGGGCAATCGCCGCCGCTTCGGTGATGGCGCGGAACGTATCGGCCACATCGGCCTTGTTGCGTTGGCCAGCTCGAAGAGCACCTGCTCTCGACGCGCGACGACCGCGCCGCCGTACTCAGCAGGGGTGCGCACGTGGACCTCGGCCAGGCTGTCGGTCATCGCGACACCTCGGAATGCCGTCTTATTTGTTTCGTTGCAAGAAGACGTGCGTCAGCGAGAGATAGCTACGGGTAATGCCCAAGGTCAGGCATCGATCGCGGCGGTGATATATCAACACACTGGCGTATGCGGGATCTGAATCTCGAGCTGGCGAGCCTGCTCTACGACATGGCGGCGATCGCGGGCGACGGTCAGCGCGCGTTTGGCTACAAACGGGCGGCGAAGGCCGTGCTGCGGATCGATCGCGACATTACGCCGCTCGTGACCGCGAATACGTTCAAGGCAATTCCGGGGATTGGTCCGACGACCGATCGCATCGCGCGCGAGCTGATTGTCGACGGCCGCTGCGCGTTTGTCGAACGTGCCGTGCGCGAATCGGGCAAAGAGGAAGAGATCGTGCGGCTGCACGGGTTGCGGCGACTCTATCTGAGCCGAGCCGCGGTTCAGGAGATTCTGTCTCGCAAGGGTTCGCCATCGCGAGCGCGATACCGTGGTGATTTCCAGATGCATTCGGTTTGGAGCGACGGCGCCGAAACGCTCGAGTCGATCGTGAATGCCTGTCTCGAGCGCGGATGGTCGTGCGCGGGGATCACGGATCATTCCTACGGTCTCAGCATCGCCGGTGGCATGAGCATGGAGCGGGCGGCGGAGCAGCACGCCGAAATCGACGCGCTGAACCGCAAGTACGGCGGCCGCTTCAGACTGTTCAAGGGGATTGAAGCCAACATCCTCGCCGACGGCTCGATCGACATGGCGCCAGACGAAATGCGGCAGTTCGAGTTCATCGTCGCCTCTCCCCACTCGGCGCTCCGGAAGGCGATCGATCAGACCGAGCGCATGGTTGCGGCGGTATCGCAGCGTGGCGTCGCGATTCTCGGCCATCCGCAGGGGCGCGTCTTCAACGTGCGCCTCGGCGTGCGCGCGGACTGGTCACAGGTCTTCGAAGCGGCCGCTCGACGTCAGGTGGCGATTGAGATCGATGGCTCGTGGGCGCGGCAGGACGTTCCCTACGAACTTGCCGCGCAGGCGCTCGAACAGGGCTGCATCTTCGCGCTCGACAGCGACGCGCACTCGCACCCGGAGCTCGACTTCGCGGATATCGCCATCGCCCACGCGAAGCTCGCCGGCATTCCGCAGGCGCGCATCGTCAATTACTGGCCGGAGAAGAAATTCCTGGAGTGGGCGGCTGGAGCCTGGGACCGTTAATCTTCGTTTTTCTGGTGTTCGGCGTTGCGAAAAGCGAGGCTGCGTGCCGGCATGTGCCAGGCCGTGCGCAGCGCCTTGGCGAGTTCAGGATCGGTCTGGGAGATCTTCTCAGCGAGAGCCGAGAACTTCTGTTCGATTCTCGCCAGCCGCGCCTCGTACTTCTCGAGGTCGCCTTTCTGCTTCAAGTCGCGGCGAAGCAGTCCGACCTTTTCCATCAGTTCGGTCAGCAGGACGGCGAGCTCACGTTCCATCTGTCTCGATTGTAGCGAGCCTCACTCCATCTCGACGAGCGGCACGCCAGGCTGCACGAGCTCGCCTTCGCGACACGCAACCGCCTTTACGCGCCCTGCGCGCGGCGCCCGGATGGGAAGTTCCATCTTCATGGCTTCCAGCATGACCAGCAGGTCGCCGGCCGCAACCTCCTGGCCGGGCGTCGCCGTGATGGCGACCACCGTCGCCGGCATCGGCGCTGAGAGCGCCATCAGATCGTCGGTCGCATGTTCGCGAGCGTCGCCATCGCGGTCGTCGCCTTCGATGACGTAGGTATGCCCTTCAATGAATACCCACGTCCGTTGCTGCTCCTCGACTGCGTACGCGAGTCGACCATTGACACGGAAGCGGCCGCCGCCGAGCGCCTCAACCACGAAAACCTCGGAGCGTCTCCCACGGATCCGCCTTCGCACCGCCACCTTCGCTGCCGGTGCTTCGGCGAGACAAGCCCGCGGATTGTGATCGAAGCAATGAAGCGATTTCGAGTGCTTCAGCAGGCGGACTACCGGCGCTGCGGGTCCGTAGGTCTGTACCTTCCGTCTGGAGGAATCGAGTGTCAATGTCGCCGCTGACGAAACGCGGATGCTCCAGGACCTCGATGAGAAACGAAACGTTCGTCCGGATCCCGAGAATGGGATAGTTGCGAAGCGCTTCAATTGCACGTCTGCGCGCGATCTCGCGCGTCTCGCCGTCGGCGATGAGTTTGGCGATCAGGGGGTCGTAGTGGACGCTGACTTCGCCTCCTTCATACGCGCCCGAGTCGATCCGGATGCCAGGCATCGAGGGTTCCCGATAGAGCAGCAGCGGGCCTGCCTGCGGAAGATCGTGATTGACCGGGTCCTCCGCGTAGACGCGAACCTCAATGGCATGACCCCGCTGGGTCAACGACTCCTGCGCCCATCGGAGCCGTTCGCCTGCGGCGACGGCGATTTGGGCGTGGACCAGATCCACGCCCGTGACGCGCTCGGTCACCGGATGCTCGACCTGCAAACGAGTGTTGACCTCGAGAAAGTAGAACGAGGCGCGATCGCCTGTTCCCTCGAGCAGAAACTCCACTGTGCCCGCGTTCCGATAACCCGCCGCGTGCGCGAGCGCCACAGCGGCTTCGCCCATCCGGCGGCGTAACGCCGGCGTCAGCGCGGGAGACGGTGTTTCTTCGACGACCTTTTGATGGCGGCGCTGGATCGAGCATTCGCGTTCGAACAGGTACAGCACGTTCTCGTGGTTATCCGCGAGCACCTGGATTTCGACGTGCCGCGGCCGTTCGATCAGGCGCTCGACATACAACGTGCCGTCGCCGAACGCCGCAGTCGCTTCGCGGCGAGCCTGTTCGATGCCGGCCGTCAGTGTCTGTTCGTCCCGAATGGTCTTCATCCCGATGCCGCCGCCGCCTGCCGACGGCTTCAGGAGAATTGGAAAGCCTACACGTCGCGCGGCTGCTGCTACGGCGCCTGTGGATTGGTCTGCCGGTGTTTCACCAGGAACAATAGGCACGCCAGCCTCACGGGCGATGGCACGTGCGGCGATTTTCGAACCCAAGCGCTCGATGGCGGCCGCCGGCGGCCCAATGAACGTGATGCCCGCGTGCTCACACGCCGACGCGAAGTGCGCGTTCTCAGAGAGAAATCCGTAGCCGGGATGAATCGCATCGGCACCCGTTTCACGCGCCGCATCCAGAATGGCTGACATCGAAAGATAACTTTCGGCCGGCGACGCTGGCCCGATGCGGACAGCGACATCGGCGAGAAACACGTGCGGCGCTCGGGCATCCGCGTCCGAATAGATGGCGACGGATGGAATTCCGAGCTCACGGCAGGCCCGAATGACGCGGACGGCTATCTCGCCGCGGTTGGCGATCAGAATCCGACGCAACGCGTAACTCACGAACTACGGCTGACGTTCCAATTCGCTTTTCGTTTCTCCAGGAACGCGCGGAGTCCCTCCTGCCCCTCTCTCGAGACCCTTTGCGCGGCGATCGCTTCGGCAGTGAGCCCGGCGGCGTCGGATGCCCCCCGCGCCCAGACACGAGGGATGAGCGCCTTTGCCGTCGCGATGGCATCCGGCGCTCCGCTGAGGAATTCGTTCACATACATGCCTGTGATGGTGTCGAGCTCGCTCGTTGGAACCACGGCGTGAACGAGTCCAATCTCCTTCGCGCGGATCGCGTTGAACCGCATGCCGGTCAGGAACAGCTCGCGTGCCGCCGAACGGCCGATTTTTGCGACCGCATAGGGCGAGATGACCGAAGGCAGGATGCCGAGCTTCACTTCCGTGAATCCAAACACGGCGGCGTCTTCGGCGACCACGACATCGCACACGGCGGCAAGGCCGGAGCCACCCCCGAGCGCGGCACCATGAATGCGTCCGATCAGCGGGACCGGCAACGTATCCAACGCGGCAAACATCCGGGCCGCGGCGTTCGCATCGCGAACGTTGTCGTCGTGCGTGTACTCGAGCGCCTTGGCCATCCACGCGATGTCCGCGCCGGCCGAGAACACTTTGCCCGCACCTGCGATCACCGTCACGCGCACGTCGTCATCGGCGTTGATCGCGGCCGCCCACGCCGTCAACTCCGCGATCATCTGCTCGTTGAACGCATTGCGGACGTCAGGCCGGTTCAGCGTGAGATATTCGACGACATCGTCGCGACGTGTCTGGATGGTTTCGTAGGCCACGTGGTTCACATCCGAAAAACACCGAACTTCGGGGGAGGCACCGGCGCGTTGAACGATGCAGAGAGTGCGAGCGCCAGCGTGTTGCGCGTTTGCGCCTGGTCCAGGATGCCGTCGTCACACAGTCGCGCCGTCGAATAGTAGGGTGATCCTTCGAGCTCGTACTTGTCGAGAATCGGCTGCCGGATTTGCTCTTCTTCTTCCCGGCTGAGCGTCTTGTTTTCACGTGAGAGCTGCTCGCGTTTGACCGTCACGAGCACGCCCGCAGCTTGCTCGCCGCCCATCACCGAGATACGCGCATTTGGCCACATCCAGAGGAAGCGCGGTTCGTAGGCACGCCCGCACATCCCGTAGTTGCCTGCCCCGAACGAGCCGCCGACGATGAGGGCGAACTTCGGCACCACGGAGTTCGCCACCGCGTGCACCATCTTGGCGCCGTCCTTGGCGATGCCTCCGCGCTCGTACTGCTTGCCGACCATGAATCCGGTGATGTTCTGCAGAAAGACCAGCGGAATGCCGCGCAGGTTGCACAGCTCCATGAAATGA
>DASTZI010000171.1:0-17191 GCA_035764385.1 Vicinamibacterales bacterium
CGCAACCCCGTTTACCAGCGAAGACACCATCGACGAAAAGGGACTGGCCAGCAACGTCAAGCGCTGGATGACGACGCCGTTGACGGGGCTCGTCGTGCTCGGATCCAACGGCGAGGCGCCGCAGCTCGATGACGACGAAGCCGATCGCGTGGTGGAAATTGTCCGCGCAGGCGTGCCGAAAGATCGGCCGCTGATTGTCGGGACCGGACGCGAGTCGACGAAGGCGACGATTGCCGCGACGAGGCGCGCCGCCGAACTTGGCGCCGATGCTGCGCTCGTGCGCACGCCGTCGTTCTTCAAGTCGCAGATGACGACCGAGGTGTTCATCCGCCATTACGCGGAGGTCGCTGACGCGTCGCGGATTCCTGTGCTTCTCTACAACGTGACGATGTATACGGGCGTCACCCTCCCGGCTGACGCAATCGAACAGCTTTCCGCACATCCAAACATCGCCGGCATGAAGGAGTCGGGAAACGACATTCTCTACATCAGCGAATGCATCAACCGGACGCCGGACGATTTCACGTTCCTCGCGGGCTCCGCGACGACGCTCTTTCAGTCGCTATGTGCGGGGGCAGACGGCGCGGTGCTCGCGCTGGCGGCGCTGCTGCCTGATGAGTGCGTCGACCTGGTCAAGCTCGTCAAGGAAAACCGGATCGGCGAAGCTCGCGCACTCCAACGGACGGTGACGCCGATCGCGCGGTCGATTGGCGGAGGCTTTGGAATCACGGGACTCAAGGCGGCACTGGATCTGCTTGGCTTTGCTGGCGGGCTGCCGCGTCCGCCGCTGCGGCCGGCGTCGAAGCAGATTGTCGAAACGATTCGCGGTCAGCTTGACGCCCTGGGAGTGCTGCCGGTTCGCGTATAGTCAATGATGCGATTGAGATTGTCGCTCGCATTGTTCGCGCTCATCGCGGCGTTCGCGTGCGCGACCAATCCCGCTACAGGCAAGCGCCAGTTCAACCTGATGAGCGAGGCGCAGGAGATTTCTGCCGGTCAGGAAGCCGACGCGCAGGTCAAGAAGGAGATGGGCCTCTACAGCGACGGCAATCTCCAGGAGTACATCAGCAGCATCGGCATGAAGCTCGCGCAGGCGTCGGAACGGCCGAACCTGCCGTGGCATTACAGCGTCGTGGACGTGCCGGCGGTCAACGCCTTCGCGCTTCCCGGCGGTTACATCTACATCACGCGTGGCATCCTTCCGTTCCTCAACGACGAGGCGCAGCTTGCCGGCGTGCTTGGGCACGAAACCGGCCACGTCACCGCCCGGCACGCGGCGCAACAGTACACGCGCGCCGTCGGTGGAACCGTCGGCCTCGTGGCGCTCGGGATCTTCGTGCCCGGTGCACGACCATTCGGCCAGCTCGCCGAGCAAGGGCTTGGGGTGCTGTTCCTGAAGTATGGCCGCGGAGACGAGCTGCAGGCCGATCAACTCGGGGCCCGCTATGCGGCGCTCGGCAACTGGGATCCCGCCGCCGTTCCCGACATGTTGACGACGCTCGGTCGCCTGGATGAGGCGTCAGGTCAACGTCGAGGCGTTCCCAACTGGCTCGAAACACATCCCGAGCCGCTTGCGCGTGTGAAGGAGATCCAGCCGACGGTGCAGCAACTGTCCGCCGGGCGGACGGACTTCGTCCGCAATCGCGATGCGATGCTTCGCGCAGTGGACGGCATTATCTACGGCGACAATCCGGATCAGGGCGTCGTCCGCGGTGCGTCGTTTCTTCACCCTCCTCTGCGCTTTCGCATCGACTTTCCAAACGGATGGGACATCCAGAACGCACCCGAGCAGGTGATGGCGAAGGCGCCGGGCGCCGAGGTGTACATGCTGCTCGAGCAGGTCCCGATGCCGCGAGGCAACGGCGTCGACAACATCGCACGCGCCCAGATGGAAAATGCAGGGTTCCGCGTCGTCAGCGGCAGCCGCGATCGGGTGAATGGGCTCGACGCCTACATCGGCCTCTATCAGGGTTCGCTCGAAGGCCTTGGCAATGTTCGCATGCGCGCGGCGCACATCGTCCACAACGGCAACATCTATCTCGTCGCCGGCTTTGCGGCGCCAGCTATTTTCGATCCGCTCGATTCAGCCATGCTGATGAGCATCCGCTCGTTCAAGCCGCTCACCGCGGATGAAGCTGCCGCCGTGCACCCGAATCGCATCGACATCTATGTGGTACGGCCGGGCGATTCGTGGCAGTCTATCGCCGAGCGATCGGGCGGCGTGATCAAACCTACAACGCTTGCGGTGATGAACGGCGCCGAGCCAAACTCGCAGCCGATGGTCGGCTCGCGAATCAAGATCGTCGTGGGAGGCTAGGCTGCACGTCCGACGTCTGCTCGCTAGAACTATCGCGGCGTTCGCCGCGCTCGCGTTCGCGTTTCTCGCATACGTCTACCTCACGCTTCCCGACGTGCGCGGACTGACGCGGACGAACCCGAAGAAGACCGCGTTCATGGAGCTGCGCGAGCGCGAAGCGGCGCAGCGCGGACGTGCGCTGCGTCATTACCAGGTCTGGGTCCCCTACACGCGCATCTCACCGAGCCTGAAACGCGCCGTGCTGGTTGCCGAGGACGATGCGTTCTGGCAGCACCAGGGGATCGATATGGAGCAGTTGAAGATCTCGATTCGCAATGACATCGTGAAAGGGCAGGCGATTCGCGGCGGCAGCACCATCACGCAGCAGCTCGCGAAGAACTTGTATCTGTCGCCCTCGCGCGATCCGGTGCGCAAGCTCCGCGAGCTGATCATCGCGCGCCGCATGGAGGCGGCGCTGTCGAAAGGGCGTATTTTCGAAATCTATTTGAACGTGATCGAATGGGGCGACGGCATCTGGGGCGTGGAAGCGGCCGCGCGCAGCTACTTCGGAACGTCCGCGTCGGCCCTCTCACCCGATCAGGCCGCGCTGCTCGCGGGCGCCATCATCAACCCGCGCGTCTACAGTCCCGCGCATCCGAATACGCGATTGCTTCGGCGGCAGCGAATCATTCTGTCGCGCATGGGCGCGTATGTGCCGCCGCCAACCGTGCCGGTTGTCAACAACGCTCCGCAACCAACGAACCCCGAAGAACAGGCAGCGCCCGCACTCGCACCAGATGACGCGAACGAATCGAGCGAAGAAGCGCCAGACGTTTCCGCGCCGGCGGAGGAGCCGTCGGCGACGAACTCAGCACCTCAACAATAAAAAAAATTGCAAACGGCTGAGTGCAGTTGCGCGCAGTGCGTGCCGAGATTGATCACCGGAGAAGATCAAGCGGTTCGTTTCGGCTTCGCATCCGCTTGCGCTTTTCACGGTGAGCCCGTACATTAGGCGCGGCTCGTCTCCGTAACTCAAACAACTGAAACGGATTTGATCAACTACACCGAGCGCATATCGCTGCTCATGGAAGATGTTGTGTCGAGAGTGCCTACGCTCTCGTTCATCGACATGAGCAAGGTGCTGGTCTTCGCACGTGGCGGGCGAACGCATGCGGAAGGCGCGTACGCGACGTGCCACTGCATCAGCCTTCCGGCGAGCGAGCCCGGCTACTACTTCTGGCGCGATCGGAAAACCGGCCGGCTGACGCGCCGCTCGGAATGGTTTGTCACCAAATCGCCCCAGGTGTCGATTGGGACGACCCAAATCGATTACATGATCTCGTTCGCGCTGCCGCGCTTCTGCGATCAGCAGCTGTCACGCACGCGCAAGCAGATTCACTATGCCGGTGGGCCGAACTGGGTTGCGAAGCTCGACACGATCATCCACGAGATGTATCACATCGATCCGCAGCGCCCTGGCATCCGCAGAATGGAACGCGCCGATGGCACGTACTCGGCGAACTGCCACGGCGATCGGTTCTTCGAAGACGTCGTCGAGATGGTCCGTCAGTATCTCGACTCGAGGCCGGAGCCGCAGACCTACGACTTCCTTCAGTACTCGTTTGCCGAGCTGACGGAGCGGTTCGGCGGCGTGGTCGGCACAACCTTCCGCGCCTTCCCTTCGTACCCGCAGCGATACACTGACGTGATCACCCCGCAGCCTCCGGCGCCTGCCGAACTCGCCAGCTGCCGCGTGGAGCCGATGAAGCCGCCGCGTTTCGCGACGCGGTTCACCGAAGACGACATCATCGTCCGGGAGTTCCTGCCGAGCACGTCGCGCGCCCTGGTCCGCAAGGGCAAGTTCTGCGCGGCGTGATCTAGTCTGGCGGGTCCCAAAGGACCTGATCTAGTTTGGCGGGTCCAAAAGGACCCGCCCTCCGCTTGTTACTGCGTCGCCTGGTGGCTCGAATCACCAGCGATGCGCCGGGCCCCGACAAACCGCCTCGCCCAATAGGTCGCGGTCAAGCGCTCGATGCGTACGACGCCGGTTGAACTCGGCGCGTGCACGAACTGATCGGAGCCAATCACGAGGCCGACGTGCGAGGCGCCGCGGCTGACCGTCTCGAAAAACACCAAATCGCCGGGCTGTACCTCGCTGAGGCCGATTTTGTGACCAGCCCCGTACTGCTCACGGACCTCGCGTGGCAGCACCACGCCGTTTTTGGCGAACACCCATTGGACGAAGCCGCTGCAATCAAATCCGGACGGATCGCTCCCGCCGTTGCGGTACGGAACACCACGCAGCTTCATGGCGGTGTCGACGATCGCTGACAATGCGCCGGGCACGGACGGCGCGAGGACAGACGGCTCAGCGGGCGCCGTGGTCGTCGATTCCGGGGGCGGAGGTGCGCCGGGGAACGGGCGGGGCCGCGGGTTGCCGCTCGAGGCGCAGGCCGCCGCCGACAGGGCCATCAGGACAAGGAGCGCGCTCGGGGCGCGCAAGCGTGCGCGGTCGGCGGACGACTCCAACGCAGGTATTGTAACCGTCTAACCCCTTTCGTTACTTGGTTTTTGGGCAGGCCGATTCTTGACACCCCGTCAGACGTCCGGCATCATGGTGAACAGTTATGGAGCAGGCGCTCCTTCTCAACGCGTCGTACGAACCTCTCAAGGTTGTCGACTGGCAGAAGGCGGTCACGCTCTGGTGCCAGGGAAAGGTTGAGGTGATCGCGGTTCATGACCGCGAGATAAGGGCAGTGTCCTTTACCTTCAAGCTGCCCTCCGTCATCCGCCTCCTCCGTTTCGTCAAGATCAGGCGCCGGTTCGATTACGTGCCATTCTCCCGGGCGAACATCTACGCGCGCGACAATCACACCTGTCAGTACTGCAACGAATCGATGCCGACCTCGGAGCTGACGTTCGACCACGTGGTGCCGGTGGCGCAGGGCGGCCGCAAGGACTGGGAGAACATCGTCACATGCTGCGTGTCGTGCAACCGTAAGAAGGGTGGGCGTACACCTGCTGAGGCGGGTATGCGTCTGCATCGGCACCCACGGCGTCCGGATTCTGCGCCGGCGATTCGCATCACCGTCGGTTTGCGGAATGCACCCGAGAGCTGGCGCGACTACCTGTACTGGAATATGGAGCTGGACGAGAGTTAGTCTCGAAATCCCACGCTCCAAAATCTCACATTCGTTCGGCTGCCGGCTCCGGGCTGCAGGCTTCCGGATCCCGGCTCCCTGATCCCCGATCGCGGATCCCGATAGACTGAGCTCGTGGCTCCCGTCGTGACCTCCGTCATCCCTGATCGCGCGGTCGGCCGGGGACGCGTCACGTTCACCGGCTCGGGCTTTACGGTCAACGGCGCGGCGGAAGTGTTGTTGCGCGACACCCCCGCGCGGATTGCGTTCGCGTCGAGCAAGCGGCTCGTCATCACCATTCCCGACGAACTCGAAGGCGGCCGTACGCCTGTGCTGCTTGGCGAGACGACGCTCGGGCACGTGTCGATTGGATCGATCTGGGCGACGGGCCTGCACCAGGTCGACAATCCAATCTTCGATCGCAGCGGCAATCTGTTTGTCACCTATAGCGGATCGCGAGGTCAGGAAGCGCCGGTGTCAATCTTCCGCGTCACCGGAGCGGGGACGCGCGAGCCGTTCGTCTCGGGGATCGTCAACGCGACGTCGATGACGATCGGACCCGACGGAAAGCTATACGTGTCGAGCCGGTTCGAGGGCGCGGTGTATCGGATTGCGCCCGATGGGACACCTGAGCAAGTCGCGACGGATCTTGGCGTGGCGTGCGGCATCGCGTTCGACCAGGAAGGCTGGATGTTCGTGGGCGATCGGTCGGGCACGATCTTCCGCGTGCGCGATGGTCGCGCCTCCGCGTTTGCGGCGCTGCCGCCAAGCGTCGCGGCGTTTCATCTCGCGATGAGTCCTGAAGGCGAGCTGCACGTCACTGCGCCAACGCTTGGCACCTACGATCCGATCTACAAACTCGATCGCCGCGGCCAGATCACGACGATCGCTTCGTCGCTCGGCCGTCCGCAGGGCATTACGTTCGGGCCCGACGGCAAGCTCTATGTCGTCGATGCGCTCGCTGGGTCCAGTGGCCTGCATCGTCTCGAAGCAGACGGCTCCTTCACGCCGGTCGTTGCCGGCGGCGCCCTCGTCGGCGTGGCGTTCGGGCCGGGTGGCGAGCTCGTCGTCGCGTCGAACGAGACCGCATACCGCTTCGATTAGACCGAGCGTCCTCCGACTCGGATGCGGACTTCGTGCTCTAATCACTCCGCATGTCGCAGCTGTTCGCGCGCAAACCGATTGAATCGCTCCAACCCGATTCCACCGCTCCGTATGCATTGAAGCGCGTGCTCGGCGCCGGCGACCTGATCATGCTGGCGATCGGCGCGGTCATCGGGGCCGGAATCTTCGGGGCGATCGGGACCGCCGCGGCAGGGCAGGTCGGGCCGAACGGCGAGGTGATCCGCTACGGCGCGGGGCCGGCGCTGGTGTTCTCGTTCCTGCTGCTCGGCGCCGCGTGCGCGCTGGCGGCACTCTGCTACGCGGAACTGGCCGCCATGATTCCGCAGGCAGGTAGCGCCTACGCCTATTCCTACGCAACACTCGGCGAGCTGGTCGCGTGGATCATCGGCTGGGACCTGATTCTCGAGTACGCCGTCGGCAACGTCGCGGTCGCCATTTCCTGGGGCGACTACTTCACCACGCTGCTGCGCGGGATGAGCATCCAGCTGCCGTCGTTTCTCACGACCGGTTATCGGACGGCGCTGCTCAGCGCAGATCCCGCCATTCACGGTCTGCTCGACAGCGCCCCGCGCGTGGCGGGAGTTCCGCTCCTCATCAACCTGCCTGCGTTCGGCATCGTGATGCTCATCACGTGGTTGCTCCTGCGTGGCGCGCGCGAGAGCTCCACGGCGAACAACATCATGGTGGTGATCAAGCTGCTCGCGCTCGGGTTGTTCGTGGCGGTCGGCCTGCGCAACATCCATCCTGAGAACTACCATCCATTTGCACCGAACGGCTTCACCGGGATCCATCAAGGCGCCGCGATTGTGTTCTTCGCCTACATCGGCTTCGACGCCATCTCGACGGCCGCGGAGGAGACACGGAATCCGCAGCGCAATCTGCCGCTCGGCATCCTCGGCGGACTTGCCATCTGCACGGTCATCTACGTGATCGTCGGCGCCGTTCTCACGGGGCTCGTGCCGTATCAGCAGCTCGCAGTCGCCGATCCGCTTGCCCGTGCGTTGCAGCTTGCCGGCTACGGCGGCGTCGGATGGGTCGTCGCGCTCGGCGCCGCGGTCTCGATGTCCGCCGTGTTGCTCGTGTTCCAGTACGGGCAGCCACGCATCTTCTTCGCGATGGCACGCGACGGATTGCTGCCAGCATGGGCCGCGCGCGTGGATCCGAAGAGCCGGGTGCCATACACGACGACGCTGATTACGGGAATTGTTGTCGCACTCGCCTCACTCATCGGCGATGCGGCGGAAACGTACGACCTCACGAATATCGGAACGCTCTTCGCGTTCGTCCTCGTCTGCGCCGGAGTACTCGTCCTGCGGGTCAGGGAGCCGAATCGGCCGCGTCCGTTCAAGGTGCCGTTCCCGTGGGTTGTCGCGCCGCTTGGGGCCGTCGCGTGCCTGTTTGTGATGATCGGCCTGCCGCGCGAAGCCTGGGAGCGGTTCATCGTATGGCTCGTCATCGGCGCGGTCCTGTACGTTTCGTACGGATACCGCCATTCCCGGTTACATCGGGCCGGCTAAAGCCGGCCCCTACGTACGCGATCGGGCCGGCGAAAGCCGGCCCCTACGTACGCGATCGGGCCGGCTAAACCGGGGCCTCCCGCGCCCCCGACCGCCCGTAGAGGCCGGCTTCAGCCGGTCTTGCCAACGTTCCAGTAGAATGGAGGTTTCAGCATTCCGGAAATTTCGTGACATAGGACCATGGGGCACGACTGGATCGCGGTGCGCGGCGCCCGCGTTCATAACCTCAAGAATATCGACGTCGACCTTCCCCGCGATCAGCTGGTTGTCATTACGGGCCTCTCCGGCTCGGGCAAGTCATCGCTGGCCTTCGACACCATCTATGCGGAAGGGCAGCGCCGGTACGTCGAATCGCTTTCGGCGTACGCCCGCCAGTTCCTCGAGCAGATGGAGAAGCCCGACGTCGATTTGATCGAGGGGCTTTCGCCGGCCATCTCCATCGAGCAGAAGACAACTGGTTCCAACCCGCGATCGACGGTCGGGACCGTCACGGAAATCTACGACTATCTCCGGCTGCTCTTTGCCAACATCGGCGTGCCGCACTGCTACAGCTGCGGCCGCGAGATCGCGTCCCAGTCGCTCGAACGGATCCTCGACCTGGTGATGCTGTATCCGAACGACGCGCGCATCAATGTGCTGGCGCCTGTCGTCCGCGGTCGCAAGGGTGAATTCAAGAAAGAGCTGCAGGGATGGCGGCAGCGCGGCTTCACCAAGGCGCGTATCGACGGCCAGTTCCGCTCGCTCGACGAGGAGATCAAGCTCGATCGCCGTCGCAATCACAACATCGACATCGTGATCGATCGCCTGATCGTCAAGTCGGGCATCGAACGTCGTCTGTCGGAATCGCTCGAAACCGCGCTGGGTCTGGCCGACGACATCGTCGTCATCAACACCTACGAGGGAGGCGACCAGCTATTTTCACGGCGGCTCGCCTGCGTCACATGCGGCATCTCGATGCCCGAGATGACACCTCGCGCGTTCTCCTTCAACTCGCCGCACGGCGCGTGCCCTGACTGTCAGGGCCTTGGAGCCACCTACGATTTCGATCCCCGGCTCATTGTGCCGGACGAAACGAAGTCGATCCTGGGCGGCGCGATCGCGCCCTGGGCGCACGGCGATCGCAAATTGCTGCGAGACGCGATCGCGAAGCTGTCACAGACGTTCGGCTTCGATCCGGAGACGCCGTTCTCGAAACTCGCGAAGAAACACCGCGATCTGATTCTGTTCGGGCCCCCGGCCGGCGGCACGAAGGGCGCGGTGAAACTCGCCAAGCCGCTGCGCCGCGTCGACGACGCGCGAGAAGAGGGCGAAGAGGGCGATGAGGAATTTGAGCCGCCGCAGCGCCTCACCACGGTTCGGCGTGGCCACGCCCGTGATTCCGAGCGTGGCCTTGATCCATTTGGCCGCGACTTCGAAGGTGTGATTCCGAATTTGCGACGTCGTTACGAGGAGGGCTCGTGGGCCGTGCAGGAGGATCTCGAGCCGTTCCGGACGTTGCGCGAATGTCCGACGTGCAAAGGCGAACGGCTCAAGCCAGAAACGCTTGCGGTCCGCGTCAAGGGACGCAGTATCGCGGAATACGTGAACCTCCCGGTCAGCGAAGCCGTCGACGTGTTCGACACGTTTGAGTTGACCGATCGCGAATCGTTGATCGCCGCACGCGTGCTGCGCGAAATCCGCGAGCGGCTCAAGTTCCTGCACGAGGTCGGCGTCGGGTATCTCACCTTGAACCGCAGCGCCGCGACACTTTCAGGGGGTGAGGGGCAGCGCATCCGGCTCGCCACGCAGATTGGAGCCAACCTCACGGGCGTGTTGTACGTGCTCGACGAGCCGTCGATCGGTCTCCATCAACGGGACAATCGGAAACTGCTTTCGACGCTCGTACGCCTCCGCGATCTCGGCAACACAGTGGTGGTGGTGGAGCACGACGAAGAGACGATTCGGATGGCCGACTGGGTCGTCGATCTGGGTCCGGGCGCAGGGGAGCACGGCGGGCACGTCATCTTTCAGGGCGTCCCCGACGACTTGCTGAAGAATCCAGACGGCTCATTGACGGGTGCCTACTTGCGCGGCGAGCGAAGGATTCCGACGCCATCGATTCGGCGGCTGCCGCTCAAAGGTGAAATCGTGATCCGCGGCGCCCGTGCTAATAACCTGAAGAACGTGGATGTCACGATCCCGCTCGGCACGTTGACAGCGGTGACGGGCGTCAGCGGTTCGGGCAAATCGACGCTCGTCAACGACATCCTGTATCGCTCGCTCGCACACACGTTGTACAAGGCCGCAACCGAGCCAGGCCCGCACGATCGGATCGACGGCGTCGAGTTCATCGACAAGGTCATCGAGATCGACCAGTCTCCCATCGGCCGCACACCGCGCAGCAATCCTGCCACCTATACCGGCATGTTTACCTTCATCCGTGAACTGTTCGCGATGATGCCGGAGGCGAAGGCGCGCGGGTTCAAGCCGGGACGTTTCTCGTTCAACGTCAAAGGGGGGCGGTGCGAGACCTGCCAGGGCGACGGTGTCATCGCCATCGAGATGCACTTCCTGCCCGACGTCTACGTCACGTGCGAGCAGTGCAAGGGGCGCCGGTACAACCGCGAGACGCTCGACATCCAGTACCGCGGCAAATCCATCGCCGAAGTGCTCGATCTGACCGTCGACCAGGCGTTGCCGCTGCTCGAAAACTTCCCGCCAATCGCGAACAAACTGCGGACGCTGCAGGACGTCGGGCTGGGATATATCGAGCTCGGGCAGTCAGCGACGACACTCAGTGGTGGAGAAGCACAGCGCGTCAAGCTTTCGCGCGAGCTGTCGCGCCGGAGCACCGGGCGGACGCTCTACATCCTCGACGAGCCGACCACCGGTCTGCACTTCGAGGACACGCGCAAGCTGCTCGACGTGCTCAACAAGCTCGTGGATCAGGGCAATACCGTCGTCGTCATCGAACACAATCTGGACGTCATCCGCTGCGCCGACCATCTGATCGATCTTGGGCCGGAGGGTGGAGCCGCGGGCGGCCGCGTCATCGCGAGCGGCACCCCAGAGCAGGTCGCCGGGAATCCGAAGTCGGTTACGGGCAAATACCTTCAACCGCTGCTCGGCGCGGCATAGGACGGGGTCAGACCCCGGTGATGATCGGTTCCGGGGTCAGACCCCGGTGATGAATCGACTCAGGGTTTTCAATTTTTCACGATCTTGCTGTGTTAAACTCGCCACAATTTGCGCGAGAGCGGTTGTGGTTGGGTGGCCACAGAAATTGGACACTTCAATCAGTTGAACGTGCAAGCCACCACTTAAATCGACGCGACGTAAGAGTTTAGGAGGCGTCACCAGAAACGCCGACCGCGGGCACCCTGCTTGCTTAAGGGCATGCACCCCGCAGACGGCTCAAGAGCTGATGAACGCACAACGGACACTTCGTCGACCGATTTCCTGCGCCGGAATTGGTCTTCACTCGGGCAAGAAGGTCACCCTTTCCCTCAAGCCCGCGCCTTCCGATTTCGGTATCCGTTTCCGTCGTTCCGATCTTGGCGGCCTTGAAGTTCCCGCAAACATCGAGCACCTTGGTGGCATCAACCTCGCCACCCGGCTGACGCGCGATGCCGTCAATGTCGGCACCATCGAGCACCTGCTGGCCGCGCTCGTCAGCCTTGGCATCGACAACGCGATCGTCGAGCTGAATTCCGCCGAAGTGCCGATCATGGACGGGAGCGCGGCGCCCTTCATCTATCTGATTCATGAGGCCGGCATCAAGCGGCTCCCCGCGGCGCGGCGCTACATGAAAATCCTCCGGCCGCTATCGCTGACGCGCGGTGACAAGCGCATCGCGGTCTACCCGTCGGACCATTTCAAGGTGACTTATAGCATCGCGTTCGATCATCCGATGCTGCGTCACCAGTCGCGCACCATCCGCATGACGGAAGATGCGTTCATCGACGACATCGCCCCGGCACGCACCTTTGGCTTCCTGAAGGAAGTGGAGTGGATGCGGCAGCAGGGTCTGGCCCTCGGCGGATCGCTCGAGAACGCGATCGTCATCGGCGACACCGGCGTCCTGAACAACTCGCTGCGGTTCGATGATGAATTCGTGCGCCACAAGATTCTGGACGTGATCGGCGACATGGCGCTGGTCGGTCATCCCCTCATCGGTCACCTGGTGGCGCACCGCGGCGGGCACGCGCTCCACACTGAATTCGCAGCGATGGTCCTGCAGGAGACCGATGCCTGGACGCTCGTCGAGGTTCCACTCGACGCGCCCATGCAGGCGCCTGCCGGCGCCCTCAAGGACGCACGCGCAGTCAACTGACCCCCGGGAACCTCCTGACCACGCAAGGGCCGCGAGCCATCGCGGCCCTTTTTTTGTGTCTGTGAAATCGATCTACCATACGCCTCCGTTCCGGCACCCATCATCAGGAGGATCCGAATGAGGCGTTTCCTGCGAGAAGTGTCGTTTCTCGTGATCGTGTTCCTGTCAGCCGGCTCGGCTGTCTGGGCACAGGCGACGGCGCAACTCAACGGCCGTGTGACCGACGAGAGCGGCGCGGTGCTTCCAGGCGTAACGGTCACGGCGACCCAGACCGACACGACGTTCTCGCGCGCTGTCGTCACCGACGCCAGCGGTAACTATGTGATGACGAACCTTCCGACCGGTCCGTACCGGCTCGAGGTCGCGCTGCAGGGTTTCCGCACCTACGTTCAGACTGGAATCGTGCTGCAGGTTGGCGCCTCGCCAACGATCAACGCGACGCTTGGCGTCGGCAATCTCGAGCAGACTGTCTCGGTCGAAGCGGCGGCCCCGCTCGTCGACGTGCGCAGCGCCGGCATCAGCGAAGTCGTCGATCAGCAGCGCATCGTCGAGCTCCCGCTTCAGGGCCGGCAGGTCACCGACTTGATTGTGCTCGCCGGAGCCGCGGTCGAGACCGGCCGTCCGAACAATCGCAGTTTCCAAGGCGGCGTCAACATCTCCGTTGCAGGCGGTCTGCAGTTCGGCGTCGCGTACAGTCTCGATGGTGCGGTGCACAACGACCCGCAGAACTCGGGCGGCCTGCCGCTGCCGTTTCCTGACGCGCTGCAGGAGTTTCGCGTGGCGACGAGTGGCTTGTCGGCGCAAAGCGGCATGCACTCGGGCGCGTCCGTGAACGCCGTGACCAAGTCGGGCACCAACCGCTATTCCGGCAACGTCTTCGAATTCGTCCGCGACAAACGGTTCAACGCGAAGAGTCCGTTCGCACCGATCGGACCGGACGGAAAGCGCGTCGATGACGGATTGAAACGGAATCAGTACGGCGGCACGATCGGCGGCCCCGTCGTCCGCGACCGCGTTTTCTTCTTCGCAGGCTATCAGGGCACACGGACGCGCGTCATGCCGCCCGGCCAGGTTGCGCATGTTCCAACGGCCGCAATGCTCGCGGGTGACTTCGCCGCTTTTGCGTCGCCGGCGTGCAACGCCGGACGACAGGTCAACCTCGGCGCCGGCTTTGCCGGAAACAGAATCGACCCTTCACGCTTCAGCCCTGCGGCGCTGAACCTCGCCAAGAAACTTCCGACGACGACGGATCCCTGCGGCGAAACACTGTTCAGCCTTCCAGACGATCGCGACGAGGGACAGTATGTCGGGCGCATCGATTATCAGTTGAGCGCGAACCAGTCGATCTTCGGCCGCTACATGGCCACGCGCGACAAGAAACCGTCGGCCTTCGCGAAGACCGGCAATGTGCTGACGACCATCAATCCGCACATCGACAATCTCGCGCAGTCGTTCACGATCGGCGACACGAAGGTGCTTGGCGCCAACGGCGTCAACAATGTGCGATTTGCATTCAACCGGACGGCGGTCAACAGGGACAACGACCCGTACTTCGACCCTCACGATCTGGGGAGCAACGTCAATAGCTACGTGCCGCATCAGATGATTGTCGTCGTCACGGGCGGCTTCAACATTGCGGCGGCAACCGCGACACGAGGCATCGCGGAGAACAACTCGTTCCAGGTGAACGACGACGTGGCGCTGGTCCACGGCAAGCACCAGCTCGGATTCGGCGTCAACGTGGCGCGCTTTACCGTCGATCAGAAGACGTGGGCGCGCGGCGGCGGCCAGTGGAATTTCAGCGGCCAGGCGTCTGGAGCCGGACTTGCGGACTTCCTTCTCGGGCGCGTGGCGACGCTCGATCAGTCGGGCCTGTCCGGCGTTGCGTTCTACCAGTGGTACAACGGCGCGTACGCGCAGGACACGTGGCAGCTGTCGAACCGGGTCACGCTCAACGGCGGGGTGCGGTGGGAGCCGTTCTTCAGCCAGAACCTCACGCGCGGTGCCAATTCCATCTTCATCCGTGACAACTTCCGGCGGAACGTCAGGAGCACCGTGTTCCGCAACGCGCCAGCCGGCTTGATCTATCCAGGTGACGCCGATTTCCCGTCAGGGTCATCGGGCCTCGAGAAGAAGTGGTGGAACTTCTCGCCGCGCGCTGGCGTCGCATGGGACGTGCACGGCGACGGCCGGATGGCCGTTCGGTCCTCGTACTCGTTGATGTACGACTTTCCAACCGGCGAGTTCTTCTCGAACCTCGCGGGCGCGCCGCCCTACGGAAACCGGACGCTGGTCACGGATCCGGCAGGACTCTTCGACAACCCGTACCGCGACGTCGGCGGTGACCCGCATCCGATCATCACCGGACCCGATACGCCGTTCCCCGTTGGGGGGACGTTCGCATCGATGGATTCCGATATCAACGCGCCGCGCATCCAGTCGTGGAACGTGAGCTTCGAGCGGCAGTTCGGATCAAACTGGGGGGCCTCGGTCGCGTACCTGGGAAGCCACAGCGACCGGCTGTGGGGGCTCGTCGAGACCAATCCGGGTGTGTTCCTCGGCACGGGCCCATGCACCCTCAACGGCGTGAGCATCCCAATCTGCACGACGACGGCGAACTTGAACCAGCGGCGGGTGCTGACGCTGTCAGGCGAGAACCCGGCTTCAGCAACGCTGATCAGCAATCTGGAAAACCACGCAGCGGTGGGGGCACAGACCTACAGGGGTCTCAAGCTGTCAGTCCAGCGGCGGTCGTCGAGCGGCGTGAGCCTGAACGGCAACTACACGTGGTCGCGTTGCTTCGGCCTCGAGATGCCGACCGGCGCGCAGTTCGGGATCGGCTTCGTGAACCCGGCAGACCCTGAGTACGACCGCGGCCACTGCGACCAGGATCGAACACATCTGGCCAATTTCACGGTCGGGTATCAGACGCCCGCCTTCGGCAACGCGACACTCCGGACTGTTGCCTCAAACTGGCGCGTTTCGGGTATCCTCAACGCGCGCTCGGGGCCATGGATGTCGATCCTGAGCGGCCGCGACAACGCGTTCAACGGCATGGCCAACCAGCGCGTCGACCAGGTGTCGAACGACGTATACGGCGCAAAAACATTGAACAATTTCCTCAATCCAACGGCATTTGCGCAGCCGGCGGCCGGCGGATTCGGCACGAGCACGCGCAACAGCATCAAGGGGCCGGGCTTCCACAAGGTGGATCTGGCGCTATCGCGTCTCGTATCCTTAGCGGCGACACGGACGATTGAGTTGCGGCTGGAGGTGTTCAACCTGTTCAATACCTTCAACTGGGGGCTGCCGAACAACAACTTGGCCACGGGGACATTCGGGCGGATTACGACGATGACTGGGGATCCGCGGATCATGCAGGTCGGCATCAAGTACGGCTTCTGAGGAGCACTGACGTGAGAAAAGCTTTAGTCATCGCGATCACCGTTGCGGCACTCGCGACGATCCTGCAGGCGCAGGGACGGGGCGGGCGAGGTGGACGGGGCAACGACAACCCGGGCCGTGGTGACGGTCGCGAAACGACCAACCAGGCAGGCGTGCTCACCGACAACGGTGGCGTGCGCTACATCAATCCGGGGAGCCCGACGGTCCCGGAGGCCGAGATCAACAGTCACCCGATTCCGCGCATGCCGGACGGCCACGTCGACCTCACAGGACCATGGGTCGGCGGCGGCTCGAATGGTGACATCGAGCGCGACGGGGGATTGAAGGCGGGTGAATTGCCACTGCAGCCGTGGGCGAAGGAACTGCGCGACAAACGCCTCGCGAAGGACGAGCCGTATACCTCATGTCTGCCAATGAGCGTTCCACGCGTGAACCCGTATCCCTGGAAATTCGCCTACGAGTACCAGTCGACTGGGCTCACCCACATTTACGTGTTGCACGAGACCGGTGATGCCGGCGCACATCGTGTCGTCTACATGGATGGCCGCACACACCCCAGGAACTGGGTGAACAACTGGTGGGGCCACTCGATCGGCCGCTGGGAAGGCGATACGCTCGTCATCGACACCGTTGGTTATAACGACAAGTTCTGGTTCGACAGCCGCGGCACACCGCACACGGAGCAGCTCCACACGGTCGAACGTTGGACGCGCTCGAGCTGGGGCCGCATCGAAAACGACTTCACGCTCGAGGACCCCGGCACGCTGACGCGTCCCGTGAAGCTGCACTTCACCGGCCGTCTGTTGCGGCCCGACCGCGAGGGCAAGGCGGATTTGATGGAATTCATCTGCCTGGAGGACAACGAGTACGGCCGTGCCGCCCAGATCGAGGTTGGCAAAGGGACGGACGGACGGAAGTAAAGAGTTACGCAATCATCTGGAGGTTTCGGAAATGAGAAAGTTCGGCATCCTGGTCGCGGCGCTCTCGGTTATTGCGGTCGCGACCCCGGTTCTCGCGCACCACGGTTTTGACACCGAATACGACGCCAGCAAGCACGTAAAGCTCGAAGGCGTCGTCACGATGGTCACGTGGACCAATCCGCACATGCGCGTCTACATCGACGTGAAAGACAAAGACGGCAAGGTGACGAACTGGAACATGGAGCTCACGAGCCCGAACACCATTCGCCGTCAGGGCTGGGGGCCGGACGATCTGAAATCCGGCGACGCCGTCGTTTTCGAAGGCTTCGCAGGAAAGGTCGTCGAGAGCCGTGGCTCGCTGCAGACGATCATGAAGAAAAGCGACATGAAGCCGCTGTTCGGCCCCGGTGGTCCCGACGCGGCGCAGCCGGTGAAGCAGTAGGTGTCGTCAGTGCGCAGTCGGCGGTTGGCAGTCA
>DASTZI010000172.1:0-2672 GCA_035764385.1 Vicinamibacterales bacterium
ACGGTCTCGACGCTGATCTGGTCGACCGACCGCACGCCGGCCGACATCGCGGTCGGAGAACAGATCGAGGATTTGGGTGCGCGCATCATCGGCACCGCACCGCCGGCGAACGGGACGCGGTTCGCCGTCATCGACTTTCCACCGGGCAACCAGCCGCGCATGCACCGCACGGAGACCATCGATTACGTCATCGTGCTCGAGGGCGAGATCGAGATGGACATGGATGATTCGACGGTGAAGATGAAAGCTGGCGACGTGATGGTCCAGCGCGGCACCAACCACGCCTGGGCCAATCGCAGCAACCGGCGCGCCCGCGTCGCCTTCGTGCTGATCGACGCCGTGCCGTTGGGGATCGGTCACCCCATCACCGGCGCGGCGAATGCGCGCTGACGGCGAACGCGGCGCCGCTCCCAGGTCGACACATCGTCAGGAGAAGGCATGAAAGTCCTGATCACCGGCGGGATGGGTGTGATCGGCGCGGAGGCGAGCCGCAGGTTCGTCCGCGAAGGACACCGCCCCATCATCTTTGCCCGCCATCGCGACGAATGGCTCATTCGCGACATTCTCGAGGAGGTCGACATCGAGCTGGGCGACGTGCTCGACATGCCGCGCCTGCTCGACGTCATCAAACGGCATCGAGTGACGCATATCGTTCACGCCGCGGCGTTCGTCGGCGCGGTCTCAGCGGCCAATCCCGCGCTCAGCGTCCAGGTCAACGTGATGGGAATGGTGAATGTGCTGGAGGCTGCGCGCGCGTTCGATGTCGCGCGCGTGGTCTATACCAGCGCGAAGGGCGTCTATGGTCCGGTGCTGGGCGAATACGGCGCGCCGACCTACAAGCCGGTGCCGGAAGATCACCCGAAGAATCCCAAGCGCATCTACGATTCCGCCAAGCTCATGGCGGAGCAGGTCGGCCTCTATTACCAGGCCCATATGGGCGTCGACGTGGTGGTGCTGCGCTTCGCCACCACCTACGGGCCGGGCAAGACCGCGCGTCACGGCAAAATGGGCGTGACCAGCCAGATCGTGGAAAACCCCGCCAACGGGTTACCGTTCCGCCTCGCGCAAGGCGGCGACGAGAAAGACGACTTCGTCTACAACAAGGATTCAGCCCACGGCATTTATCTCGCCTGCACCGCGGAAAATCCCAAGAGCCGCGTCTACAATATCGGCACCGGCGTGGGCATCACGCTCAACGATGTCGCGCGCGTCATCCGCAAACATCTGCCGCACGCCGAGATCGAGATCGGGCCCGGGCTGAATTACCTCGGCATGCCCTATCCCGCTTCCAGCGTCTACGATATTTCGCGCGCGCGCGCCGAGCTCGGTTACGCGCCGCAATACGATC
Organism: Vicinamibacterales bacterium; assembly: GCA_035764385.1. Taxonomy (GTDB): domain Bacteria; phylum Acidobacteriota; class Vicinamibacteria; order Vicinamibacterales; family UBA2999; genus Gp6-AA40. Next base: position 1,349 of record DASTZI010000172.1, read on the forward strand.
TCGACCGCGGGATTGCGGATTATCTCGATAGCCTCAAGCGGTTGAAGGCAAGTTGAAGGTCGTTGCGGAATGGGGCCCAGGCCGAGCTAGGCTCCCAAGATCGCGGGAACTCTTGCGCTGGTGTTAGCGACGCTTACCCAGCGTGCGTCCTTTCGGACCGCTGACGACGTCTGGCACCTCGATGCCCAGCGCAGTGGCTAAATCGATTTGATGATCCTGCTCCTGCATGAGGATCTGGCGAATTTGCTCCGCCATCGCGAATTCTCCGAGCGCCTCACATTGTCGGATGCGATCGCGGTAATTGCGGATGGTTTCATTTTCATTGTCGAGGTCGTACCGCAGCATGTCTTTCGGTTTTTTCGACGTGCGTACCGGCTTGGGAGTGACCACTGGCATTTTGCCGAGATAGTCGATCTGCCGCGAGATGATCAGGGCGTGATCGAGTTCCTGTTTGGCGTGAATTTCGAGTTGGGCGGCGATGTCCATGTACTCCGCACCAGTAAGCACCTGGGAATAGACCACGTATGAGATGATCGCCTGATATTCGCGGGAAAGGTCTTCGTTCAACAGCTCCGCGAGGCGGTCGCGGGAAATTTCGTTTTCGCTTGCGGCGGATTTCGGCGCAGCCATTGATTCCTCCTTAAAAGGCGGTCGTCGATAAAATAGTCGCTTGGATTGGCGTTGCCATTATACTCCAGCAACTCGTTTGAGAAAGCGCCGCTCGCCACCTCAGCTGCCGGTCTTGGCCACGAAGGAATCCTTTGCGCCCGGCTTGAGCACGACGTAGGCGCGCCGCCACGGCTGATCGTCGATCAGGCGCCATTTGTGGCCCTTGCCGATGTGGTCTACGGCGACGAGTACATCACCCGGCCGCAGCACGAATGTCTCGCCGTCGGGGGTGGCGAATTCGAGCGTCCCCGACAGTGTGATCACGAATTGCGGTTCCGGGTCGGGGTGCCAATCATACGAGGAATGCGCCGGCGTTTCCTTGAAATGGATGGCAACCACGTCGGTGCGATCCTTTTCATCGATCGTGCCTTCCAGCACATGCGATGCGCCGTCGGGTCCGGTGTACAGCTTGAACGCTCGCAGCATTGTCAATCCTCATCTGGGTTCTTCGGGACGCGAGGCCTTGTCGTCGAAGCTTCTCTATCACTCCCAGAGGTTCGCCTTGGCGAGATCGATCAGATCGTCGCCGCGGCCGCCCATCACCGCCTTGAGCATGTAGAGCGTGAAGCCCTTCGCCATCTCGACCGTGATGCTGGGGGGAATGGGAAGCACCATCCGGCTCACGACCGCGTCGACCAGAACCGGTCCGTCGTGC
>DASTZI010000173.1:0-7499 GCA_035764385.1 Vicinamibacterales bacterium
ACGTTGATCCTTTTCGCGTTCTTTTCATTGATCGTCCTGTCCGTGCTCGATTACCGATTCGCGTGGTCGCGGGTTGCACCGTGGGTGTCGATTCTTGGCGATGTGGTGATCCTTCTGTCCTTCCTGTTCATCTTCTGGGTGGTTCGGGTCAACAGTTTCGCCGCCTCCAACATTCGCGTGGAGAAGGAGCAAACAGTGATCGACACCGGCCCTTACGCGCACGTCCGTCATCCGATGTACGCGGGCGCCATCTGGCTCTTCGTCGGAATGCCGCTCGCGCTCGGTTCGTGGTGGTCGCTCGCCCTGATCGTGCCCTTCATGCCCGTGCTGTTGTGGCGCCTTCTCGACGAGGAGAAAATCCTACAGAGAGATTTGCCCGGCTATACGCAATACATGCGAAAGGTACGCTTTCGTCTGGTCCCGTTCGTTTGGTAGAGACGACTCGCCGTGACCACGTCAGGTAGGCATATCCTGGCAGGCGCGTGATGTTAGGCTATCGCCCCATGAAGCCGATCCGATGCGTGGCGACGTGTGTGGTGGCGTCAATTGCATACGCCGTCTGGATACTAGCGGGGTTGGGAGTCTCGTCGGCGCAAGCACCGCCGGCCTATCGTGTGGATCCGTTCTGGCCGAAGCCGCTGCCGCACAAATGGATCATGCAGCAGGTGCCCACACTGGCCGTGGGTCCCGACGACCACGTCTGGGTGTTGAATCGATCGCGGCAGATACGCCCTGACGAGAACGGCGCATCAACCACTCCACCGCGCACGGACTGTTGTATTGCCGGCCCTTCAGTGCTCGAATTCGATCCGGCTGGGAACCTGATTCAGGGATGGGGCGGACCAGGGTACGTCCCGAACTGGCCGGGGGAGCAGACGATCAACATCGATCGCGACAGCAATGTGTGGATATCGGGCACTGGCCGTGGCGAAACCATCTTGAAGTTCAGTCGCGCTGGCAAGCTGCTCAAGGACTTTGGCCACGTCCCGCCGCCTATTCCTCGGGGGCAAACCGCGCCGCCTCTTGTCGAGAACAACCAGCAGACCGACGTGTTGATCAGCGGCGTCGCGGGGTTCGATTTTGACGAGGACGCACGCGAGCTGTATATCGCAGACACCGAGTTCATCAACAAACGGATCCTCGTGTTCGACATGGACACGGGTGCGTTCAAGCGCGGGTGGGGAGGCAAGGGTGTTCCCCTCGCGGAGATCCCCAACGAACGGGTGTCGCCGTACGATACGTCGGGCCCGCCGCCAGACATCAAGGAATTCAACGTCCTCCACTGCATTCATCTCTCCAACGACGGTCGCGTGTACGTCTGTGATCGTGGCAACGACCGCGTGCAAGTCTTCACGAAGCAGGGCACGTTCGTTCAACAGTTCTGGATTCACCCCTCAACGCCCGGGCGCGGTACCGAATGCGGCGGACCAGGAAGCGACAAGTACGGTCCATGCGGAACGGTGTTCAACCTGGCGTTCTCGCCGGCGCCACGGCAGGACTTCGTCTTCGTTGCGGATGGCGCGAACGACAAGGTGTGGATTGTCAACCGCACGTCGGGCATGGTCGTCGGGTCGATCGGCGATAACGGGCGGATGGCTGGAATGTTTCATTTCATTGATGGGGTCGCCAGCGATTCGAAGGGGAACATCTACACCGGCGAGGTTGAGACCGGAAAGCGGGTGCAGAAGTTCGTTCCCGTCAGGAAGTAGGCATGCGTCGACGCGCGAAGTGGCTGCTGCCGCTCATGCCGCTGCTCCTGTTGGCACTGGCTCACGCCGATCGTGATCCCGACTCAATCGGCAACTGGCGCAGCGCCAGCCGCGCGCCGGTCGGACTGGCGCCGGATCCCGCGGTTACTCCAGAGGCGGTGGTGCAGGTGTATGCGGCGCGAGCGGTCCGCTGGCGCGGCTATTTCGGCGTACATACCTGGATTGCGGCCAAGCCGGCCAATGCTCCGGCCTTCACCGTGTACGAGGTGACAGGCTTTCGCGTTCGCAGCGGCGGCCGCGCGGTCACCATCAGCCAGCGCGCCCCGGACGGCCGGTGGTTCGGCAGCGCTCCCAAGCTTCTCGCCGACGTGCGTGGCCCCGGCGTGGGACCGCTGGTCGAGCGCATCGAGCACGCGGTCGCAACGTACCCATACGACAACACCTACCGCATCTGGCCGGGACCCAACTCCAATACGTTCACGGCATTTGTGCTGCGGCACGTGCCGGAGCTGCGCGTCGATCTTCCGGCCAATGCCGTTGGCAAGGACTATCTCGGCGCGCGCGTCTTCGCGAGCTCGCCGAGCGGTACGGGTGGACAAGTCAACCTGCTCGGTGTCATCGGCCTCCTCGCTGGCAGGGAGGAAGGCATCGAACTGAACCTGCTTGGCCTGACGTTCGGTCTGGATCCGAATGACGTCGCGCTGAAGCTGCCGCTGGTCGGCACCCTCGGCTTCGGCGCGCCGGTCACCGCTTCAACGCTGTATTGATTTATCCTTTGCGACACAATTTCTGCCGGTCGCGTTACCCGCCGGCAGCCACGGGAGCGATCTGATGCGCGCAGCACTGGCGTTAGTCTCGATTCTTCCGTTGTTCGTGGCGTTTCCGGCGGGGCAGACCCGAGCGGCGAAGGGCCTGGACATCTACGTCGTCGACGTCGAGGGCGGCAATGCGCAGTTGTGGGTCACGCCTTCAGGCGAATCGGTCCTCGTCGACACTGGCAACGCGGGCGCTGCTGCCGTCCGCGACGCCGACCGCATCATGGCGGCCGTCAAGGACGCCGGACTCTCGCAGATCGATCATCTGATTACGACGCACTACCACGGCGATCACGTCGGCGGTCTTCCCGAGCTCGCGAAGCGGATTCCCATCAAAGAGTTCATCGACCACGGGGCCAACGTCCAGCCGACCCCGCAAATCGATCCGGTGCTCCAGCAGTATGGAGAACTTGCCGCCAAGGCGAAGCACACCATTGCGAAGACCGGCACCAGGATTCCTGTCACCGGTCTGGACTGGCGGATCGTCAGTGCCACAGGGCAGGTTCTGAAGTCGCCGCTGCCTGGCGCTGGTGCGCCCAATCCGTATTGTGCGGGGTTCAAGCGACACGACGTGAACCCTGTATCCGGCGGGCCGCTCGGCAACACCGAGGACGAACAGTCCGTCGCGAGCCACGTCACCTTCGGAAAATTTCGAGTCCTGTATCTGGCCGATTTCGACTGGAATCAGGAAGTTGAACTGATGTGTCCGAACAACCGCATTGGCACCGTCGATCTGTTTGTGGTGTCACGGCATGGGCAGCCCAGCTCGAATTCGGAGACGCTCGTCCACGCCATTCGGCCGCGGGTGACGATCATGAACAATGGACCCCGCAAAGGCGGACAACCCGCGGCGATGAACGTTCTGCTCAACTCGCCCCGTCTCGAGGATCTCTGGCAGATTCACTTCGCGTTGCTCGGCGGCCAGGAGTACACAGTGCCAGGGCTATTCATCGCCAACGTGGAGGATGGCGCCACTGTCCCGGTCGCGCCGCTGCCGCCCACGCAGGGAGGCGCACCGGCCCCGCCGGCACCTCAGCACAATGGAGCGGCGTACTGGATCAAAGTGTCGGCCCAGACCGATGGCAGCTTCACGGTGACCAACGCGCGGAACGGCTTCAGCAAAACCTACAAGGCGGGAAGCTAGCGCCATCTTCCGTCGCTGGCTTGACACTCCGTGGCGGAGTGTCGTCTGATCTGCCAGCCCTGACTGTCGTGACGGACGCTCATGAACGGACGGCTGAGCGGTTCATAGGGCGGTGCCGCTGAAGGCGGACCCGCGGGAGCGCCTAGATGCGAACTCGGTCCAACGCATTAATTGCGGTTACAGTGGGCGCCGTCGCTCTTGCCACCATCTGGCTCGCGATGCGCGTCCAGGGTCCTGCGTCTGCCCAGGTAACGACTCCTGGTCGGTTTCCAGCGCACACACCGGCGCGAACAGCAGACGGAAAGCCTGATCTGAACGGAATCTGGCAAAGCTTGACGACCGCGAACTGGGATCTGGAAGCCCATGGCGCGGCCGCCGGCGCGTATCCGCAGTTGCTCGGGGCCTGGGGTGCGCAGCCCGGCGGCCAGAGCATCGTCGTTGGCGGCACGATCCCGTATCGCCCGGAGGCGCTCGCGCGCAAGAAGGCGAACTTCGCAACTCGGACGACCGCGTCGGTTCCCGGCGACGGCGTTGACCCGCCGAGCGGCGATCCCGAGCTCAAATGCTGGATGACCGGTGTTCCCCGCATGATGTACATGCCTTACCCGCTGCAGATCGTGCAAACTCCCGACGCCGTGCTCATGACGCAGGAATTCAACGGCAATGCTCGTATCGTCCGCATGAACTGGCCGGAGGAAACGCCGGTCGACAACACGTTTTTCATGGGATGGAGTCGCGGGCGATGGGAGGGCGACACGCTCGTCATCGACGTGACCGGCTTGAGCGACAAGAACTGGTTGGATCGCGCCGGCAACTTCCTGAGTGACACGGCCCACGTGACCGAGCGGCTCACGCTCGTCAGCCCGTACCACATCGCGTACGAGGCAACGATCGACGATCCCCGCGTGTTCTCGCGCCCATGGACGATCCGTTTTCCGCTCTATCGGCGAATGGAATCCGACGTTCAGTTGATGGAGTTCAAGTGTCAGCCGTTTGTGGAAGAACTCGTATACGGGCGGTTTACGAAAAAGCCAAGCACTTAACCAAGGCATTCCTTCAGAAGCGATCCAGCGGAGGTAGACCGATGAGTCGTCGACTCGGGATCTCGTTGGGCGTTCTCGCAATCGCGCTCGTGGGCGTCTCCATTCTCGGTGCTCGCGGTCAGCTCGCGTGGGCCGGCTTGGCCGGGAAGACAGCGGACGCAGAAGCTTGGACTGCGCCGAAGACGGCGTGGGGCGACCCTGATCTGCAGGGCATCTACAACTACGGCACGAGTACGCCACTCCAGCGGCCAAAACAGGTAGGCGACAAGCAGGTCCTGTCAGACGACGAAGCCACGCAGCTTCAATCGAATCTTGCGTACCGGTTAGATCGTGATCGACGCGACGGGGGAGCGCAGGCAGACGTCTCGCGCTCGTACAACGATGCGTGGATGGATCCGAACCGGAAGCAGCTCACGGCGGACAAGCGAACATCGCTCATTGTCGATCCACCCGATGGCCGAATTCCGGCACGCGTGGAGCGCAAGCTCACTCCAGAGCAGGAAAAGGCTCGTATTGAAGCCGATATGTCGACACGCCGCTTCAACACAGGATTCCAAGAGAGCTACAAGGACATGGACGTCGGTAACCGTTGCATCATCCGGCGGCGGAATGAGGGCGGCGGACACCCATATCTACCCGCCATCTACAACAACATGGCGCAGATCTTCCAGGCGCCGGGGTATGTCGTCATCTATGCCGAAATGATTCACTTCGCCCGCATCATTCCCGTCGACGGGAGGCCCGCACTGCCGGACAACGTCGAAACATGGCTCGGTGATCCGCGCGGCCACTGGGAGGGCAACACCCTCGTCGTCGAGACGAGAAACTTCATTTCGCCTGACGCCGTCGGCCGGACGGGTGTCGTGTATGGCAACGCGAATCCGAAGACATACCGCATCGTCGAACGGTTCACCCGTGTGGGGCCCAAGACCGTCAATTACGAGGTGACGATGTCTGATCCGGAAACGTGGACGCGACCGTTTACCATCATGGTCCCGTGGAACAAGACCACTGAGCAGATCTACGAGTACCAGTGCCAGGAGCTGAACTACGACATGTTTCACTGGCTCGATGGCGCCCGTGAACGCGAAAAGCGGGGTGAGAAGTTCAATCCGAATGCGCCTGACGCTCGCGGAGGCGGTGGCGATGAGGGTTAACCAAAGACCTGAGGGTCTGAACGAGGTAAAGCCAATGCGAGTCACACTCGGGCTGATCTGTGCAGGCATGATGTTGGTCGCCGCTACCGCGCCGGTGCGGGCGCATCACTCGTTCGCGTCGGAGTTCGACTCGAACAAGCCGGTCAAGTTCACGGCAACCATTGTCAAGATGGAGTGGATCAACCCTCACTCCTGGATGCACATCGAGGTGAAGAAAGCGGATGGCACCGTCGAGGCCTGGATGATCGAAGCGGGGTCTCCCAACAGCCTCTTTAGGCGGGGAATCAACAAAAACACGGTCAAGCCGGGTATGGTGGTGGTCGTCGACGGCTATCAGGCGAGAGACGGTTCTCGGCGGGCGAACGGACGCGATGTCACGCTTCCGGAGGGGCGGAAGCTGTTTCTCGGATCCCAGGGCACCGGTGCACCTGGGGAGCAGAAATGATCTAAACGACCACCGCACAATAGGCCGGCGTACTGGATGGCCGAATCCACGAGTATCGGTCGGCGGGAGTTTCTGGTCGGAATCCCGAGTCTGCTCGCCGCCCGAAGACTGCTTGCGCAGGCACCTGCCAAACCGATTCGGTTGCGCGCGTACAGCCACGTTGCGCTCACCGTGACGGACCCGAAGCGGTCCATCGATTTCTATCAAGGTCTTTTTGGCTTGTCGGTGCGGACGCGTGCCGCTGATGGCGGACGTCTGCAAATCGGCGCGGGACCCCAACATTTAGACGTGTCAGTTAAGGCCGCCAACTCCGTGCCGCGGATCGATCGCTTCGGCTTCAGCGTGGACGATTTCACCATGGATGGCGTTCTCAGCACGCTGCAGGCGCATGGCGTGAACCGGTCCACGGGGCAGCCAGGACCAATGCAAGTCGTCCGAGTTGCTGATGCCCCTGAGGTCGCTGTCGGCGATCCTGACGGCATTCGATTCCGACTGGCGGATGCAACATTCTCGCGAGGCTCGTCTCCGCAAGCCTCGACGACGAAGGGACTCTTGCCAGCGAAGGACTTCAGTCACGTCACCGTATTCGCCTCGGACGCCGCTCGCTCGAACAAGTTTTACCGGGATCTCTTCGGTATGCCGATTCGCTCGATGCAAGGACCGAACAGCCCGACGCTCGCCGTTGGATCCGGCGTGCAGTTCGCAATGTTCGCCGCGGGAGCCGGCCCCACAACGAGGCAGCCGGGCATCAATCATTGGTGCCTGAATGTTGAGCGTTTCGATCAAGACGCGATCATCAAGGCGCTTGAAAGTTATGGCATCAAGCCGCGAGACAATCAGACGGGACCGGTCGGTCCTCTGCGACATTACGTCAGCATACGCAAGGAAGATCGAGGCGGAGCGAAAGACGGCACGCCGGAGTTGTACTTCACGGATCCAGATGGAATCCTCGTCCAGGTGCAAGACGTTACTTACTGTGGCGGTGCCGGCTACCTCGGGAACGTTTGTACCGTAGGCTGAACGCAACTGTTCTCCGTACTCAGCGAGCCCGAACAAGAGGAACCATGTCGAAAATCCAAACGTTGCTGCTGGTCATCGCTGCGTTCGCGGTTGCGGCGCTCGCAACTCGAGCCGGCGCGCAAGGATCAGCCGCCGCCAGTGGACCGGATCCGATGGCGTTCCTGGC
>DASTZI010000174.1:0-2091 GCA_035764385.1 Vicinamibacterales bacterium
TCCTCCGCTGTTCACCGATCGCTGCGCGACATGTCACGGCGACGAGGCCCGCGGCACGGCGAGGGCGCCGGGACTCGTGATGAATCCGCGGGTCGCGGCACAGTCGATCGAGCAATTGCTCGGCTATCTGCAGCGTGGCAATCCGGGCGCGGGGATGCCCGCCTTCGCCGACTTGCCCGCCGATGACCTGCTGGCTCTCGCTCGGTACCTGCGCCGCGTCAACGTCGAGACCATCCTTCCGCCGCCGGCTGCCCGGCCCGCGCGCACTGTGGCGTGGGGTCCGCCGCAACCCGGGGGCTGGCGCACGTACAACGGGAGCGACTCGGCCAACCGGTACAGTCCGCTGACACGGATCACCCGCGCCAACGTTGCGTCTCTAACAGGGTGCTGAAAAACCTGGGTTCAGCACCCGGTGTTCATCTTCGTTGATGGTGAAGTGTTCATCGCAATGATTCGAATGGGTCGGTCGCCGTCACGGTCACGCCGGTTGCGCCATGAGGTTGCGCCACCGCACCAGGTTGTACGCGGCGGCGCCGAAGGTAAACAGCCAATCGACGAGACGTCCGCCGCGGTGGCGGAGTTTGCGCAGCAAGCCGACGGTTTTCATCCAGCCGAAGGCCTGCTCGACCAGTTTCCGTTTGCGTTGACTGACCCCGTACCCAGCGTGTCGCACCGTGCGCCCGTCAAGGGCACTGCCGCCGGGGCGCCCGACGTTCTGGGCCACATGCGGTGTGACTCGCATCGTGCGGACCGCGTCGATCCAGTCGCGCGTGTCGTACAGCTTGTCCGCGCCGACCGTGACGCGACGGCTCGTCAGCGGCAGCTCGCCGAGCATGACGATCGCGGCGTCCCGCTCGCCAGTGCCGGTCGCCGCTGTCACCGCCGTGTCCACAATCAAGCCGTGGCGATTCTCGGTGAGCAGGTGACCGAGATAGCCGAGTTTGGCTTCCCGGCCAACCGCTTTCTTGAAGAGACGCGCATCGGGATCTGTCGTCGACTGATGGGTGTCATTGCGTCGTCTCTCGCCGTGAAAACTCACGGTCGGATTCTTCGGATCGTCGGGCGGCGTCCCCTTGGTGCCCCGCGGTTTGAAACTCTTGTGACTCGCCCACGCCTCGAGCAGGGTGCCGTCGACCGTGAAATGCTCATCCGAGAGCAGTCCGTCCTGCTTGATCGCCGCGAGTACTTCGCCAAAGAACGCGTCCGCGATATCCCCGTCGAGCAGACGGTCCCGGTTCTTGGTGAACGTGGTCGCGTCCCACACCGGATCGTCGAGACTGAGTCCGACGAACCACCGATACAGGATGCTGTATTCCAGCTCCTCCATCAGCAGGCGTTCGCTGCGAATGCTGTACAGGAACTGGAGCAGCAACGCGCGCAGCAACTTCTCCGGCGGGATCGACGGACGTCCCGTGGCCGAATACAGCCGGTCGAAGCGCGGCGACAGTCGCTCGAGCGCGGCATCGGTCATCCGCCGAATCGGGCGGAGCGGATGATCGGGCCGCACACGGGCTTCCGGCGTCACATAGCTGAACATCGAATCGTTGCGCGGATCGTCTCCTCGCATCGCCACGCTCCCTTCCTGAAGGTCGGGAGCATCGTAGTACGACGGGATCACCGTGTCGATCCCTTTGAAGTCACTTTTTCAGCACCCTGCTAGAGAACCGCCTGGGCCACCACCCCTTCGCGCCGCCGCCGGCTGCGAAGAATCGACAGGTCGAGAAATGCCGTCGTCGTCATCGACGCCGGCGCCCACGCGTCGCGGCGCAGCAGGAAAGAAACCGCACCCGGCGCGTCTCGCGTTCGACGCGCGCCGACGTTACTTTCGCGAATCCCCAGCACCTCGGCAATCTCCGCATAGCCCAGGCCTTCGAGCGTCAGGGTGACGACCTGCGCATACGCCAGCGGCAGCAAGCGAATCGCTTCGAACAGCCGCTCGCTCTGCTGGCGGGCCGAGAGCGTACGCTCTGGATCGGGTGCGCGATCGCGAACGTCCTCGTGCGACTCGACCGTGGTCATTCGTCGCCGCGACAGGTAGGCGAGCGCCCGGTTGTGAGCGATGCGGAACACGAATGTTCGCATCGACGATTC
>DASTZI010000175.1:0-3773 GCA_035764385.1 Vicinamibacterales bacterium
CTTGGCAACCTCCGCAGCAACGCCCTGCATCGCCTCAGCGAGGGCCGGCGGCGTCAGACGGCTGAGGAACGTATATACAGGGCTGTCGTTCTCAGGCGGCTTCTTCGCCTGGATGCTCTTGATGGCGTTGGTCAGATCCGCACGGAAGCGCTCGACTTCTCCAAAGTCGATCCCCTCGCCCATGTGGTGATATTGGCGGACGAGCACGTGGTTCACGTCGAAAGGAAAGCTCTTTGCGCCATCCTCACAGATGACGATCGTCGTGTGAGGCCGCAGAGCGTGCCTGACGCCAAGCTCGTAGAAGGCGTTCTTGTTGGAAGTCGAAAGGTCCGCAACCACCACGTCGGCCGTCAGGAGTTTTTCGTACATCGGCACGTCTATCACGCCCGAGTGCGGAATTTCGTCAGCGCGCACACACTCGAGTCCGGCATCAATCACTGCAGGCTTGATGATGTACTTGTAACTCTTGTCGAGGTCGAGCGTTCGGCCGGTTTCGAAATCCGTCTTCTTGCCAAAACCCATCACGACGAAACAAGTGCCTTGGTCTGACTGAAGTCCTGTTGCCATGGAGCCTCGCGGTAAATCCCCTACGCAAAGCATTTAAGGGGTCCGGCAAAGATACGCCGGATTTCGCATTCCGTGTCAATTCACGTGCTCTCGACGACGCGGGCCTGCCGTCACCGCTGCGAGGAGCGGTATAGAATCGTGCGCCCGGCCACGGTTTCAGAAAAATGGTAGAGGTTCCCTCATGGCAGACAAACCGGAACTCATTCCTCATCGCCGCAAGCAATCGACTGCCGCGGTCGTCATGATCCACGGCTTCGGCGGCGACGCAGCGACGACCTGGGGCAACTTTCCAACGCTGCTGAAGGATGAACCCTCTCTCAATAACTGGGACGTCTACAGCATCGGGTACTCGACGAGCCTGTCGTTCGATCTTGCCGGCATCTGGAGTGCTGACCCCGCTCTCGTCACGCTCGGCGGACTGCTGAACGCAGTAACCGATGTCCCGCCGCTGGGGGGATACAAGGCACTCGCGATGATGGCGCATAGCATGGGCGGCCTCCTCCTGCAGAAAGCGCTGCTCACCAACCCTGCGCTACGCCAGCGTGTGTCGCACGTCTTGCTGTTCGGCACTCCGAGCGCCGGACTCGAGAAGGCGTCGCCGTTCCAATTCTGGAAGCGGCAGGTGCGAGACATGGCAAAGGGCAGCGACTTCATCACGGGCTTGCGCGCGCAGTGGAATACCGACGTGGGCGCCAAGCCGCCATTCAAATTCATCGCGATCGGCGGGGACCGGGATGAGTTCGTGCCGCGGAGTTCTTCGATAGAGCCGTTTCCGGAATCGCAGCAGTGCGTGGTCTACGGAAACCCTCTGGAGATCGTCAAGCCACCCGACGCGAAGCATCTCGGATACAAGGTCGCCGTGCAAACGGTGTCCGGTCTCGTAGAATCGGGCGATGGTCCCACCGCTGATTTCCTGGATTCCGCGCTGCGTGCAGTCGAATCGAGGCAATTCCGGCGCGCCATCGATACGATGTGGCCGCACCGCGACGAGCTCGACGATCAAGGTCTCGTCTCGCTGGCTCTCGCGCTCGAGTCGGACGGCCGGCAGGCTGACGCAATCGAGCTGCTGACCAGCATGAAAGACCGGCTCGGCACCGATCCTCTCGGCGTCCTTGCAGGGCGACTCAAGCGTCGCTGGCTCGTCGAGCATCGGCGCGCTGACGCCGAACGAGCGATCGCGCTCTATCTCGAGGGCCTCATCAAGGCGGAAGCGAAGCCAGATGCGGGACAGGCGTTCTATCACGCGATCAACTGCGCCTTCATGGATCTTGCGTACGGGAGTGATGTGACATCCGCCCGTGACTTCGCGGTGAAGGCCCTCCGTTACGCCGGCGAGTCTGGACACCAGGACGTCTGGCGCTATGCGACTGAAGGCGAGGCCCACCTATACCTTGGTGACTCGGAGGCGGCACTCGCGGCTTATGCACGCGCCGTGGCCCTGGTCAAGCAGCCCAGGCAAGCGGCCTCGATGTACCAGCAAGCGATTCGCGCGGCTGACCTGATGGGCGAGGAAGAGCTCACCCACAAGTTGCCGGGGTTGTTCGGTCAACCGGCGACGACGTGACGGCGGGTCTGCCTTCGACATTGCTCAGGCCAGGTAAGACCCGCCGCTACGTACGCGACTCTCGCTACATGCGCGACTGGACCGCCTTCAGACCGTAGTACTTCGCGACGCAGTCGTTGATCCAGTGCCCCACATCCGTCTGGATGTCGGCCCAGAAGAGGCCCGGCGGCCGCACTGATAAGCCATCCACGAAGACCGTTCCGGTGTGCGGCGCGGTACGCAGGTAGGCAGCGCGGGCGCGTTCAGCTTGTAAGTACTCTGGTGCCATCTTCAGCGCCTTGAACGTCGTGAGCGTCGACGGCGTCGCAACGACGAGCAGCGCGACGGCAACGGCGATCACGCTGCCCGCGATCCCGCCCTGCCGCCCGACCCTGAATCCATCCGGCACGCGGGCAACGAGATGACCCGCCACCCAGAGGACCGCGGCACACATGGCCACATACGTCACGTTATACGTGCGTCCCTCGCCGGAAACATTCTCCGCCCCGTATTCCCAGTACACGGGAAAGAGCGTCAGGTAGATCACCCCCACAATCGCCGCGAGCACTGCGCCGTCGCGTGCGAACCGCCCCTGCGGCTTGAGCGTGCCCGGCAGCCGTGACTCTCCCCACCACCACGCGGCGAGCGCCGCCAGCCACATCGCGGGGTACGAGCCGTAGCGAAGGATGAAGCGCGCGGTCTGCCGTCCTGTCTCAAGCAACGCGAACGACAGGTTGTGACGTGACGGGATGTCAGCGTAGGTGATGCTTCGTGCGTGATTCCCGGGCGCAAGAAAGGACACCGCCGTCAGCACCGCAACCAGTCCGACGAGCGTCAGCAGGAAGCGATCGTCCTCGAAACGATGCCGTCGATTCGCAACGAGGATGGCGGCCAGCGTGGCAAAGATGATCGGCGCCATCACTTCATTGAATCCGGGGATCACCAGCGTCAGCGCAACGACCGCGGCGCGCCGAACGCTATGCCGGCGAGCGGGCTCTTCACCGCTTGCACCTCGTAGCAACAATGCCAGCCACAGGACGTACGCGGCGGTTCCCCACTGATACGACGCCTCGCCCGGCATCCAGTAGAACGCTTCGACGAGGGATGGAAGGCCGCCCACGAAGATGGCCGCGGCCATCAACGCCACCACGACGACCTGAGATCGAGGAGTGTTCCGCGCCGAGACCGCTGCCGTCAGCGCGTGGATCCCGGCGATTGTCGCGATCAGCGTCGCCAGCGAGAACCAGCGATAGCCGCCGATGAGATCGAACTGCACCACGACGCTCTCCAGAAGAACGGCGGCATAGCGTCCGGTCCAGGTCAGGTACGAATGCACCTGCATGTACCAGAAACCATCGCTGAGCGTTTCGTTGACGATGCAGTAGTCGTCGGCGGAGGGAAAGGCGAACCAGGCAAGCGCGAGATGCGGCAGCAGGACCCCGGCCGCGCCCGCAATGAGCGTGAACAGCACCACGCGGCGCATGTGTGTCTAGGGCTTCCTGGCCTGCAGGCGATGATATCCGAGCTGCCGCCGCGCTTCCGCAAGGGTCTTCCCTTCGGCAACGGCGGCTCGAATCTGCTGCTCGATCGCATCGATCTCTTCGGCCGCCGTGAGAATCGCCTCTTCGTGCGCGTGCGGCAGGACGACCACCCCGTCCGCGTC
>DASTZI010000176.1:0-18199 GCA_035764385.1 Vicinamibacterales bacterium
GGAGATGTTGCCCGCAATGATCAACCGCCGTTTGAGGCGGCGGGCAACATCAATCGCGGTATGGGCGCCCTTGCACCGCTCGAGTCGCCCCAGAAACACCAGCGGCGCCGTTCGTGGGTCGACATCGGTTCGGCAGGCATATTTCTCTGGTGAGGCACAGTTGTAGATGACCGACCACGTGCCGCCGCCCGATTTCCCGGTGTCGCGAATCGCCGCGCTCACGGCGGTGTAGTGCAGACGGCGCGCGCCGAGTGAGGAAGCACGACGCATGTTCTGCGGATTCACCGTCCGCATGTAGGTCTGCACTTTCGGAATGTCGCGGCTGAGAATCGTCGTCAGATATGCAAGCCGTCCGAAGTTGTGAACGAGGTCGTACGAATGGGGCCGGCTCAGGAACCGCGCGGTGACGACCATCGTGTTTCGCGCATTGCTCCAGCGCGTCCACTCGCCTTCTTTTCCGAACGGCTCGGTCGTTCCGTCTGTCGTCGACCCCGGCGCCGCCCACAACGTGACCGAGTGCCCGCGACGCACGAGCTCATTGGCCAGGTCTGCGACAACCCGTTCAATGCCGCCGTAGTGCCGCGGAGGCACAGGAATCAGCGGGTCCATGATCAAGAGAATCCGCATTACCCGAGCGCGGCACCGAATGCGGCGAGGAGCGTTCCACGATCGTCGCCGTGTTCCCAGTGCCATCGCCGGCGCGCGGCGGCGCGCGCCTCGTGGGCGGCCACGCATCGCAGATTCGGATCGCCGTCCCAGCGCTGAAGAATCGTCGCGAGCGCGTCGACGTCGCCGGGTTGGTAGAGCGTCGCAGCGGCTCCGAGATCCGCCGCAAGCCGAGCCTGCGCCGGCGTCGCCGTGAGGAGCACGGGAGTTCCGGCCGCGAGATACGTGAAGATCTTGTTCCCGAGGCACAGGCGATGGTTGACAACCGCTCCATCCTCGGTCGAGACGCCGAGGTCGTACCCCTGTGCCAGTTCGATCATCCGGTCAGGCGACTCGGGATCCTGAAAGACGATCTTCAGAGAGGGCGCCAACCGCGTCTGAGAACGTGCGAGAGCTTCCGCATACGCCGGTATCGGTCGAGCCCGAAGATGAAGCTCCGCGGTGATTCCGGATCGGCCAACGGCTGCAATGACGTCCCCGAGCCCACGTCCAGGACCGAGCGTCTGGCTGAACCAGTACAAGCGAAGCGGGCCGCGCCGGTTCGACGCGGCAGCGAAATTGATGGAAAACGTGTTGTGAATCGGCGCCGGACGAACGTTGTACTTCGCCGAATACGCGTCGGCAATCATCGGACTGCCTGCGGTGAGAAACGCCGCCCTCGGCAGCACATCCGATTCGATGCGCTCCGCCAACGCGTGGGCGAGTGAGCTGCCGTCGCCGGTCTGCTCCGCCGAGTGAAAGTCCTCGAGATCGAGGCCGAACCGCACACCGAGCCGATGCGCGCCGCTGGCGACCGCCGCCAGTGCTCCCGTCGTCCCGCCGTACACGAAATCCGCGGGCTCAGACGCAATCGCCGAGACGAGCTCGTCGTGCATGCGGCTGTAGCCGCGAATGGCCATCGCGAGTGGCACGCGAGCAGGACCGGCTGCGAGTGCCGCAGCTTGTGCTCCGCGGAAGCGCACGCCGCTCGACACCTGTTTGCGACGCGCGCTCGCACGGTCGTAGTCGACGACCTGCCATGCCCAGCGTCGACGGTCTCTCACGGACAAGTCGGTCTGCCAGGCCCAGCTCACATGACGCGTGCTGACGACGCGGACCCGGTATCCCGCATCGTGCAGTGCATCCGCTGCCTTCAGCATCCGCGGACAGGTTGACAGATGACCCGCGGTCACGACGCAGACGCGTGGCTTCATGAAGCGGCCGCGTGCCATGAATGCGCGAGACGGTGCGCCAGTTCGGCGTCACCAACGGTGTCGAGCATCATGAAGCGCGGTATCTGGAGCGGATCGTCTTTCACTGTCGCAAACGACTCGCATGTGGTGAATCCAAGGTCAAACCTCGCATCACGCACAACGTTCACCGACTCGGCGGTGTAGTCTTCGGACACGTTTCCGTACGGGTACGCGAACGCGTTCACGGGTTTTCCGAGCACACGCTCCAATGCGGCCCTGCAGCCCGAGATCTCGCGCTGCTGGTCCTCAACGGGTGCGAGAGCGAGCGTCGGGTGCGTCATCGTATGGGCGCCGATTTCAATCAAGTGACTTGTTGCCAACCGTTGCAGTTCTGCCGATGTCAGCGGCCGATGCGATTCGGTTTCGTCCAGCGCGCTCGCCGTTTCCTCCATGAGCGCCCGCCACTCGTGGTACGGCAGCGCACGTGCTTTCAGAACTGCTGCCTCACCCTGCCGGCGGCACAGAGCGTCGAACCAGAAATGCCGCCGGTCGAGCACGGGTGCGGCAGAGACGAACACGGCTGCGGGAATGCCGTAACGCTCCAGGATCGGCAGTGCGTGATCGAGGACGCCACGATAGCCATCGTCGAAGGACACAATCACGGGACGTGGAGGAAGCGAGCGGCCGAGACGCGCGTCACGTAGTTCGGAGAGCGAGATCGGGTCGCAGACGTTTGCAAGCAGACGGCAATGCTGTTCGAAGGTTGCCTTCGTCACATGCAGATCGCTGAACGGAACCGGCTCGTCGTCCGATAGGCGGATGCCGTGATAACAGAGCACGGCGACGCCGGGGAACGCGGCGGCCGACAGACGCTGGTGGTAGTAGCCGACGGCGAACAGCGACTGCTTGATAGCCCGTCGCACCCAAGAGTGACGTGGCGCGATCCTCACCGTATCCGGCATTCGATCGTCACGAGCACGGGATACCGCGGATCGGTTGCATCAAGTTCCGCCGCGGTCAGCTCCTCGACGGCGATGCCGTATATGGCTGCCGCCGCCGCGAGGCAGTTTCCGTGTGATTCCACGCGCGTGTCGCAATCGGGCCAGACACGATCCGTAATCACCCGCCACCCGTCGGCGCTCGCGTGCCAGTAGTCAGGGGCGTCCGGCGTGAGCGGCACAAACGTCGGCACGGTGGCCAGGATCACACCACCAGGTCGCACGATGCGGCGCGCCTGACGAAGTGCAATCTCGAGATCCCGGAGGAAACAGAGCGTGTTCGGCAGCAGAAAACAGTCGTAGCTGCCGGACGGCACAATGTCCGCGGCAGCCAGATCGCATAGATACGTCGGATGAAACTCCGCGTTGATGTCGAGCGTATGCATGACCGTCGCGCCGGTCCCATATCGGCGCGCATGGTCGGTTGTCTGGATTTCCAGAATGCGGCCGCAGATGAGCGCGGCGCGCGCCGACAGGAACTTGTCGACGTAGTAGCGGTCGATCGGCGTCCCCCGATCGAACCCGTACGTCTCCGACAGAGGCTTTACGCGTCGGAGGTTTCCCCATGAAGGACGCTCGAGGCCACGCGTCACCGTTCTCGCCCACGTGGTCCACTTTGGACCGAGCAGCGCCTTGATCGCGGTGCCACCGATCATGCGGCGTACATCGCGAGATAGTCTGCGGTCACGTCGTCCATCGTGCGCACGGACGTCAGATTGCTCCGCCATTCCTCCACGCGCTCCGGATTGGCCGCGAGCTCTTTCAGGATCGCAGCCAGCGCCCGCGCATTCCCTGCCGGATAGAGACGACCGTTGACGTTGTCGCGAACGAGCTCCGTCAACGCAGGGATGGCTGAACCGATGACGGGCACGCCAGCCGCATGCGCTTCCAGCGCGATCGTGGGGCCGCCTTCAACACCTCGAGACGGACAGCAGATGACGTCGATGCGATCGAGTAGAGCGCGGACGCCTGCAGCGTCGAGCTCGCCGCCAAAGACGACCCACGCATCGGGACCGACAATCGACTTCAGACAAGTGACGACGGCATGGTCGGTGACGTACTGCACCGGCCCATGAAACTCGAATCTGATCGGCGCCGATTTCGGCACCAACGCGATCGCACGCGCGAGTTCGTCAACGCCCTTGATTGGGTCGAATCGGCCGACATACGCCACGGTCAGCGGTGAACCGACGCCGCGCGTCGGCGTTGCCGCGCGAGGGAACCGCGCACCGAGGCGATTCAGCGTGATTTTTTCCGGCGGACCCCCGTTGGCAATCAGCACATCGCGAGCCCATTGACTGAGGACGACGAAGCGATCGACCAGACTCAGCATCTCGTGCTGTGCCGACTGGTTGTGGGTAATCAGGTTCGTCATGCCGAGCACCGTGCCCACTTGCCCAGGCAGTCGACCGACGATCGCGCCGATCGATGGCGGCATCAGTGCCGCGCCGACGGCGATTGGCACGGCGACACCGCGGTGCTGCAGCTGGCAGGCGGCGCATTTCACCGGCCGCACGAAACCGTCGCACAGCTTCGAGCCCCAGCGCATCATCGTTCCGCGTTGACACGTGAACCCGAGGCTGGCCGCATGTGTCGTCGCGACGACCTTCGCGCCGACGTGTTTCGCGGCGCGGATTTCCGCGAGGCCGAGCCCCGTCACATAGGTGTGGACGTGCACGACATCCGGCGCCGCACGGCGAAGCCACTCGTGAAACAGTTCGGCGCCGCGAACGATGACGCGTCCTTGAGCCTCGTCGCGCGTGGCCCGCGGCGGAATCGGGTACCGATACACCTTGAACCCGTCCAGGTCGTAGGTGCGCTCCGGCTGCCCGAGCGCCTCTGGCGCCGCAATCAGCACCTCATGGCCGGCGGCCCGCAATCGCTTCGCCAGTTCGGATACGTAGATTTCGGTGCCACCATTCGACGTTGGGAGGTACCAACCAGCGGCTTGAACAATGCGCAATCGACTGGCCGGCTTTCCTTATGCGGGCTTGCCTTTAACCCGTCGGATGACGGAACGAACGGTACGTACCGCCGTGTTTGGCAGCCACGGCGAATCAAGCCTGCTTCCATACGGAAGCGAGCCTGTGCGCGGGCGGGGCCGCTTCAGATGCTTGAACTCTGCGAAGAGGGTCTGATACGCGTCTGTGCGCTCGCGAACATCGTGATGCGTTTCAACGTATGCCGCCGCTGCTGCGCTCATCGACTCAAGCTTCTGTCGATTGGCGTGGAGTGTCGCGATCGCGTCCGCAAAGGCTCCACAATCCCCAACCGGCGGCATCAATCCAGTGATGTCCTCGGTGAGAATCTCGGCAACGCCGCTTTCGACCCGGCTCACCACCGGCACGAGCCCAACGCTCATCGCTTCGAGCAGGGCAACGGGCACGCCTTCCCATCGTGTCGGGAGCACGAAGACGTCATGTTCCGAAGCGATATCGATCACTTCTTCATGCGTTCTGGTGCCGAGGAAGCTCACTCGTGGCGATGTCCACGCATGCCGCAACGCCTGCTCGTCCGGCCCGCTGCCGACGATGGTCCACTGCACATCGATGCCGCGCTCGGCCAGAATGCGATCGATCGACGGCAGATCGAGCACCCCTTTCTGGACGTGCTCCAGTCGACCGGCGAAGAGCAGCCGCAGTTTTCTGGATACGGCGCTTCGACGCCGCGGAGGCTGCGGCATTCCGTACGGCATGAAGTAAATGTCGTTGGACCGATGTGGCAATCGTTCTTTCAGCCGGCGTTCCATCGTCCGGCCGTAGACGACAAACGCATCGATGACGTCGTCGTGGCGTGCGGCAAGGTCGTAGTAATAGTCCGTGTCGGCGTGCAGGATCTGGACGACTGCCCTGCCGCAATCACATGCCGATGCCATCGCCAGTTCCAGTAGATCGTTGGCGAGAAGGATGCCTTCACCGGCAGGGATCGCGGCACGCAGCCGTCGGACGACAGCGTAGAGATTTTCGACTGGCGACTTGAATTCGAAGGTCGCTTCGTAGTCGGCCTTGAAACGGCCGCCGAATCGAGCATCCGTCCAGAGCGGGTTATGCGTGAGGATCACACCATACCCGAGGCCGTCCGGCCTCCGATGCCTGAACAGACGTTCGACGATGTTGAGCGCGCCTCCGAGCTTGTCGGGAAGCACCGCGACGACACTCGGCGAATTCAGCGACGCCATGCTCGCACGGTGGCGACCCAGCTGAGCGAAGGATCCTTGAAGGGCGACTGCACCTGCGAAGAACGCCACGGGAGTGGCGTCAACGCGCGCACGTCGAACACAAACCCTGCTCCAGCCAGAAGATCGAAAATCGCACCGGTCTTCCGTCTCCCCGCGTTGGATTCGTGAACCTCGACGCACATCGCCCCGACGTTGCAAAGGCGATCGTGACAATCTTCAAGCACGGACAGTTCGGCGCCCTCAATATCGAGCTTCAGTAAATCGATCGGTTCGTCGAGCCAGTCACGCAGTCGCACTGACAGAACCGGCATTACCGGTCCCTGGATGGGCTCGTCGAGCGACGCGATGGCGCCTGAATCGGTGCCCTCACAGACAAACTCGAGCGTCCCCTCAACCGTCCACACGGCGGCTTCTTTGACTTCCACCTGCTTGGCGCCATCATTGGCGGCCAGGTTGCTGCGGCACATCGAGGCGAGTCGAGGATCGGCTTCGAAGGCTGTCACCTTCGCATGGGGATGACGATGCGTGAAGTAGATCGAGGCGAGGCCGATGTTCGCGCCGCAATCGAGAATGCGCGGTGACGGCGCGTCGCTCTCGAAGTCGAGCGACTGATGGATGAAGATGTCGTCCCACTGCGGCCACGTCGACATCGCGTCGACGTACTCGAATCGATATGGTGGCGCCGCAATATGCCCGCCGCGCCTGCGCGGCTCGTGCATGGCTCGCCATTCGAGCTGCTGCAGCACCGCGCGCTCCGGCGTTGGCCACATATCGTGGCGCACATCGCGCGCGAGACGCCGGAAATGCGCGAGCAATGGTCTACGCCCTCGCCATTGAGCGTGGCCGGCGCGCGTTGACTTCATCAGGCCGTTGCAAGGTGACTTCCTCGGTACCGTCCAGCCATGCATCCACCGCCTCGACACCCTGCGCGAAGCTGTGATCCTGGTTCGACACCTCGTATTTCCATGCGCCGAACCGGCCGCGGCTGTACACGTGCCGCGCTCGAAGCATTGTCTGAATTCCGTCGAGGCCGCGGTCCCGATTGAGCGACGGCACGGGGTACCCATGCTCGAGACGCGTGTGCCAGGTGTGGTGCACTCGCCGTTCCGATGACACGAGAGACGTTGCGATGAGCCCCCGCACCACATCGGCCACCACCGTGTCGCTGTCGACTGGGCAATGAGCTGACTCGGAGACTTCGGCCATCAGCGACCATTGTGTCGAAGCATCCGGAACGTTGTTGGGCGAATAGTGCGAGAAGTGCGTGACTCGATAGAAGGGGCAGTTGGATTCGGGGAAGTACATCCAGCACTTTTTCGCCAGCGGAGGTGGGGGCGCACCGTGCAATCCGACTCCGACGACGTGAGTGGACGAGTGCTCGAGGTCGACAACAGCGGCGCGAAGGTCGCGGGCGAGGTCGCTCCCTGCCACGAATCGATCGAGGGGCATGGTCGAAATCAGCTGCTCGTATCCAAACT
Source organism: Vicinamibacterales bacterium (assembly GCA_035764385.1). Lineage (GTDB taxonomy): Bacteria > Acidobacteriota > Vicinamibacteria > Vicinamibacterales > UBA2999 > Gp6-AA40. Next base: position 7,493 of record DASTZI010000176.1, read on the forward strand.
CACGACCGTCAGCCAGTGCGACTCGCCGCTCCCGCGTGTCGACATGTCGAACGGACGCGCCGAACATCAAGCGGCCCGCGCGCCCACGCCCCGTGGTGAGTCGTCTGGCCAGGGCCTGCCACACGGCACCCGTGCCGCCACGACGAGGGAACCTGAAACGGTTGTTCGGTCCCCACGACACGTCGTCGCGCTCGAGCCGGACGTTTTCGCGAACCCGCGCGAGATCCGCGACAGCCACGCGGTCTCCAATCCATCGGCAGTCCATGCGGTCCGGCTTGCGAGCCCACACTTTCTGGTTGTACGGACGCATGAACAGGTCCGCGATCCCTGTCCCAAAGGTCTGCAGAATCCATTCGTCGAAGTTTGTGGCCTTCGCGGCTGCCGAGACGGTGGCGGCAGCCTCTTCAAGGCCGCGGAGACACGCATCCCGATCGGCGTCCGCCAGGCGATGCAGATTCAGCTGAAATGGATAAGGAACAAAGCGATCCCGAACCCAGACCCACGATTCGCGATCGTGGTACAGCCACCCGTCGGTCCCGAGGAGGTCGTCCATCAACTGGTCGAACATCTCGTAGTGGCTGAACTGCACGTGGCCACCGAGATCCCATGTGAATCCCTGCTCATCGACGATGGATTGAGCCAGGCCTCCGGCAACCGAGCCTGCTTCCAGAACGAGCCAGTCGGTGATGCCACGCTGCTCGAGGCGCCACGCCGCGCCGAGACCCGTGGGACCGGCGCCGATGATCAAGTGTCGTACGTTCACTCGTTTCGGTTGGCGGTTGGTGGTTAGTGGTTAGTGGTTGGTGGTTAGTGGGTTACCCGAGGTGAATCACGTCAGCACGGCGGCCGACGCGTCGACGCGCGGCGCGACTGACCAGGCACAGTCGACGTGCACGTATCCCTTGCGCGTCGCGCGCTCCGCGTAGAGCGGCGAGCGGCCGGCGTCAACCGAGAAAGAGAGCGCTGGCTCCTGCAAGTCGAGAATCGCGCCGGCATTCCAGAGGCACAATGCGAGATGAAAGTCGCCGGCCAGGAGCGTGTCGGAGGGAATCGTTACGCACGCGTCAAACTCCCCAGGACCTGACGGGCAGGGTGTCCCTACATCAGCGTTGCTGGTCGTGAACACCGTCGTGCCGTCGTACCCGAGCACGCCGATGCCGACCCGCGTTCCCGGCGAACGACGCGGTAAGGCGAACCGGATGCGGCAGACGATGGGATCGGAGCACGATGGATTCTCGAGCGGGCGTCCGTCGAGGCCTTCAAGATCTGCGGACAGAATCTGCGGCTCGCCGGTCCGCACCGCGGCCGCAAAACCGCCCCGGGCTTCACCGCTAAGATACGCAGCAACGGTGGAGCGCACGTCGCCAATTCGAACAAGCCTTCCGCGATCGAGCAGCATGGCGGATGTGCAGAGCCGCTGCACAGCAGCCATGTTGTGCGACACAAACAGCACTGTTCGGCCACCACGAGCCACATCGTCGAGCCTGCCCAGGCATTTGCGCTGGAAGTGCACGTCGCCTACCGCGAGGACCTCGTCAACGATGAGGATTTCCGGTTCCATCTGAGCGGCCACGGCAAACCCGAGCCGCACGTACATGCCGCTCGAGTAATGCTTGACCGGCGTGTCGATGAATTCTCCAACCTCGGCGAAGTCGACGATCTCGTCGAACTTTCGCGCGATCTCGGCCTTGCGCATGCCGAGAATCGCGCCGTTCAGAAAAATGTTTTCGCGACCGGTGAGATCGGGATGAAATCCCGTTCCGATTTCAAGGAGTGACCCGACACGGCCCTGAATTTCCGCTTCGCCTTCGGTAGGTGTCGTGATGCGCGACAGGATCTTCAACAGCGTCGACTTGCCGGCGCCATTGCCGCCGATGATGCCGACAATCTCCCCGCGCCGGATATCGTGCGTCACGTCGCGCAGCGCCCAGATGGTCGTCGACGCGCCGAGCCCGCCCGGCGCCATGCGGCGGAACGGACGCGACGCGGCGGCGGCGATGCGGTCGCGCAGCGTGTCGTACTGCTCGCGCGCGCCGATCGTGTAGCGCTTGCCGAGCCCGCGAATACTGATCGCGATATCCGACAAAGCTAAGCCAGATCCACGATTGATCCTTCAACGGATCGGAAATAGGCGACGCCGGCAGCCAACGCGGCGGCCACCGTCGCCAACGCAATCAGCGCCATCGCACCCGGTGACGGCGTTCCGAGCAGCGAGCTTCTGAAACCCTCGACAACCGTTGCCATCGGATTGAGCGCATAGAGCGGCCGCCACCGCTCGGGCACCATTGACGCCGGATACGCCACCGGCGAGACGAAGAGCCAGATCTGGATGACAAACGGCAGGACGTAGCGCATATCCCGATAGCGCACGGTCAGCGCGGACGTCCAGAGCGTCACCGCAAATGCGGTCAGCACGCCGAGGACAGCGTAGAACGGCAACGCGACGAGCGCCGGCGTCGGCACGACGTGGTACCAGGCCATGAGCGCAACCAGCATGCCGAACGACACCGCCAGGTCGACAACGGGCATCAGGACCGCTGCCAGCGGGACGAGTACGCGCGGGAAGTACACCTTGGCAACGAGGTGTTGGCTGCCGACGAGCGATGCAGCGCCGCTCGAGGCCGCGGTCGCGAAATACGTCCATGGCACGAGAGCGGCGAGCGAGAACACGGGATATGGCACGCCGTCCGACGGCACCTTCGCAAGCCGGCCGAAGAAGATGGTAAAAACCACCATCGTGAGAAACGGCTGCAGGACGCTCCAGCCAATTCCGAGGACCGTTTGCTTGTAGCGGACCTTGATGTCGCGCCAGACGAGGAAATACAACAGCTCGCGCGCCTGCCAGATTTCGCGCAACGTGAACGACATCGATCGCGCGCCTGGACGGATATGGGTGACGGGCAGCGCTGACGCGTGTGCGCTCACGGTGCCTCCTGCAGGAACTGGCCCAGCACCGATAACGACCACACGCGCGACCAATGCGCCCGTCCGCGCTCCCAGTCGCTCCACACCGCGGCCGCCGCGCGCGCGTTGACCCACCCCAGGGCCACCGTTGATTCGACGCCTCGCAGCGCGGTTTCGCGCAGGCCGCAGCGCATCCACGCGTCGAACGGCAGCGTGAAGCCGCGCTTCGGACCTGCCGCGATGCCATCCGGCATGGCGGGAACACTTCGCTGGAGCAGGTGCTTGCCCTGCAGCAGGTCGGGATGGTGGCCGAGCGACGGCCAGATGCTTGCGGCCAGGCGGTGGTCGACAAAGGGAACGCGCACTTCGAGCGCATGCGCCATCGATACAGCGTCGATATCGCGGAGTAACTGCCCCCGCAAGTAAGCGCCCGTCTCCATTCTGGCGACCGTCGCCAGCGGCGTCTCAGCAGGAACGTCTCGAAACATCCGCGCTTCCGCCGCCGAAAGTGTCTCGCGCGCGGCGCGGCGAGTCGGTCCGTCGAACGCCGGGCCGAGCAGCTTCGACCACTCCTCAGGCATGAAGGTGCCGCGTACGGCTCGGTACGCGGACGCGGCGTCGCCAACGCCCGCGAAATGTTGTAGCTTGCGCGCACGCCAGTCAGAAACAGCCGATGCCGCGATCACCGTCACGGGGAGCATCGGCGACAGCCATCTGGCGGTCCGCATCGCCGCGGGGATCCTCTGGAAGCTCGGGTAGCCGCCAAACATCTCGTCGCCGCCGACGCCCGACAGCACCGCCTTGATGCGCGTCGCAGCGACCGCTTGCGACACGAAATACGAATTGACGGCGTCCGCGCTCGGCGCATCCAGTCGCCGGATGATCGACGGCAGCGCCCGTTCCATCGCGGCGGCCCCGATCATCAGTTCGTGGTGTGTCGTCTCGAAGAACGTTGCCACGCGGCGAGCAGGTTCGATTTCCGACAGCGAGGGCACATCACCTGCCACGGTGTAGGTGTGGAGCTCGCCCGACGTGGCGGTGCGCGCGTGGGCGACGATCGCCGTCGAATCGATGCCGCCGGAGAGGAATATCCCGACCGGCACGTCCGCGATCATGTGCGCCGCAACGCTGTCGCGGATCGCCTCGGAGGCACGGGCGAGGAGCTCGCGCTCGTCCTGGACCGTGTCACCGTCGTAAACCTGCGCGAAGTCCGCGAACGTGCCGCTCTGCTGGCTGCCATCCGAGTGCCAGGTCTTCCACGTGCCGGGCGCCAAGTGCTCAGCTCCGCGCAGCCATGTCTGCGGTGACGGGATGTAACTCCAGGCGAGAAACGCCAGCACGCCGGCCGGCGACACCTCGCGTTCGACGAGCCCGGCTCGGCGCAGCGCTGCGATTTCCGACGCGAATGCGACACCCCCCTGGCTTTTGGCAATGTAAAGCGGCTTGATCCCGAAGCGATCGCGCGCCAGCGTAAGCGTCCGCGCCGTGTTGTCCCAAATGGCCAGTGCGAACATTCCGCGCGCGCGGCTCAGCGCCTGCATTCCGTCGCGCACCACGAGCGCGAGCAGCACCTCCGTATCCGAGGCGGTGACAAAGCGGACGCCCGCCCTCGCAAGGTCCGCACGGAGATTCCGATAGTTGTAGATCTCCCCGTTGAAAACGATCGTGTACCGGCCGTCGGGCGTCGTCATTGGCTGGCGGCCGGCGGGCGTCGGATCGATGATCGCGAGCCGTCGATGCACCAGCAGCACACCACGATCGATGAAGGTTCCCTCGCCGTCCGGGCCGCGGTGCGCGAGGGCAGCACACAGGTCAGCGGCGGTACGAGTCGCGTCGAATCCCGCGGGTTCGGACCAATTGAACGCGCCACCGATGCCACACATAGGAGGTTTCAGGTATCGGGTATCAGGTATCAGGTATCAGGAGGGATCAGGGATCAGGGATCAGGGGTCAGGCGCTTTACAGCAGGCGCTGGGGGATGACCAGCGTGTCGCCCGGCTGGATTGCGTCCGCCAGATCAACGCCTTGCTGCGTCTTCTTGCCTTTGAGGGCTCGAATCACTTTGATCCGACGGCTCGATCCCTTCTCCGTCAACCCGCCGGCCAGCGAAATCGCCTGCAGGACCGTCAGACCACGCTCGTAGGTGTACGCACCGGGACTCCGCACCTGACCCGTAATGAAAAACTTCTCGGCTTTCGGAACGAAGATCGTGTCGCCTTCAACGAGCGTCACGTTCTGCGAGAGGCGTCCGAGTTGGAGGTCGGCGAGGTTCACACGCGTCAGGTTGCTCTGATCCACTTGTTCGGGCGTAAGCGCCTTGGCATTCCCGGCGTCGCGCGGTCGCAGAATCATCACTTCGGTGCTGGCTGCCGGCGTCGTCGAGCCCGCGGCCGCCAACGCTTCGATGAGCGACATCTGCGGCGCCATCGCATACTTTCCCGGCGTGCGCACCTCGCCCACGACGAAAATGCTCCGGCTGCGAAACTGCTCGACGTCTACGGCCACCTGCGCCCGCTTGATGTAGCCGTCTTCCAGCCTGGCTTTCAGCATTTGCTCGACTTCGCGGATGCGCATTCCACCCACTGGCAGCCGGCCGAGCATCGGGTACTGAAAGCTGCCATCGGTATCCACCCTGTAGCTGCCGGACATGGTCGGCTCGTCAAAGACCGTGATCTTCAGGACATCCTGCGAGCCGACGACGTAATCGGTGGGCCGGTTTGCGATGACCTGCGTCGGCGGTGTTGGTGTGCCCGGCGACGGATCGGCAGAAGTGCCCGGCCACTGCGCGGCGGCGATGCAGGCCACCAACATCGCAACGACGGTGCATACGGGCGTGAGTAGTTTCTTCATATCAGAATCCATAGGTGATCGTTGTGTAGACGCGCCGGCGCTGATACCCGAACTCGCGACCGCGTGCGGAACGCCGCTCGCTGTTGTCATAGAGCAGCGAGAGCACCGCTTCACGCGACACCTGAATTGACAACCCCCCAACGAGTGTTTGGGCGGTGTCGAGATACGCAGGCTCGATGTCCGTCTGGGGATAGTCGAGGCGCTCGATACTTCCCCGCACGTCGAGATCAATGGGACCGAACAGCCGCTGGAGAATCTGCAGACCTCCGGACGTCGAGAGGTAATACGGCTGGTCCACATAGAGCGAATAGTTCGCGTCACGCGCAAAGTGCGCCAGGAAACGGGTGACACCGAGCAGCGTATAGCCAAGGTCGACCGATGATGTGATGCCGGAAAACGCCGCCGTGGTCGCTCGCGTCGTCTGCGTGTAATACGGTTGCATCGAGTGGTAGCCCACGCTTGCCGCGCCGCGAATGATCGCGTCGGGCGCAAATTCCAGACGCGCGTCAATACGTCCGTTGTCAGTGGCAGCCACAGGTCGGAATGGAAAGCTGTCGTGGGCCGCGGTTGCATCAATGGACAGCGACGTCAGCGGTGTCAGCGCAACGCGTGCCGTCACGATCGCCATCGTCGATTCGCGATTCAGCTGCCGGGCAATCTCGGTGTCGTGGAACGTGACTCCGCTGTCGTACGTCGATTTCTGCCGTCCGACGGTCGCGATGACGGAGAGCTTGCTCGTCAGCCGCGCCTGAAGGCCACCTGCGTACGCGAGGTCGGTGCGCGGCGTGCGGATGTCGATCTCGTTGCCCGAGCGTTCCTTTACCCGCGCCCACGACGCGCTCACATCAGGACTCACGCGCATGGTCGGAACCTCGAGATGGGTCGCGACGCGCCGATTGAGGCCTCGCTGGCTCTTGTACTGGTCGAAGTAGTTGTACGCGAGGGTGCCGACGGTCGTCGCCCGCAACAGCCCGAGCTTCAGCACGGAATCCACTTGCGACCGTGCCGTCGCCGTCATGTCTTCCTTCGGGTCCGTCGGCGTATTGAACACGTTCGAATCGATACCTGCGTCGCGAAGCTCGAACGTCGGCGTCCAGGCGAGCGGGCCGGTGATGAAGCGGCCATCCTTCACCGGTTCCTGTTCCTGCGCGCGCGCGGGGTAAGCCACAGCGAGCACCGCAAGGAGTGCAACGGCCGCCGCACGATGTGAGGACGCGTTCATCCTATTGAGTGGAGATCGGAGACTCGACGCGTTCGAGTACGCCGTTCTCCGTATAGACCAGCCGACGATTCGGCTCACCCGAGGCGAGCGTGGTGTCGATGAGCAGCTCACGCAGCTTGCCGTGTTCGAACCGTTGCCACTGATCAATTCGGCCGTCGCGGTTGGTGTCCTGTTCGGCGCGGAGAAGGGTGCCGTGTTCGTGCAGTTCGTGTCGGTCCGCAACACCGTCACGGCGCGTCGAGATATCGACGCGCATTTGGTCGCCAGACTGGACAACCCACGTGTCCTCGACGCCGTCCGACTCGCTTGAGGTACCGAGCCGATCGAGACTGCCATTGGCTCCGTAGTACTCCCAGCGGTCAACGACGCCGTCGCCATTGCCGTCCGCTTCGATGCGAACCGTCCGTCCGTTGAGAAGGTACGCCCGCATGTCGATGCGACCGTCGAGATCGGTGTCGTAGTCGATACGCCTGATCGCGCCGCCTGCGTCATAAACCGCGGTGACTCGATCACGTGCGCATGCGACGAGTGCCGCGCACATCAAAACGCCCGCACATAGCTTCGCCCTCTCGCTTACAGAACAAGCGCTGTCAGGTTGTTGACTATTCATTGAGGACATCCGGCGACTCGTCGTACCGCCGGCAGGTGGTCGGGGACCTACCAAACATGTATGCAGAGAGCCGAATCCACCCGATTTATCGGCTGAAGCGGCAGAATTGTGCAGGCAAACGGGAGGTTTACTGGTGTGCTAACCGGCTGGTTGCGGGGCGCCGGCCGCCGCCGCGCGGCGAGGCGGGCGGAGGTAGCGAGCCCACTCCCGGGTGCTCAGGCCGCTGTACCGCAGGTACGCCGCGGCGAGTTGCACACGTCCGGTCTTCAAGGCCCTGAGCGCCAATTTCGCCGCGGCGAAAGCGACATTGCGTCGGGCCATGGCGAGCTCTGCACCGCTCAACGGACATTCGGGGTGGTTCAGAGCGTCCCAATAGAAGCCCGCCGCCTTCGCTTGATCGAAGGCCGCTTGCCACGTCCGGAGATGCTGCCCGTCATGAACCCTGTACCAATAAAGGTCGGCAGGTATCAGCAGGACATTCACGGATCGGCACACCCGCAGCCAGAACGCGAGATCGGAATGTGGACCGAGGTCGGCAAATCCTCCGAGACGATTGAAGGCCTCGGTCCGGAAGAGGGCGTTGGCCGGGCCCTGGTTGAACATGCCAAAGCCGAGAAATTCGCGTTGATAGCTCAGATACGGCGTCGAAACGATCGGGGACGGCGCGCCGGCCCATGCCCGATGGGCGGACAAGGCAAACGCTGCTGCGGGCGCTGCAGAGAGATAGCGAACCATCACCTCCAGGCAGTGCGGGTACATGATGTCGTCGGAGTCATGGAATTTCAGGAACTGGCCCCGGGCAAGCGACGCGGTGTAAGTGCGGTTGCCGTAGTCGCCGAGGTTCTGCTCGTTCGCGTGCACGCGAACCCTGGAATCCCTCCGTTCGTACTCGCGCGCGATCGATAGGGTGCCGTCCGAGGATCGATCGTCAGTAACGATCAGCTCGAAGTCGCCGCACCTCTGCGCCAGCACGCTCTCGATCGACGCGGCAATGTACTGCTCGCGGTTGTACGCGGTGAGCAGCACACTGATCAGCGGCACTGCCATGAGTACTACTAGTATCGGCTGTGCAATTCGCGCCGATAATGAGCAACGTGCAATCGCTCGCATCCCCCGTCGCCGCCGGACGTCCCCTGCTGAAATGGGCAGGCGGCAAACGCCAACTGCTTCCGACACTCCGCGGCTTCTATCCGGTCGCCTTTCAGCGCTACATCGAACCGTTCTTCGGCAGCGGCGCCGTCTTTTTCGACCTGCATGCCGCCGGCCGGCTCGAAGGCCGACAGGCCTGGCTCGTCGACGACAACGCCGATCTCGTTGGCTGCTACAGCATGCTGACGTCGCGCACCGACGACGTGATCGCCGCGCTTGGACGGCTTGCGCACGAGCACGATGCGCGTGGGACGAACTTCTACTACGAAGTGCGGGATACCCGGTTCAACCCGATGCGGGCAGCCGCGAGCGGCACGTATACGCCGGAAATGGCGGCGATGCTGATCTACCTGAATCGGACCGGTTTCAACGGCCTGTTCCGGCTGAACAAGGCTGGCGCCTTTAATGTGCCTGCCGGACGGTACGTGAATCCTCGGATCCTGGATGAAGTACACCTGCGACAGGTCGCGGCGGCACTGCGGAGCCGTGGCGTGACACTTGTCCGCGGTCCGTTCGAGGGCGCCCTCCGCGACGCGCGCAAAGGCGACTTTATTTACTGTGACCCGCCGTACGCGCCCTTGAGCCGGACGTCCTGTTTTGCGAACTACACGTCTGGCGGATTCACGCTGGACGACCAGGCCCGGCTGCAACACGAGTTGATTGAAGCCGCCGAACGCGGGGCGCACGTCGTCTTGTCGAATTCCTCTGCGCCGGAGATTAAGAGGCTGTATTCGACACGCGAAGCGAAGTTGGCCCATCTCCGCATCGAACAGGTTGCGGCGCGACGTGCTATCAACTCACGCGCGGATTCGCGTGGTCCGGTGACCGAGCTGGTCGTGACGAACGTTCTGCGTCCGGGAATGTTGAAGGCTTACGCGCCGGCGATCCAGACGAGCCTGCGGCAGCTGGGACACGCGAACGCAAGGCGCAGGTCGGATACAAAGGAAACGTAGCCACCGCCACCAAGCTGCGTACATGCCGGACAGACCGCCCGGTCGCTGATCTCCACACTGGCAACCTTCAGAAGGCGCCCTGTCGCCGGATCAGGCACAGCGTTCGGTGCGTTCGAGTGCCGCGTCAGGCGCCCGGGTTCAGACCCAGCGCGCTGCCAGACGAACAAACCGTGAAACAGGTCGGTGCGGAATTCCGTCAAGTGGGCGCTAGCCTACCACGCCTGGCGAGGGCAGGCTGCACTGGCTTAGGGCCTTACCTTAGCCGTTGGCTTTGGCCCTGACGCGCACAGGCGTGGCTGCCTCGCCGAACCTCGCGCGGGAGTCGTCGAGCGAAGGCGTGGTAGGCTGCTTTGAACGCGAAAGTGGCGGAACTGGCAGACGCGCCAGACTTAGGATCTGGTACCCGAAAGGGTATGGGGGTTCGAGTCCCTCCTTTCGCACTCCTTCGCTCGCGCCTGTCCGCCGTAGCGCGAGCTACGGAGTGCAAGCACGCGCGCGCGAAGGCGGACCACCTCACCGATGAAAACTGAGTTCCAGGACGTCAGCGAGACACAGAAGAACATCACGATCGAGATTCCGAGCGACGTAGTCGACGCGGAGATCGACCGTGTGGCCAGGGATTACTCGAAGCAGGCGAGGCTGCCTGGCTTCCGGCCCGGCAAAGTCCCCTCCAACATCATCAAGCAGCGCTTCCGCGAGCAGATCCATCACGATGTGATGCACGACCTGATTCCGCGCGCGGTCGAGGAAGCGCTGCAGGAGCGGGGCATCGAGCCGGTCACCACTCCTGATATCAAAGACGTGTCGCTGCGCGAAGGTGAGCCGCTCAAGTTCACCGCGGCAATTGAAACCGTCCCCCCGTTCGACCCTGGCGATCTCTCGACGATTACCCTTCGTCAACCGTCCTCCACGATTACCGATGATGCCGTCGATCAAACGCTCGAACGGCTGCGCGAGCGCGGAGCGAAGCACGAGACGGTCGAGGGACGACCGATCGCCGACGGCGACACAGCGGTGCT
>DASTZI010000177.1:0-4849 GCA_035764385.1 Vicinamibacterales bacterium
CGTAGGCGCGGCGATCGGCCCGGCCCACACGGCCGCGCAGTTGATAGAGCTGCGCGAGGCCGTACCGGTCCGCGCGGTTGATCACGATCGTGTTGGCATTCGGGATGTCGAGCCCGTTCTCGACGATCGTCGTCGCGAGCAGGACGTCGAACTTCCGTTCGACGAAACCGAGCATCGCGCGCTCGAGCTCGTCTTCGCCCATCTGCCCGTGACCCACGACGAGCCGCGCTTCCGGGACGAGCCGCTGCAGCAGGTGTCCGATGGAGAAGATCGATTCCACGCGGTTGTGCACGAAATAGATCTGTCCGCCGCGGGCGAGCTCGTTGCGGACGGCACGCTCGATGACCGGTGCGTCGAATTTCACGACGTTGGTCTGGATCGAGAGCCGATCCTTGGGCGGCGTCTCGATAATCGACATGTCGCGGATGCCGACGAGCGACATATTCAACGTCCTCGGAATCGGTGTGGCCGTCATCGTCAGCACATCGATCCGCTTGCGCAGCTGCTTGATGCGTTCTTTGTGCGCAACGCCAAAGCGCTGTTCCTCGTCGACAACGAGGAGCCCCAGGTCTTTGAAGACGACGTCCTTCGAGAGCAGACGGTGCGTGCCGACGATGATGTCCACCTTGCCGGAGGCCACGCCGTCGAGAATGGTTTTGATTTCCTGGCGCGAGCGAAACCGGCTCACCATGTCGATGGCGACCGGGAACCCCGCGAATCGATCGCGCAGCGTCTTCAGGTGCTGAAACGCGAGGACCGTCGTCGGGGCGAGCACCGCGACCTGCTTGCCGTCCATAACGACCTTGAACGCGGCTCGCATCGCCACTTCGGTCTTGCCATACCCGACGTCGCCACAGAGGAGGCGATCCATCGGTGTGGCCGTCTCCATGTCCTTCTTGATGTCGCGGATCGCGCTGGTCTGGTCTGGTGTCAGCTCGTATGGGAACGCCGCCTCGAACTCCTCCTGCCAATGCGTGTCCGCCGAAAACGCATGGCCAGGCACCGCTTTGCGCTGCGCGTACAGCTTCAGCAGTTCCTCGGCCATGTCGCGCATCGCTTTCTTGACCCGCGTTTTGGCCTTTTCCCACGTCGTGCCGCCGAGACGATCGAGCGCGGGCCGCGTACCGCCTGTGTACTTCTGAATCAGGTCGAGCCGCTCGACGGGCACGAACAGCTTGTCATCGCCGTGATAGCGGAGTTCCAGGAATTCGTGTGCGCCCTCAGCACTCCCGCGCACGCCCAGCTGCTTGAGGCCGACGAACTCGCCAATCCCGTGATCGACATGAACGACGAGATCGCCGACCTTCAAATCACGCAGATCCGACAGGAACGTCTGCGCCAGGTTTCGGCGCTTCTCCGGCGCGTGCCGTTCTTCTTCAAAGACATCCGTCTCGGCGTAGATTTGGAGTGCTGCGTCGCTCAAACGGAATCCACGGGAGAGCGAGCCGACGGCGACCAGGACTGACGCCGCGTAGACGTCCTCTGCGCGCTCGACGGGAACGGCAACGATGTCGTAGTCCTGCAGAATCTCGATGGTCCGTTCCGCGCGCCCCTGGCTCTCCGCTACAAACAGAATCGTGTCGCCCCGCTCGCGGGCCTGACGCAGCTCTGCGACCCAGTCGTTGACCCTGCCGCGAAATTCGAGGGCAGGCTGGCAGCGGACGTGTCTTACGCCGCCGGGATTCGGGATTCGGCTTGCCCCGAGCGGAGTCGAGGGAGATTCGGAATTCGGAGGATCCAAAGGCGGATCTTCAGTGCCCGCTTCGTCGACCGCCAGTTCTTCGAGGTGACGGCCGTTCACTAGCCGTGGCTCGAGATCCTCCCAGGTCACATAGGCCAGCGTGGGCGGGGGTGCCGCGACATGACCGCGTGCGGTGGCGTCGGCGAAACTGGATTCGAGCTGGTCGCGAACCTTCTGCGCCTGTTCCCGGACCTGCTGGTCCTCAGACACCATAAGTCGCAGACCCCGCGCCGCGGAGAGGAACTCGAACAGCGGAATCGAATCCTCCTCTTCGTCAAACCGCTCGCGCACGGGCACGATGAGCAGCTGGTCGGTTGCGCCGGTCGAACGTTGTGTCGATGGATCGAAGCGCCGCAGCGATTCGACCATATCTCCCACGAACTCGATGCGCATCGGTTCGGCGTCACCCGCCGGGAATATGTCAACGATGCCGCCACGAACCGCAAATGAGCCATGCTCCTCGACTGGATCCTCACGGGTAAAGCCCGCATCAATGAGAAGGTCCGCAAGGTTCTGTGGGTCGATCTCCGTGCCGGATCGAATCTCTAAGGAAGCACTGAGAAGGCGTTCCGGCCGGCTGACCCGCGGCAGCAGCGCCGCCGAAGACGCGACGATCACGCGCGCGGTGCCGGTGGCGGCGGCATGGAGCGCGCGAGCGCGCGCGGCAGACACGCGGAAATGCGGGGTCATCCCGCGGTAGGGGTCGACTTGCAGCGATGGGAGCGGAAGGACCGCGCGGTCCACATCCGCTTCTGACGCGCCTTCGAGTGCTGCATAGAAGAAACGCGCGTCGCTGGTCATCTGCTCGACGTCCTTATCTGCAGGGACGATCAACAGCGTGACCTCTGTGGCGGTGCGTGCGACCGCGACGGCAGCGAGAGCTTTGGCCGCGGGCGTCAGGCCCGCAACGACTTTCGACGGTTTGTCGAGAACAGCCGCGGAAGCGGCGCGACTCAGGAGCGCTCTCAACGTGAGAGATGTCGTAATGGGCATTTCGCGTACAAGACACACGCCCGCCTCCGGCGACGCGCCGGGGCGGGTCGATTCATTGTCGCAGAAGGTGTGGGTTACAGCGTTGCGGTGGCTAAGGCTGAGTAATGACCTGCCGTCGGCCACGTCCAGACGTAGAACGGGCGTCGAATCGCAAGTATGAGAAGTCGTCGGAGACGACGAGTGCGCTTCATGGTCAATACAGCAGGAACAAGCTCTGTACCAGGTGAACGATACGTAGAGACCCGCCTTTCGATTGCGACTCGACGAACGGGTGCTGCCAAACCCGCTGAAACCGCCACTAAATGGAAAATTCTTTCCCCGCGGCGGCGGCGCTTATTTCGAAGTCGTAAATAAGGGTGTCCGCAATGGCAGCAAACAGCCGCGTAGCCATTGCCTCGTGCGCGGGATGGTCGAGATACGTGCGCAGGCCGTCCAGATCGTCGAACTCGAGGACCGCGGCATAGGGGAAATCGAGACGTGTGAGTGATTCGTATGACCGTCCAACGCGCACCCGCTCTCCAATACGTGCGCGGCGGATCACCGGGATGTCCTTGAGCGCGGCGTCCCACGCGTCGATGAGCGCACCCCGCTCTTCGATCGACACATCAGGCCGCAACCGAAACAGCACGATGTGAGCGATCAACGGCGCGGGCCCTTCGAAAACCTGCGTGGCGGTTGAAGGCGACGTCGACGAGATCCGCGCTCCGGCGGCTTGGCCGGTGGTGGAGTCGGCGGTTGTTCCTTGCCCGGTGGTGGTGTCGGTTCCGGATTCTCGCTTGGCTTTGGTTCGCGGTTGGGACCACGTGGTCGCGGTGGCTGCGCCGGCTCCTCCGTCCCCTGCCCGCGCATCCACGGCTTGCGTTCGCCGCGCGGCGTATTTTTCCGCTCCCACCGCTCCTTTCGCATCGCGGCGTTGCGGTGCTTTTTCGCGTCGACGAATTTCTGCCGCGGATCGCGGTGGTTGCCGCCCGGCCGCCAATCGCGGCCGCGGGTGCCCGTTCGCTTTTCTGGGCCGCGCGCTGCTTCCGGCGATTCCCACAGCTTTCCGCGCGCGAAGTATTTCATCTGTGCGTCAGGATGTTTCTCTTTGATGCGCTGGAAGGTAGGCAGCAGCTCCTCACGGGCTGCAGCCCGGAACGCGGTCGGAAGTCCGCCCGCGATGATCGTCCAGTATGCGTAACGGGGCGGCATGAAGCCTCTCTTAGTTTTCGCCGAGCCGCTTCAGCTTTTCGACCAGTGTCGTTCGCTTGATGCGCAGCAGTTCAGCGGCCTTGTTGCGATTGCCTCCTGTCCGTTCGAGCGAGCGCTGAATCAAGTCTCGTTCGATCGAGGAGAGATATGCGGGCAGGTCGAGCCCACTTTCCGGAAAGTCGACAAACGGCATCGCCGCCGTCTGCGGTAACGCCTGGGTCTCCTGCGGTAAATCGGTAATATCGATTTCGTTTCGTCCCGCGCTGAGCGCCACCGCGCGCTCGACGGCGTTTTCGAGCTGTCGCACGTTGCCGGGCCACGCATAGGCCATCAATGCACGCATCGCCGGCTGCGACACGCGCATGCGCGTTTCAGGCGAAAATTTTTCCAAAAAGTGCGTCACCAGCAGCGAGATGTCGTCGCGGCGCTCGCGCAGCGGCGGCAGCTGGATGGGAATCACGTTGAGCCGGTAATACAAATCCTCTCTGAACGCACCATCGGCAACCATCTTCGCAAGGTCGGAGTTGGTCGCGGCGATGAAACGGACGTCAACCTTGATCGTCTGATTGTCGCCGACGCGTTCGAACTCGCGCTCCTGCACTGCGCGCAGCAGCTTCATCTGCAGCGCGCTGCTCATCGTACCGACTTCGTCCAGAAACAACGTCCCCTTGTGCGCTTGCTCGATGCGCCCCTGCCGTGTGCCGACGGCGCCGGTAAACGCACCGCGCACATGCCCGAATAGTTCCGCCTCGAGCAGTGTCTCTGGAATCGCGCTGCAGTTGAGCGCCACGAATCGGTGGGCGCGTCGGGGGCTGCTGTGATGAATCGCGCGCGCGACGACTTCCTTCCCCGTTCCGGTTTCCCCGGTAATAAGGATCGTACTGGAGGACCGCGACACCGTTTCAAGCAGTTGAAACAGTTCGC
>DASTZI010000178.1:0-17048 GCA_035764385.1 Vicinamibacterales bacterium
TGTAAGGCATTCGCGCGGGCCGGGGCGCGCGTCGTCGTCAGCGATATCGACGAGGAAGCCGGCACCCACGTGGTCAAACGGCTCACCGAGTGCGGCCGCGAGGCGATATTCGTGCGCGCGGACGTCTCGAAAGCCGCCGACGTGGAACATCTCATCGCGGCCGCGGCCAACATCTACGGCTGCCTCGACATCGCGTTCAACAATGCCGGCATCGAGGGGGAGCTCGCGCTCTTGGCCGACTACACAGACGATGCGTGGGACCGCGTCATTGCCGTGAACCTGACGGGTGTGCGCCTGTGTATGAAGTACGAAATCCGAGAGATGCTCAAGCATGGCGGGGGGGCCATCGTCAATAACGCGTCGATTCTTGGCGTAGTGGGCTTAGCGAACGCGTCCGCCTACACGGCCGCGAAACATGGTGTTCTCGGGTTGACGAAAGTAGCGGCGATCGAATACGCGTCGCGCCATATCCGCATCAATGCCGTCTGTCCCGCATTCATCGAGACACCGATGCTGGCGCGCGCCGGCTTCACCACTGATCCCGTGAAACGGGCTGCTGTTGAAAACCTCCACCCCCTTGGGAGGCTGGGACGGCCCGAAGAAGTCGCCGCGGCTGCGGTGTGGCTGTGCAGCCCTGAAGCGTCATTCATCACCGGCCATCCGCTGCTGGTGGACGGTGGATACGTAATCCAGTGACGTTTTGGTCAAGTCAGCTGACGTTGGCGCGAATGTAGCCGCGCCGTGTCTCGCGAAGGAACCCGCTTTCAACCAGCGTTTTGAGAAGCACCTGGCATGCCTCCGGTTCCAGATGCCAGAGGCGCTGCGCCTGACGCTCGGTGAGCGAAAGGCCAGGCATCTCCAGGTATTCACCTCGAACGCGCTGCACGATGGCATCAAGAGAGCGTGACTTCATGCGGTGTTGGCGGGGACCTTCGACTCGATGAGGGTGTACCCGCCGCCTTCCTCGTGCCAGACGTCGATGCCGGCATGCCGCGCAAACCGCGTCGCGACGTCCAGCGCAATCTCGAACGACACGTAGGAGATTTGAGGCGCTCCCGGAAGCTCCCGAATCGAGAAGCGATCGTGGGCATTACTCGCCTCTCGTCTGACGACGATATCCCCCGCCTTTGGCACCCGAGGTTCCACGGGCTCATATCGTCAACCGCCTCGTGGCCGCCCGTCGGTACGCTAGATAACATTTGCCGTCAAGATTTAGGCTGCCACGATGCCCCTGCAGGAATATCCGAGCAGTTGCTCCTGCTGTTCGCACATCAGCCGGTAACAGTCGCAGCACGCGGCTTCGAGGCGCTCGCGGTCCCGGATGGTCAGCTGGCCGCGTTTCTCGTCTATCAGACCTGCGCGCTGGAGGGAGCCGACAACCAGCGTGACCGTCGGACGCCGGACGCCCAGCATCGTCGCCAGCAGTTCATGGGTCAACGGAATATCTGCGTTCGCGAGTAGGTCACTCACCGTCAGCAGCCAGCGGGTCAATCGCTGCTCGACGGGGTGAAACGTGTCGCACAAGTGCATCTGCATACTCCGAACGAGCAGTAACTGACTGTATCGGCTGACGGCCGCCGCGAGTGGCGCGTACCCCCCGAGTGCCTGCCTGAACATCGCCACGTCCAATCGTTGAGCGAAACCACGGATCTGGACTATCCCGTCGCATGGCATCGACTCGACGTTCGGCAGCGCGACCGCCCCGACGATGCCGTCCCGTCCGGTCAACCCGACCTCCAACGTCTCGCCTGAATCAAGCGCGCCGACGAGCGACACGATAGCTGTGGTCGGGAAGTAGACAAACCCTGCCCGTTCATGGGCGCGAAACAATACCTGTTTCCGCTCGAGCGTCACGCGTTCGAGATGCGGCTCGAGATGCGTGAAAACCGGCGGCGGCAGCGATGCAAGCAGCCAGTTGAAGGACGGAGCCGTGTTCGATCCCCCATCACGGACGATGCACAGCGGGCCTTCTCGACGTTGTGAACCCACGCTGAGCCATGCGGCAACTCTTGTGCCCCGGCAACGGAGTCCCTGTACTAGTTCTTCGCGGGATCACGTCTGTCGCGTGGGGAATAATCAGCGGTCGCGGGACCAGCGTTATTGCTTCACCGCAGCTTGGTGCGATTGCGCGCTGTGGCCTGACGCGGCACGACGCCGCGATCCTTCAACACGACCCGCTCGACCGCCTTCGTCGGCCGTTCCATGCCACGGCCAATCAGCTCGAGCAGATCGACGACTGTCACAATGCCTTTCAGCCGATCGCGGCCGTTGAATACCGGCAGGCAGCTGACGGTGTGTCCGCGCATCAGGTTGGCGGCCTCGCGTACGGTCGTTTCCGGTGTCGTCGTAACGAGCTTCTCGGTCATCAGATCGCGCACACGCCGCCGCGCACGGAGCGGTTCGCCCTTCTTGCCACCGAGATCGCTCGCGGATACCACGCCGACAACATGCCCTTCCGCGTCCGTGACCACAAGGTGCCGGGTGCGGCAAAAGAACATCGTTTCCCAGGCGGCGGCTGCCGTCTCATTCGCTTCTATCGTGTAGACCGGTGCGCTCATGATGTCGCTGACGCGCATATGCCCTCCGTTGCCGCGGCTACGCGGCCTGCCGCGTTCTGGCGGCGACCATTTGGGCGACACGGTCCGCGAGGCGCCCAACGTTGTCCCAATTCGTAAACTCGTAGTCCCGACTCGTGTCGGTTGGCGCGTCCCGTCGCCGCGCGATCCGTTTCATGACGAAGCGCGTGAAGAACCCGTAGCGGGTGTACGCGAGCCGACCCGCCATGCATGCAATCTCGTCCGGGTGCCAACCCGCCTCCGTCGGTAGGCTCGACGCCAGCTGCGCCGCGGCTTCACGCTCTGCTCGCGTTGGCGATATGGCCGCGAGACTGACGGAAAAAAATGCCGACGGATGGGCGTTCAAATCGCCGGCATGCTCGCGGACAAACGCCAGCGCAGACCGTTGATGCCGGTGCGCATGGAGCGAGGCACCCACGACAGCGGCGCGCACGCCTCCCCACTCGATGTAATCCGCCTCGGCAGAGGCGACATCGAACGCACGGCTCACAAATCCTTTTTCGCGAAACATCGCGACCAGACGTTCAGCGATACGCCGCGTTTGACCCTCCGTCGTCGCGTAGAACACGGGAATGTCGCACCTCACAAGAGCAGGATGGATATTGCTCATGGTTCTCTCCGTTTCATGCGACGCAACGCGGCGGCTTCGACCGCCCAGATCTCGCCGATCCCCGCCGCAATGAAGATGGTGCCAACGACCTCGAGGAAAACGCCGTAACCGCCGCTCTCGACCGAACCAATCCAGAACAGGCCGACGCCGATGCCGATACGTACGAGGGCTTCCGTCCACGATTCGATCATTTGTAGGAATGCCATAGCGATAAGACACTCCCGCAAGAGGTATGCCCCGAATGCCTGCGGCATCGGCGTGCAGATACGGGCGAGAGCAGACTCCCATCGTTGAATCTTCCGCGTCGCGCGGGAAAGATCACGCGCATCCCGCCCTTCGTGGTCAGCGGGCCGGGCCTGACGACGACGGGCGGCAACCGTCCGCAGGTACGACCGTTGCGGACGCCGTGTTCAGGTCGCGGACGCTCTTGGTTCACTCGATCCGCGATGGCGCTCCTGGCGAGCGCCAAGGAGTGCGCACATGATTTCCATTCATCGCTTGCAGTGCGCGGTCGTCGGGTTGTTCGTCGCCGTCGCAACGGCATCGGCCCAAGGGCCACCACCACCCGATGTGCGCGTCGCCCCAACCGGGAACATGTGGAGTCACGGCACGACTTTGAACGTGTTGGGAGGAGCGGCGGCAGTTTCAGGCGATCGGGCCGCAGTTGCCGGCGGCGCGTTCGGGTGGGAAATCAAGCCATGGTTCGCGCTCGAGGGCGGCGGCACCTGGCTCGATTGGGGCCAGGCGGCACACGCGTTTGCGCCATCGATCACCGCACAGGCGGCATTGTTGACCCGAAGGCCGCTCGTGCCATTCCTGACCGGCGGCGTCGGCCTCTACCATGCGTCGTTCAACCGTCTCGATACCGCGATGCCGGGCTTCTATCGACGCCGCATGTTGGGGATGTCGGACACGGGCAGCATCGTTACATTCACTGATCCGTCGGTGGTGGGTGGCGGGGGCGTCAACCTGTTTGTCAGCCGGCACTGGAGCATCCGCCCCGAGATCCTTGCCACCGCTGTCCTCCGGAACTCGAACAACTTCGTCGTGACGACCGGCGCCGTCCGGCTCGGCTATCACTTCGAAGGCCACCCGGTGACGCCGTGACTGCGGTGCGTGCAACCGACCGAAGTCTCAGGATGTTGTGAGCGGCGCGCAGCAGCGCGCCGCTCCGTTGATCTCGTGTCGTGGATGCATCGGATTGAAGAACTGAAGAAGAGCCCATACGTCCTGGCGATCGGCCGCTTCTCCCATCCGCCGCGCCTCCATGATCTGGCCGACCTGTCGTTCGATGACGAGGACACCTCAGACCTCGCCAACTGTCGACCCGGTCACTGCGATCTCGAGTTGTCAGCGGCAGAAATGACCGCGCTGCAAGACGCGGCGCGACAACCCGGCGCCCTCTAGCGGCGCTTTGGTCAAATCGTACTGGATCGATGGTCCGCGATCGCATCGAGCACAGATGAAGAACCGCTGGCGGAGCTCGCGAAGGAGTTGCTCAACATCAGAGTTGATGCAGCAATCGTCCATAAGGCAGGATATCTGCGTACAAGCACCAACGAGCGTACCTTATCCAGGAACAACCTGGGGATGACTGTGCTCGGTGAAAGTGAGTGTGAAGGAACCGCCATGGCCGAAGAGCACGCTGCGCCCACATCCGCAGACAACGACAAGGTTCGGCGCAATGTGGAAGAAGATCGACAAGTTGCGGAGGAGCTGCGAGTCAGCGGTGAACGGCTGCGCAAGCGGGCAGAACACGCGCGTGAGGCGAAGGAAGCTGAGCGTGAGTCCCAGGAGCGCGAGCGGATCTTAGATGAGCGGCAGCGCCAACTGAACGAAGAACTGCGGGAGACAGCCGAGCAGCTTCGCGGCGGGGCAGAGAGCATTCGCCTCGATACCGAGGCCGCGCGCGCCGCCGCAGAGGATGCAAGAAAGATTGCGGAAGTTGCCCGCGCCACGCAGAACGATCTTAAGGACCTGCTGCGAGAGGTCCTCTCACAGCTGCAACACGCAAAATCGTCACTGAGCTGAGTTCCTCCCTCCGAAGCTCTTCGCACCCTCAACGACGGCGCGTTCGTGCACGATGCCGCTTGTGGATGGCATCTGCAGCAAGGACGGCTGGAAACGCCATCGCTGCCACCACGTAACCGGCCTTGTTCGGCGGTGCGTGTCCGAGCAACGTCGCGAGGAATGGAAGATAGAGAAAGCCCGCCAACAATACGGCCTCACACACGACGGCCCCGATCAGGTATGGATTGGAGAACCAACCCAGTTGTCGCGGCGACACGGTCGCGCTCCGGCACGCGAACGCATTCGCCATCTGTCCGGCCACAACAGCCGTGAACGCCGCACCCGATGCCGCCAGCAGCGGTGCGCCGGATGGGAACGATCCTCCCGGGCGCCATCCCTCCGACGACAGCGTCACAACGAAGGCGATCATTTCCACTGCTGATTCGGTGAGGCCGAGCACGAGCAGCGATCGCAGGAGCACGGCGCGATCGACGAGATGGCGTCCAAGCGGCGGCTGGGCCAACGCTCGGCGGCTTGATGGCTCGGCGCCGAGGGCGACCGCCGGAAGAATGTCGGTTCCGATATCCAGACACAGCACCTGCAGAACACCGAGCGCCAGCGGAAAACGGCCGCCGGAGAGCGCCCAGACCACAAACGGCGTCAGTTCCGCGACGTTATCGGTCAGGTGATAGGTGAGAAACCGCCTCGCGTTGGCAAATGTGGTCCGTCCCTGCTCGATAGCTGCCACGACCGTGGTGAAGTTGTCGTCGAGCAGTACGAGGTCCGCCGCCTCGCGCGCCACATCGGTTCCCGACAACCCCATGGCCACGCCGATGTCCGCTTCGCGCAGCGCAGGCGCATCGTTGACGCCGTCGCCGGTCATCGCGACCACATGGCCGCGACGGCGGAGGGCAAGAGCGATGCGCAGTTTCTGTTCCGGCGAGACGCGGCTGACGATCACACCGTCCCGATCCAAGAGAGCGCCCAGCACTTCATCGTCTGCCGGCAGATGCTTGCCTTCGACGAGAAAGGCATCAGACGTCCACAATCCGACTTCGCGGGCAATGGCACGTGCGGTGTCGCGATGATCGCCAGTCACCATCGCCACACGAATGCCCGCGCGCCGGCACGCGGCGATCGAGTCGGCAACACCTGGTCGCGGTGGGTCTTCGATGCCGATGAGTCCGAGCAGGGTCAGGTCGACCTCGGTGGCATCCGCGGATTCACGAATCTCGTGCTCCTGCAGTTCACGGACGGCGATCGCCATGACCCGCAAACCGCGTTCGGCCATTTGTGCGAGCGCCCCTTCAGCGTCGCCGACCAATCGGCAACGCTCGAACACGGCCTCGGGCGCACCTCTGACAACGGCCAGATTCCCGACGATGATCGACATGCGTCGCCGACGAGGATCGAAAGGGAATCGGTGAACGACGGGCCCCACTGTTCGTCCATCCGGGTAATCACCGGCATTGACGCGGCGCGCAAAGACATCCAGTGCGACGTCGAGAGGATTGCCCTGCGCCACCCACCGGCCCTGATGTAACACAGGTCTGCCGTTCACATGAAGCGCCGCTGCCCAGGCAAGGCGCTGAAGAAACGGCCGCAGATCAACCGCTGCATGGACGATCCCCGCGGGGTCGTAACCCGTTCCCTCGATCGATGCCCAACCCTGAGGGGTCCATGCTTCGATCACCGACATTTCGTTTCTCGTGAGCGTGCCGGTCTTGTCGGTGCAGATGAAGGTCGTCGAGCCGAGCGTCTCGACCGATTCGAGACGACGGACCAGTGCGCCGCGTGCCGCCATCTTCCGGGCACCCATCGCCAGCGACAGGCTGACCGTTGGGAGCAGGCCCTCGGGTACGAGCGCCACCGTGACGCCGAGCGCAAACAGAAACGCGTCCGTCAGCTGAATGCCCACCAGCAGCGCGATGGCGAGGAAGGCGGAGCCGACAGCGAGACACACCAGCGCGATGACGCGCACAACACGATTCAACTCCAACGCAAGCGGCGTGGCGGGACGCGGTTTCGCCGTCGTCAGTTGTGCGAGTTGGGCCAGCCGCGTCGAACGCCCGGTCGCTGTCACGCACCCGATGCCTTCGCCTTCGACCGCGAATGTCCCGGCGAGTACGGAGTCGCCGACCCGCGGCGTGGCGGGAAGACTTTCACCCGTCAGGGTCGATGTATCGATTGACAGACCGCGAACCTGATCCAGGCGCATATCTGCCGAAATGCGATCTCCCGCGCTCAGCACGACCACATCGTCGGGGACCAGTTCGGTCGCGTCGAGGCTGTCGCGCTTGCCACTGCGGATGACGGTGACGCGACGGGGAAGCAGATCGCGGAGGCGGTCGCTCGCGCGCTCGGCACGATATTCCTGCAGAAAGGCGAACAGGCCGTTGAGCAGAATGACGACGAAGATCGCCAACCCGAGCTGCGGCATGCCCGCGAGAATCGCGAGGATTCCCGCGACCCAGAGCATGACCGCAAAGAAATGAACGAGTTGGGAAACGAGCCGTCGGTACAGCGGAATCCGAGATGGACGAGGAAGGAGGTTGAGACCGAAGCGCTGTCTTCGCATCTCGACCTCGTCGACGCTCAACCCGATAAAATCTCCTCGACCCTCATCGCCGACCGTCGCGGTGTCAATGTTCTGTGCCATCCATCGAACCACCCCCGGGTGATCGAGCGCCATAGCTGTTCTTCCATCGTGGCGAGCCGTCACGGCTCTACGCCCGACAGGCATGTCGCGTGCCGCTCAATTTGCAGGCATCAATTAGGAAGATTGGTCAGCGCGGCCTCCGGACCGGAGAAATTCCAGTGCTGCTGGCGAACATTCCCACTTTCTCGCAGGCGACCTGGACACGGCTATCGGGATCTCTACTGATTCGCGATGCGCGCCCCGTCGCGCACCAGATCTCCAGGATGGACGATAACGTCCGTGCCTTCGCTCAACCCGTCCAGCACCTCTGCTTCCTGCGCCGTCTGATGACCGATCTCGACGATGGTGCGGCGGGCGCGCCCGCCGCTGACGACGTAGACGGCCCACTGTGTGTTGTCCCTGAACAGCGCGTTCGTCGGCACCTTCAGGACACTCGGCGCCTCCCACAGGACGATTCGCGTTTCGACCCGGTACGCGTCGCCAAGCACGGGCGAGTCTTCGTCGCCGTCGGCGAAATCGAGCACGACGTTCACGCGCTGCTCCTCGACGCCCAGCGCGGATACTTTCGTAAAACCTGCGGGCTCGATCCGCCGGACGGTTGCAGCGAGTGCGGTTTCGCCGCCCCACTGCTCGATCATCGCGCGAGCGCCCGGCCGGACGCGGACCGCGTCGGTGGACAGCAGATCGGTGACGATCTCGATCTGCGCGGGATCGCCAATCTCGATCAGCGGCTCGCCCGCTGGAACGACGCTTTCGCTCTCACGCAGACGCTGGAGTACCACACCGTCGGCCGGCGACGTGACCACCACCGCTCCACCGCCGCGCGCTTCGACTGATGTCCCGACCCGAGCCTGTGCGCGTTCGACTTCGGCTGATGCGGCCCGTACGGCAAAAGCGGCCGCGTTCACCGCCTCCTCCGCAACCAGCGCGTCGGCCTCGCGCGCCTCGAGATCCTGCGCCGTAGTAACGCCGGCGGTCGTGAGGCGACGCGTCCGCGCCAGATCGCGCTGCGTTTGCGCCAACGCTGCACGGGCGCGTTGCTCCTCGGCGCGCGCGTGTCCGAGCGACGCCTGAGTACTGTCGACCGCGGCGAGCGCTTCCGCTCGCATCCGTGCGTCGAGCAATGGTGGCGATTCGGGTTGCAGGCGGGCGACGACGTCGCCGCGCGCCACGCGGTCGCCGGGCTCGAGCTCGATACGAAGTACCCGTCCGGTCACGGGTGCCGCCACGACGAACCGATCCCGCACACGGGTGCGTCCTTCCTCGTCGACGGTGACGACAAGAGGACCGCGAGACACCGTCGCAACCTCCACCGCCACCGCGCTCGGCCACAGGGCGATGGCGGTGAGAGTTCCAATCACGACGACGGAGAGCAACAAGCGGCGGTCTGTTAAGAGAGGAGACATGACGTCACTCCGGCGTTTTCAGGACGACGACAAGGTCGAGGTGATCGAGGCGGTGCCGGACCAGCAGACCCGACACAATCGTCGCAGCGATCACGGTCAACCATGCCCACGCGATCGTGGCAGGATTCACGACAAACGAAAGCCGGTACACCTCGTTGGTAAACTCAGCCATGATCAGTTGGCCGATCACGTAGCCGATGGCGACGCCCAGAGGCAGCGCCACGATTGTGAGCATGGCAATCTCGCCGAGCAGAATGAGGGAGATCTCCGCGCGCGTGAAGCCGAGCACCCGCAAGCTGGCCAGCTCGCGGCTTCGCTCCGAGAGCGACACGCGCGCCGAGTTGTACACGACACCGAACGCGATGATGGCCGCGAAGATGACGTTGATGAAGATCGACAGGTTCATGTGCTCGGCCATCGTGTCGCGGAAGTTCTGCAGCGCCTCGTCGCGCATTGAAACCCCTGCGATGGCCGGCATCGTCTTGACCGCCGCGTAAAATCGATCCCGTTCGGTCGCGTCCATGGTCAAAGCCGCACCCGACACGGTGTTTCCTTCCCGCAGCATGCGATGCAGCGCCTCGAGCCGCATGTAGGCCTGCAGTCCGATTGCGTCGTCGACCAATGCGGTGACGGTCACGTCGCGCACCGGACGACGCCCTTCCAGCACTTCGACATGCACCATATCTCCGGCGGCGACGCCGAGAATGTCGCCAAGCATTCGTGACAGCACCAAGCCGTCAGGTGGCAACGTCACGGCTCCCTGCGTTCGATCGATCACACGCATCAGGTGCGGCGTACCGGTGAGGCCGGTAATGGCCAACGTTCGCGACTGAGTGCCTGCGCGGAGCCGCACCGGGACTGACCGTGTCGGCTCGACATCGAGGACGCCGGGCAGGTGCGCGACGTCGTGGACTGCTCGCCCGCTGCGCGGTTCGACAAAGGTGAGCAACGCATCCTGACGCATGGCCACATTGAACTGGTCGTCGATCAACCTGTTCATCACGTCGGTGAACGCGAGACCAACAAACAGCACCGCCACCGCGAATGCGATGCCGATGACCGACGCCAGCGCCTTCATCGGCTGGCGTTCGATCGTCCGCACGACCATGCGCATGCCGAACGACAGTCGAAGCGGGCGCCACCGTGACTCCACGACGCTGCGCTGGTACCGGGCTGGCGGTTCAGGGCGCATCGCTTCGGCCGGCGGCACGCGCACCGCGCGCCGGACCGCCGACACCGCACCGAATCCGGCAACGACCAGCGTGCCCAGGATCGACAGCAGCACGAGCCGAAGGGACAGGTGGTACGTGAGCGTGGGAAATCGGAAGAACTCGTTGTAGAGCCCAACGAAACTCACGCCAACCCACGCGCCCAGGACCACACCGGTAATCGCGGCTACGGCAGCGACCGCGAGCGCCCATTTGACGTAGTGCCACCCAACGGCACCGTTCGAGTAGCCGAGCGCCTTGAGTGCCGCGATCTGCGCCCGTTGCAGCGCAAGCGCGCGCGTCAGCGCCACGTGCAGCACGAACGCCGCGACAGCGAGGAAGATACCTGGGACCAACAATCCGAACGTCTGCAGTTGCGTCAGCTCGTTGTCAAGCGTCCAGGCGGACATCTGCAGCGATCGCGGCATCGCGCCTCGACCACCATACGGCTCGAGCAGACGATCGAGGGCGGCGATCACGTCCGACGCCGAGACATTGCCGCTCAACGCGAGCGACAGGTCGTTGAAGCCGCCTTCCATGTTGAACGCAGATGCCAGACTGCGACGGTTCATCCAGAAGACGCCGAAGCGACGGGCGTCCGGGAACATCTCACCAGGTGAAATTGCGTAGATGTATTCGGGCGAGAGCGCGACCCCGACGATGGTCAGCTCGCGGCGGCGTCCGTTGATGATGGCCGCTACGTGATCGCCGGGTTCGAGCCCGTGCGCCTCGCAGAACAATTCGCTTGCGAGCACTTCGTCTGGCTGCGCGGGATCGATCCAACGACCGCGGCGCAGAAACACGTCGTTCAGCGGCGGCCGCCCGCGCTCGGGAATCGAGATGAGACGGCCGGTCGCCGGATCCTGCATACCCGGCACGTCGAGCGTCACGTCCGCCACCACGCGAGTGGCGACGGCATGAACGCCCGGAACAGCCGCGATCCGTGTCTCGATTCGCGAAGGGGCTCGTGTCAGCGAGGCAAATACATCCGCGAACCGGGCCTGCTCGTAATAGGCAGTTCGGGCACGCTGCAGCGAGTCGAAGTTCGAGAAATATGCCACGAACATCGTCACGCCAGCCGCCATGACGGCGGCGATCGCCGCGGCCTGCGCCCTCATCGCCCACAGATCGCGCAGGAGCTTCCGATCGAGCATGCGCAGGCGCGCCGGCATCGTCACCATCGGAGTTCTCCCACGCGAGTCTTGCGTGACTGCGTTTCGACGCCGACGACGCGCCCGTCTGCGAGGCGGACGACACGATCCGCCATGCCCGCGATGCCGGCGTTGTGCGTGATGACGACCGTCGCGGTGCCCAACTCACGATTGACGCGTTCGAGCGCTTCCAGGACGACCACACCGGTCGTGATGTCGAGCGCACCCGTGGGCTCATCGCAGAGAAGTACGGCGGGTTGTTTCGCTATGGCGCGCGCGATGGCGACGCGCTGCTGCTCGCCGCCGGAGAGCTGAGCCGGGAAGTGGTCGAGACGCTGCCCGAGGCCAACCAGCGTGAGCGCGTCCTCGGGGCGCATCGGACGGTCGACGAGTTCCGTCACGAGCGCCACGTTCTCGCGGGCGGTGAGGCTCGGTATCAGGTTGTAGAACTGGAACACGAAGCCGATGTGCCTTCGCCGGTACGCCGTCAACACGGCCTCGCCGGCGGTCGTGAGGTTCTGGCCCGCGTAGATCACCTCGCCCGCCGTCGGTACGTCGAGCCCACCCAGGATATTGAGTAGGGTTGACTTGCCGGAACCGGAAGGGCCGAGGAGCACAACGAACTCGCCGGCGGCCAGATCGAAATCGACGCCGCGAAGCGCCTCGACGCGGACCTCGCCCATTTCATAGACCTTCGTGAGCCCTCGGGCGGTGAAGACCGGTGAGGTACTTGCGACGGATTCACCGAGTTCGAGTGGAGCTGTTGCGGTCACGCGCGGGACTCCGCTACCGGATCAGCACGTGCGATGCCATCAACCTTGGTGGACCTGGGCGGCGCATCGATTCAATGCGTCACGCCACGCGCATCTAGAGCTGGGAATTTTTCGAGCGCCGCGGAATATTTCGCTGTCTCGGGGAATCGGGCTGCATAGCAAACGCCGAGCGCTGAACCCCACGAGTGCCCGTAGATCACAACCTTGTCCTTGTCGAACCGCCTGCGGACAACGTCGACCAGTCCGTCCAGATCCGCGATGAATTGCTCGAGGGTCATCGAGGACCGGGGATGTTGCGATCGAACGATTTGTTCGTGCCGCGCTGATCCCAATAGACGACGATGAAACTCTTCTCGAGCAACGCGTTGAAATGCCGGAACAGAGGCATCTCCGGAAATCCTGGGCCGCCGTGCCAGCAGAACGAGAATCGGATTCGTGACGCTCTCCCCGCGGATCAGCACCCATTGATCGAGCCCGCCAAGACGAAGGTAGGCGTTCTCGGCGATGCTGCCAGACATCGACTCGCCACGCGGTCCGCGGAAAGCTGGAGTCCTTCCTGGGTGCTTCATCTTCACTCCCGCCTGGCGCTGGACGCCACGCGGCGTCCCGGTGGCACCTCATGACTTCTCGAGTGCGGCGGACAGCGCATCTCTGAGCGCTACGTCCCGCGGATCGCCGGTGAGCGCCGTCCCTGCCTGACTCGTGACATACGCGTACCCGATGCGAGCGGTTGGATCTGCAAAACCCAAGGAACCGCCGGATCCGGGAGAACCGAAGGAGGCCGCGCTACCGAATGACCACGACGAGCACGGTTTCATGAACCCAAGTGAAAACTGCACTTCGCCCTTCAGGCACTCATCGTAGAACCCCCGCGCCGGAGGAATCGCCGGCGCGGCCAGCAGCTCGAGTGTTTCCTTGCGTAACCCCAGCTCGTGGCCGCCAGTGGCAAATACGCCGTATGCGTGCGCGATCGCCCTGGCGGTCGCGATACCGTTACCCGACGGCACCTCGAGATTGCGCGCGTAGATCCTCTGCGGATCGTAATAAACCGCCACGCCAGGGTTGATCTCGAGTGCCCGGAAGATGTTGGAGTGTGGGTTCATTGCCTCCACCGTGAAGCGAAGCGGGAAGCCGAAGAGCATCTCCAACCGGCCCGGCGGCGCAATCATCGCCAACCGCGAATTCGGAATCGTATCGGGCAGCCCGATGTACATGTCCTCGCCGAGCGGCGTCGCAATCTCGTCGTGGAAAAACGGTCCCAGGCTGCGATGGCACGGATCGACACGTCGCAACAGTTCGCCCTCATAGAACCCAAGGGTCAGAGCGTGATACGCCTGCCGGGTACCGGGCTCCCAGGCGGGTTTCTGGCGCGCCAACACAACGGCGAGCCGATCGAGGTCGGCAACCATCCTGCGATCCACGGGCTCGTCGATCGCGAACAGCCCCGCCTGATGTGCCAGCAGCTGCCGGACCGTGATGCGCTCCTTACCCTGCTGCGCGAACTCCGGCCAATACGCACACACGCGTTCGTCGTAATCGAGCCAGCCTCGTGAGTGAGCGATGGCAAGCGTCATCGCGGCCAGGCCCTTCGTCGCCGAGTGGACGACAACCATCGTGTCCCGCTCCCACGGCTCGCCTGTGTGCTTGTTTCGAATGCCGCCCCAGAGATCGACAACTTTCTCGCCCTTGTAGTACGCGCAGCACGCGCCGCCGAGCTCCCGTCGTCGAACGAAATTCTCAACAAACGCCTCGCGCACGGTTTCAAACCCGTGGCTGACATGTCCTTCGACCGTCACGCGGTCTAACGTGGCTACCGACATGACGCCTCCTATCGGAGCAACAGAAAGCTACGCAGCTTCACGCTCCGTTGTGAACACACGGCCGGGCGCACGCGCCTCGGCGCGTGCCGCGATACCAAGCAGTTGCTTTCGTTGCATGACGAAATGAACAGCACGGATGGCCACCCTGGTCAGCGGCAACGGCAGTCTATGGAACCGGTACCCCGGTCCGCCGCGGACCCGCACGAGCAGACGTGTGGTGCCGGCAGACACCTCGTCGAGGACGAACGTCCACGTGACCTCTGCGGTGCCATCCGGCATCAACCAGCCAAGCATCAACATCCGCTCGGGTTCGATGGCCAGCAGCGTGAATCCGTCCGTCACGCCAGGCAGCGCAGGGAATATCGACCCAATGGTGGGATGCTGCAGTTCAGGCACGACGTGCGCGGCGCTCGGCTGTCCGCCGTTATCTACCCGGTCGTAGCTGTACCAGCCTGCCCGATTGCCGGCGCCCATCTGCACGAGCCAGGGCCACACGTCGTGCCTCTCGCATCGAATCGTCACGCCGTGGGTCAATGTGTCACTCGGTTGCGAGATCCACTCGTCGCCCGGCAGCGCTCGCCTCTTCTCCTCGTGCGTTGCACGTATCGATTTGAACCGCATGACGGCTCCAAGGACGTTTACTGCAAAGCCGCAACCGTTGAACTCGTCTTCATCTGTTCGGGAATTGGTCTGGCGAGGAGTCGTCATCAGAACTTTCGACGCTTCATCGCGAGAAATTCCGCGGGTCCAGCCGACACAAGAGCGGACATCAAGAGTTTGCGCTGGCATCCGTCATGCGACTGGACGAGGCATGGAACGAATCCGCATTGAACAGCATTCGTGGACGGGCACTGTGTGGGCGTTCGGGTGGCTCTTCACGATCGGCTATTTGCACCTGGCGTTCTGGAAGGGTGTCCTCGCCATCGTGCTCTGGCCGTACTACTTGGGTGTGGCGATCAGCGCGATCGCGGCACATTAGCTCGCACGAGGTATCAGGATGCGTATCTCAGAAGTTCCGCCGCACGCATGGAGCGACACGCTCGATGCGTTCACGGCGGCCCACGAAGGATGGCTCGTTTCGATCGCGACCTTCGGCGGCGCTGATGAAGAACCTCGGACGGAGATCGCGAATCTGCCGCTGATTGGCATCTCGGCCGATCGCATTGATCATGGCGACATCGCCATTTCGGTCGCACGTTCCCCGGCTCAGCATGTGACACACGTGATTGAACACGCCGCGCACGTGTACCTCCAACCCGGCCACAATGGCTCAACAGCCTCGCTCATGATCGAGTCCGACGAAGGCACTCGAACGATCTTGCGTGTCAGGGCTGCCGCGGCCGCAAGTCGCGGCGCGGCCTGACACATCACGGACGTCCTCTCCGCCTTTCGACGAACCTCTCCATCCACGGGAGCAGGGCAAGGACAACGAGTGTGATTGCGGCGGCGACTGTCGCAACGGTATATGAACCGAGACCGGCAGCCATTCCGATGGCTGCATTCACCCAGATCGTCGCCGCCGTCGTCAGGCCGTGTATGTGATCGCCGCTGCGAAGGATGGCGCCGGCGCCAAGGAAGCCAATGCCGGTCACCACTTGCGCGGCAATACGATCCGGCGACCCTGCTCCGGAGCCGAGCTCGACGGAGAGAATGGAGAACAGAGCCGACCCAACCGCGATGAGCATATTCGTCCGAAGTCCCGCTGGCTTGTGGCTGTACTCTCGCTCGAGGCCAATCGCACCGCCGAGGAGCGCTGCCAGCGCGAGCCGCACGAACGCTTCGGGAAAAGGCGTCGGAGTCATTCGCCTAGATTAATTCGAAGCCTTGTGCTGGGAGGGGGCCCGATTCGTCATGCACCGGCAAGCCGACGTGTGCGCAAGCTCCGGCCGAACTGCTTCCATCACGCCGCCATCAAACAGGGAAAAAGGCGGCCGTACACGCGATCCGGCGTCTTGAACAGGACCGCCGCGTCGACGAGCGCGTCGAGGACGGCCTCGCACGTGAGTTCGTCGGCCTCGAAGCGCCGCCCGGCCTCCGATACCGTCAACCGCAGCTCCGGTGTCTCGAGGAATTCGCTTTCGATGCGAGTCAGGAGATCCTCGATCCGGTGGTGGCGTCCCGACTCCCGCGTCTCGTAATCAGTCACGACTGGTAACGGAGCAACTCACGTGCCTACGTGCGGCTCGCGGCAACGGTGCGAATCGCCTTGGCAGATGCCGTCGCGGCAATCCATCTCTCGGTGCGAGCGGTGAAATTTCCGGATCTGGCGCGCACGTTCTCGATCACGCCGCGTGTCGCTCGGCGCGACGGCATTGCCGTTCGCGGCCGGCGACGTCAACAGCTCTCGAATGACGCGTGCGATGCGCGGCCCGACGCCCGGAACCTCCTCGAGGCCGTCGACGCCGCGGTGCTGATACATGACGGCCATCGAAATCGGCCAGTGCCGAATCGACGATGCGGCCAGGGTGTAGGCGCGCACATACCGCGGATCCGCGCGCTGGCGGCGCAGCAGCTCCGCCGCCTCTGCGAGATGGCCAACGATCAGCCGATTCAGCAACTCCGACATCGCGCGTAGTCGAATTGGTGTGAGGCAACACGCGTACTGCCGTTCATCGCGCGCTTGGAATGCGCTCGAACATCGCGGCGACCACGCGATCGATCTCCCGCTCCATCCGTCTCTGGTTGTCGATAACGCCCTCCATGTTGTCCCGCGACCACCCACTCCAAACGACCTTGTTGGTCCGTGCGTCAACGAGATCGACCGCCAGTGTTCCTTGCTGGTACGCGTAGGCGTCGGGCACGGACATCCACGCCGAGATTCTCGAAGCCGCCGAC
>DASTZI010000179.1:0-11239 GCA_035764385.1 Vicinamibacterales bacterium
GTGGTGCTCAGCGACGGCGGCGATAACGCGAGCGAGCACACCGAGAAGGAGATGCTGCGACGCGTAGAGGCGAGCAGCGCACTGATTTACACCATCGTCGATCCGGATGTGTTCACGCCGGGCGAGGGCAATCGCGGCGTCCTGCGGCGTCTCGCCAAGCTGTCCGGCGGTCTGGCGTACTTCCCGAAAAGCGAACGTCAGGTGGTCGAGAACTTCACTGAGATCGCGGGCAACATCCGCCGCGGCTACAGCATCGGTTATGCGCCAGGAAGCGGCAGCCACGAGCACGATCGGCCCCACCGCCTCAAAGTGACGGTGCGGGTGCCAGGTCGCAGCGACCTATCCGTACGGGTGCGCAATGGGTACGCCGAATCCGATTCGCCTGGAACTCGATGACCGCGGTTTAGCTCCCGCCAGACATCCGGCGCGTTCGCGGCCCGCGCCGCGGGGTAAGACGCTCAAGTGGGCCGAACGGATGCTGCTGTTCATCGGCGTGATTTGTGTCGGGTACTTCCTGTACACGTACACCGAAGCGTGGCTCTATCAGGCATTCGAAGACCAGGAACTCGACAAGATTCTCAGCGACACGGCAGCGACGGGTACATCAGGCTCGACTGCGGAGGCCGGAGCTCTCACCACTGTCGCGATGCCGCGGCGCACCTTCGCCGCCGGCAGCACGGTGGGGCGTATCGAAATCCCCCGTCTGGGCGTATCGACTGTGATCAGGGCCGGAAGTGACGCGCGCACGCTGCGTCTCGCGGTTGGCTACATTCCCGGGACAGCACTGCCGGGTGATCGCGGCAACTTCGGCCTCGCGGGGCACCGCGATACGTTCTTCCGCAAGCTGCGTGACATCAACCCCGACGACGAGATTCGAATCGTCACCGCGGACGGCGTATTCAACTATTACGTCCAGCGAACTACGATCGTCATGCCGCAGGACGTCTGGGTTCTCGATCCCACCAACTACCCCGCGCTGACGCTCGTCACGTGTTATCCGTTCAACTACATTGGCTCGGCACCGAAGCGGTTCATCGTCCGGGCCGTGCTCCGCACGACCGAGGCGGGCTCGAGCGTCTCGCTGCCTGCTCACGCGGTCGGCGCAGTCCGCGCGACACCCTCGACCGGAGGGAAGGCGGTTGCCAAAAAGACCGCACGGGTGCGATCGATAGGCTCCAAACCGCATCGCCCCACGGCGAAGCTTCAACCGAAACGAAATACCGTCCGCGCGAAGACGATCATTCCTCCGACCACCAGGAAACCGCTCCGCAACGCTGGAAAGCTTCGGTCGACCAACTAGGCATCGATATACTACGGAATTAAATCCCGAACACAGGGGCGTGGCCCCTGCGTCGATCCGATGATTCTCGCGATCTACAACCCAAAGGGGGGCTGCGGCAAGACGACAACGGCCGTGAACCTCTCGACCGATCTGGCGCGGCGCGGGCGGTCGGTGCTGCTCGTCGATCTCGAGGCCGACATGGGCGCGTCGATCTCCGTCGGCGTGCGCCCTGGTGAAAAACACCCGTCAATTTTCGAGTTACTGCTCAACCAGCGCCGCCCAACTGAGGCGGTCCGGCCAGTGAGCCGCGTGCCGAACCTGCGTATAGTGCCGGGCTCGCCGGGGCTGACGGGCATAACCGCGGCACTCCGCAACGTGCGTCAGCCTGAACGTCGTCTCGCCGACTGTATCCGTCCCCTCGCGGCGTCGGTCGACGACGTCATCATCGATTGCCCGAGCAACTACACCGTGCTTTCGGTTGGCGCCATCGCGCTGGCGCAGCATCTGCTCGTCCCGATTCGCGCCGACTACCTGTCGCTCGAGTCGCTGGCATATTTTCTGCGGTGGTATCGCGATCGAGGCGCGGGCTCGTCGGACGCCGCCCGCATTGCGGGCATTCTGCTGACGATGGTCGATCATCGACAGGAGGCAACGCGCGAGATCATCGAGATCATCCGGATGCACAACCGGCGCGGCGTCTTCCAAACCGAGATTCCCGTCGATCCCCGCGCGGCGGAAGCGCCGTCACACGGCGTTCCGTTGCTGCTGTATGCGCGTTCGCGCGCGGCACGCGCGTACGAGCGGCTCGCGGTCGAGGTCATTCAGCGCGTCGAGCGCGGCAGCAAACGCAAGTCCGCGCGGCGGCGGCGGTAAGACTTGCACGGCCGCGTGAACCTGCTCTAGGATCGTCGCGCTCGCGCACTTCAAATCTGAACTTACTTACGTAATAATTGAAGGGCATCCCGGTCGGGGTCCCGTCCGCCGACGCGGGGCGCAGCATCTGAACGTTTTGGGGGCTCAGGGGATCCACATGGCCATGCGACCACCAGCGAAACGAATCGGTAAGACCGGCGAGGAGATCTTCATTCCCCACGAAGCCGGCAACACGGACAAACCCAAGAAGCGCGGGCGGCGCCCTTCGCACACCGAGCACTGGACGAAGGTCACCGTCGTGCTCTTCGACCGGCAGATTGTGTTCCTCGATCGTCTCGGCGCCGACATCCGTGCGGCGAGCGGCGTCGCCATCAGCCGCGCGCACGTGATTCGCGCGTTGATCGACGCGCTCAGCGAATCGGATCTCGATCTGACCGGCACGCGCTCGGAAGCCGACCTGAAGGCCATCCTCACCGCGCGGCTGGGGCGATACCGCGTGTGATCTTGGGTTCATTGGGTTCAAAGGGTTCATTGGGTTCAAAGGGTTCATTGGGTTCAAGGGCTCCTGTTCAATAGGTTCGTACGGGTTCAACTAGGCGCCGCGTGATTCACAACGTTCCCACCGCACCACCTGAACCCACTGAACAAGACCCACTGAACCGACTGAACCCGGACGTCGTCGGCGGCGTGACGACGTTCGTCACAATGTCGTACATCGTGATCGTCAACCCCGCCATCCTGTCCAGCAGCGGAACCGGAATGCCCTTCGCGGGTGTGTTGAGCGCGACGGTGCTGGTCGCCTTCAGCATGACGCTGCTGATGGGCCTCTATGCGCGGCTTCCCTTCGCGGTCGCGCCCGGCATGGGCCTCAACGCCTTTTTCGCTTACACGATCGTCCTGCAGGACAAGGTGCCGTGGCAGACGGCGCTCGGTATGGTCTTCTGGGCCGGCGTCCTCTTTCTGCTGATCTCGACGACGCCGCTGCGCGAACGGATCGCGACAGCCATTCCACGAAACCTGCGGCTGGCGACCGCAGCCGGAATCGGCCTCCTCCTCACATTCATCGGCCTGCGCAATGCGGGACTGATTGAGGCTGATGCGGCGACGATCGTGAGGCTGGGCACGATCGACCACAGGTCTGCGTTTCTGGTCGTCGGCCTCGTCGCCGCAGTGGTGCTGATGCGGCGCGAGAACCCACTCGCCTTTCTCACGTCGATTTTCGCCGTGACGCTCCTCTCATGGGCATTCGGATACACGAGGCCGCCGGAAGAGATCGTCAGCCTGCCCGATTTTTCCTCGGTGGCGATGAAGCTGGATGTGTTCGGTGCGTTGCAACTGAGCCTGCTGCCGGCGATCGTTTCGATCTTGTTCACGGACCTGTTCGATTCGCTCTCGACGTTCATCGGTGTCGCGACGGCCGCTGGACTGACCGAGCCGGATGGCCGACCGCTCAACCTGCGGCGTGGCCTGATCGTCGACGCCTTTGCGACGCTGGTGGCAGGACTCGCCGGCACGTCGTCCGGCACGGCCTATGTCGAGAGCGTCGCAGGGATCCGAATGGGCGGTCGGACGGGCCGCGCGTCCGTCGTCACGGCGCTCTGCTTCCTCCCTTGTTTCTTCGTCGCACCGCTCGCCGCATCCGTGCCCACGTATGCGACCGCTCCGGTACTTGTCCTCGTGGGGGTCGCGATGTTTCAGATGGTCGGACACATCAATTTCGCGGCAATCGAGGACGCGTTGCCATCATTCGCGACGCTCGTACTAATTCCGCTGACGTTTTCGATTACGCAGGGGATACTGTGTGGTTTCGTTCTCCAAGCGCTCCTCTATGCCTGCGTGGGCCGCGCACGTGAGGTTCCGCTGGCGTTGTGGCTGCTTGCGCTGCTTTCGTTAGTTCTTTTGTTGATCCGTTGATCGCAATGGTTGTGAACCTAGGGAACCTTATGAACCTTATGAACCTTATGAACCTAATGAACCTAATGAACCCACTGAACAGGACCTCCTGCACCATCTGAACCCATTGAACCCACTGAACCCAAGCGATCCGACCGTGTTATGGCGAATGACGCGCGGTAGAGCGACGGCGCATGCGACGATTTTTCCCGGCGACACGCAGACCACGATTACATGGTTTTTCGACGGCGTGATGGACCGGGCCGAAAACTACGAGTCGCTGGAACTCGCCGTTGCCCGCGCGGATGAAATCCGCGGCGTCCTCGAACGAGACGGTTGGCAGATGGCCTGACCCGGTATCATGGTTCGAGTGATCTCTCCGCTTCGCATTCACAAGACCATCGGTGTGAAGGTTGGTCGCGTCCAGGTCGGGGGCGGCGCGCCGGTCGTCGTCCAGTCGATGACGCTGACCGATACCGCGAACGCCGCGGCAACCGCGCAGCAGTGCATCGAGCTGACGGAGGCCGGCTCGGAGATGGTTCGTGTCACGGTCAACGTCCCGGAAGCAGCGGCGGCGGTGGCCGAGATCAAGCGTCGCATGCTCGATGCGGGCTGCGACGCACCCTTGATCGGTGACTTCCATTACAACGGCCATCTCCTTCTGACGCGTTATCCCGATTGTGCACGCGCGCTCGACAAGTACCGGATCAATCCGGGCAATGTCGGCACCGGACGGCGACGGGACGAGCAGTTCGCCACGATCTGCAAGGTCGCCATCGATCACGACAAGCCCGTGCGCATCGGCGTCAACGGCGGCTCGCTCAATCAGGAGCTGGTTGTCTCGAAGATGCAGGAAAACACCGACCGGGCACTCGGCCGTTCGTCCGAAGAGATTCTCAACGAGTGCATGGTGATTTCGGCGCTCCAGTCGACCGAGCTCGCGCTCGAGACGGGGATGCGCAACGACCAGATCATCATCTCGTGCAAGGTTTCGCGGCCGCGCGACTTGATTGCGATCTATCGCGAGCTCGCGCGGCAGACCGATCAGCCGCTGCATCTCGGGCTGACCGAAGCCGGCATGGGCACGAAGGGCGTCGTGTGGTCGGCGTCGGCAATGGGCGTCCTGTTGAACGAGGGGATTGGCGACACGATTCGCGTTTCGCTCACGCCGCGGCCTGGCGGCGATCGCCGCGACGAGGTATATGCCGCGTGCGAGCTACTCCAGGCGCTTGGACTTCGATCGTTTTCTCCCAGCGTCACCGCGTGTCCAGGCTGCGGCCGCACGACGAGTTCGACGTTCCAGGAGCTCGCCGAGCGAACCCAGGACTACATCCGCAGCCGCATGCCTGAGTGGAAAGCGCGCTACGAAGGCGTCGAAACACTGACGCTCGCCGTGATGGGCTGCGTCGTCAACGGCCCCGGCGAATCCAAGGCAGCGAACATCGGCATCAGCCTGCCGGGGACGGGCGAAGCGCCAAACTGCCCCGTCTTCATCGACGGCGAGCATTTCACGACCTTGCGCGGCACGTACGACGAGCTGGACGAGGGGTTTCGCGCGCTCGTGGACAATTACGTCGCCTCCCATTACCCCATACGGCAACCGACCCGAACGTAGAGGCGGACCTTCAGGTCCGCCAAAAACCTCTAGACATCCGCCAGCCGGTCGGGTAAAACCCGACCATCATGCACGGAACCCGTCCGATCATCTGGGCGGCCGTCGTCATTGCCCTCGCGGCCCGCCTCAACGCTCAGGCCCCTCCCCAGTCCGGTCAGTACGATCGCGCACAAGTGGCTGCCGGAGGCATCCTTTACGGCCAGTGTGTGGCGTGTCACGGCCCGAACGGCGACCAGATCCCCAACGTCGACCTACGGCGTGGCCAGTTTCCCACCGTGGTCTCTGATGCGGATCTTGTACGTCTCCTGGCGGCCGGCAAACCGGCGTCCGGAATGCCGTCATTCTCGGTGCTGCGGACGGATGAAGTGACCGCACTCGTCGCCTACATCCGGTCCGGCTTCGACGCGATGGGCGCAGCGATGAAGATCGGCGATCCGGCACGCGGCCAAACGCTGTTCTCCGGCAAAGGTGGATGCGCGACATGCCACCGGGTTAATGGCGCAGGGACGTATACCGCCACCGATCTCAGCGAGATTGGCCTCATGCGCAAGCCGGCGTCGTTGGAGCGGGCACTGACCGATCCGGCCGGGTCGATCATCCCGGCGAATCGATCGGTCCGCGCTGTCACGCGCGATGGTCGCACGATTCGTGGCCGGCGACTCAACGAGGACTACTACACCGTTCAACTCATCGACGAACAGTCGCGACTGGTGTCGCTCACCAAGGCGGATCTTCGGTCGTTCGAAGTCGTGCAGGCCTCATCGATGCCCTCGTACGCAACAACGCTGACGGCAGACGAGCGGGCCGATTTGATTGGCTATCTGTTGTCGCTGAAAGGGCGCTAGCCGTGAAGAAGCTGACAAAACTGTTCGCAGGGCTGTTGCTGATCGCAGCCTCTTATCGTCTCGACGCGCAGGTCACTTCCGACCGCATCCTTCGCGCCGCCGACGAGCCGCAGAACTGGCTCACGTACAACGGCGGCTATATGAGCCAGCGGTACAGCCTGCTCAAGCAGATCGACACGTCGAACGTGAAAAACCTCGAGTTGAAATGGATGGTGCAGAACCAGGTATTCGGACCCTGGGAAACATCACCGCTCGTGGTCGACGGCGTCATGTACCTCACGCAGCGCCCCAACGATGTCATCGCGCTGGACGCGAAGACGGGCCGCATGTTCTGGCTGTACCGCTATACGAATTCCGGTCGCCAGACGGTGTGTTGCGGCGCCGAGAGCCGCGGCGTCGCGATGCTCGGCGATCGACTGTTCATGGGCACGCTCGACGCGCACCTTGTCGCCATCGATGCGAAGAACGGAAAGCCGCTCTGGAACGTAAAGGTCGCTGACGACGAATTCGCGTACTCGATCACCGTTTCACCGCTGGTCGTGAAGGACAAAGTCATTATCGGTGTGGGCGGTGCCGAGTACGGCATCCGCGGATTCATCGCAGCCTACGATGCCAAGACTGGGCGCGAAGCCTGGCGCTTCTACACCATTCCCGGCAAAGGCGAACCGGGGATCGAAACATGGTCAGGCGATGCGCACGAGCACGGCGGCGGTTCCATCTGGGTCACGGGCTCGTACGACCCGACCTTGAACCTGACGTATTGGGGCGTCGGCAACCCCGGCCCCGACTACAACCCGGATCAGCGCAAGGGCGACAACCTCTATACCGATTCCGTGGTCGCGCTCGACGCCGACACCGGCAAGCTGAAGTGGCATTACCAGTTCACGCCGAACGACCCATACGACTACGACTCGGTGCAGGTGCCCGTACTCGCCGATCTGATGTGGAAAGGGTCAATGACAAAGGCGATGCTGTTTGCGAATCGCAACGGCAACTTCTACGTCCTCGATCGCGAGAACGGTCGGTTTCTGTCGGGCGTACCTTTTGTGAAGGTGAACTGGATGAGCGGCTGGGACGAAGGCGGCCGGCCGATCCTGACGCCGCAGCCTCCTGGTATATCCACCTATCCTGGCAATCAGGGTGGGACCAACTGGTATTCACCGTCCTACAGTCCTCGAACGGGACTCTTCTACGTCTCGGCGTGGGAGAACTACGGCTCGATCTATCGCAAGGAGAACACGCCGTATCAGGCCGGACGTCGTTTCAACGGCGGCGGGTTTCAGGTGACGGCGCCGAATCCCGACGCTCCCGGGATGCGCCGGTATCCAATCAACGATTGGACCGACGCCGTCGGGCACGGAGCCGTTATCGCGATCGATCCGAAGACGGGTCAGTCGAAATGGAAGTTTCAGATGTACGACGTCACTGACGGCGGCATCCTGACCACCGCGGGCGACGTGCTTTTCACCGGCAACCGCGAAGGGTATTTCCACGCACTCGATGCACGTACGGGAGCCGTGCTGTGGAAGGCCGCGCTCGGCGGCGCGGTCATGAGCGCGCCCGTTACCTACTCCATCGACGGCAAGCAGTACGTGATCGTCAACTCCGGCAACGTGATGGCGACGTTCGCGCTGCGGGAATAGATCGTTCGGATCGTTCGGATCGTTCGCGCTATGGGCGTACCACGAGCCGCGTCTGAACGATCCATTCGCCGTTTCCTCGAACCACGTTCAGCCACAGCCGTTCGTCTGTTTTTGGCGTAATTTCAAAGTCGTACGTTTCGCCAACCGCGACAAGTTGTCGTGCTTCACGACTCACCCGTGCAGCCGGCGGCAGTTCGGCGCCGTCTTTGCCGACCGGCGTCCATGACACGGTGTCAAAGCCGTCGGTGAGCACGAACGTCAGGGCGGGGAGCCCGGGCGTGATGTTGATCAACCGAAGCCGGTTCGGAACGCCGGCACGCAGCGGGAAGTTCACGGGGACGCCTGCCGGCACGGCCGCCTTCCCATTCACGACAACGGGCTCACGGGGCTGCCCGTCGAATTCGGGTCCGTCATGTCCAGCAATGAAGATGTGATCAGTCGCCGGATCAAACCGCTGTCCGGGCTCGAGAACAATCAGCGGCCCGTAAAGGCCGCCGCCGAGTTGATCGTCGTCCGCTGAGTGCTCGTGATACATGAACGTTCCGGCGCGTGAAGGCGTGAACTTCGCGATGAACGACTGCCCTGGTTTGATCGATGGCGTGGTGCTGCCCGGCATCCCGCCCCACCCCGGCACGCCGTCGTAATAGCTCTCCAATTCGATGCCGTGCCAATGAATGGCGGTCGCGGCGTGAAGCTCGTTGACAAGATTCACTTCGACGGGTTCGTCGCGTTGCAGCACGATCAGCGGCCCCGGCACGCGCGCGTCGGACACCCGCGACGTCTCAATACCTTCCACATCAACGCGATACCCGGGCTTCGTGCCGTATCGATTCGGCTCCTCGCGTAAGTGCAACGTAAATCGACGAGGGGTGGCGGATGATGCGGCCGTTTTGGCGACGGATGTTCCTGTGACGCGAATACCGACAACGATTCCTGCCATTCCTCCGGAAGGCTCGTCCATGTGCTCGGCCATGTTGTGGGCGGCTGGGTCGCCCATCATGTGCACGGTCATATGGCAGTGGAACAGCCAGTTACCTGCGCGTTCAGGTCGCCAGTTCATGTCGAACGTGCTTCCCGGCGGCATCGCATGCGTCACTTCGGTCAACGGTCGACTCGAAAGCGGCTGCGATGTCAGGCCATCGCTGGTACTCACGACATCGAAAAACATGCCGTGAAGATGCATCGCATGGTTGTCCGAGGAAAGATTGATGATTCGCCAGCGGACATTCTCACCCACGCGATACTCCAACACGTCGGTGGCCGGCCACGAGGTGCCGTTGATCGTGCCGATGTTGTTACCCGCATTGCCGATTGTTCCCGGTTTGACCCACAGCCCAATGACCATGATGCGGTCGTCGGGTTGGACACCCGGGGGATCCACGACGAGCGCGCCACTCAGTTGACTGTCGACGTCGGTACGTTCGGCGAATGCGTGGCCGCTGGCTGCGGCCCAATAGTGATACGTACCAGGCGCCCCGGCGCGAAACACCATGTCACGCGTTTCTCCCGGAGGCACCATCACCGCCGCTGCTCGTATGGCCGGCCGATCCTGCAGGCCAAACACGTGGAGCGGCGTATTCGAGATCGCATTGCGGATCGAGACGTGTATCTCCGTGCCCGTTCGCACACGCATCAGGGGCCCGGGGATCAGCAGGGATCCACCTTCCTCGCGAAACGCATAGACCGACAGCGTCCGCCCATTCGGTCCCTCTGGTTGCCACTGGCCGCGCTCGGCCACCAGGTTCAGCGTCAGAACATTGCTCGCGAGTATCCCTGCAGGCCGTCGATTGTCGTTAGCGGAAATCGGCGCGATCGACTGTGCAGACGTGACTGCTGGCAGCAGGAGCAGGATAAGGACCGCGCGGCCAACTCGGATAGTCACACGAATCTCCTTATCGATCCGACGAGAGCCGCCAACGCGATCAGGAACAAAGGCGGCTGGATTATATGCTTACGACAGCAACAGGACGCCGGCCACGCCGCCGCCGGCGAGCAACCAAAGCGGGTTGACCTTCGTTGCCAGCATCGTCGTCGCAGTCGCGCCGGCGATGACCCACAGCCGCCAGTCAGGCACCGGTGAGGGCGTGGCAAGCACATAGCCGCCGGACAGAATGAGACCGACGACGAGCGGCGCGATCGCGCGCTGGAGCGCGATACGCCAGGGCGCTTGCCGATATCTGTCCCACAGGGTCGAGACCCACCACGAGATCACCGCTGCCGGTGCACAGATCGATGCGAGCGCGACGAGCGCGCCCGCCAGGCCGGCGACCTTCCAGCCGACAAGGCTCGCAAAGAGGATGTTCGGCCCGGGCGCAGCCTGAGCGATCGCGAAGAGACGGATGAAATCCTCGGCGCTCGCCCAACCTTTGACGTCGACGACAAACCGCTGCATCTCCGGTACGACCGAGGGCAGCCCGCCGAACGCAATACACGACAGCAGGCCGAAGTAAAGAGCCAGCTCCAGGAGGATCACAGGAGCGCTCGACGCGCGGCTGTGTACGCGAGGAGAAGTGCAGCCGGCATCACGAACAGAAGAGAAACGCGCCCTACCCCTACGGCGAGAAACGTTCCCGCGACGAAGACAAGCGTCGCCGGTCTCTTCGCCAGCGGCCTTGCCAACTTGAATGCCGTGGCGATGAAGAGACCAGCGCCCGCTGCGCCAACGCCGGTGACCATCGCCCTCACCGTCGAATGGGCAGCGTATTTGGAGTAGAGCATCGCGAACGTCAGCACCCAGAGAAGGGGCAGCGTGTAAAGGCCGAGCGCAGCGACGATCGAGCCGCGGATGCCAAACCAGCGTTTGCCAAGCACCACCGAGGCGTTGCCGATGTTCGGCCCAGGAAGGAACTGGCACAGGCCAATCGTCTCGGTGAAATCCTCGGGTGTGAGCCAGCCCCGCTCCTCCACCATGACGCGGTACGCCCACGGCAGAACACCGCCGAACGAGCGTGTGCCGATCGCGAGAAAGCCGAGGAAAAGCTCTACGAGGTTGCGAGGCGGCATGCGGTTTCTTTCCGTCAAAAAAGGCGTCGAAACAGTCCTATCCCCGTCGTCCGCTGGGGCCGACTAACTGTAACGGGGGTTTCCC
>DASTZI010000180.1:0-12089 GCA_035764385.1 Vicinamibacterales bacterium
CACATGCCTCCCGCAAATCTGCCGAACCGAATTTCCGCTTTTGTCATTGAGGGTTCGTGTCGATTTCGTAAGAACGTTTGTGGAGGGTGAACATCCGTGTGCTTTTGTGAGGAAAACAACCAATGAGAGACACGCGACGTAACCTGCTCGTCGGGGACAGCCCGGCAATGATTGATCTCAAGTCCGAGATTGGGCGAGTTGCGCGTTCCGACGCGAAGGTCCTCATTACCGGCGAAAGCGGTTCCGGCAAGGAGCTGGTCGCGCAGGCGATCCACAACGAGAGTTCGCGCGCGGACAAAGCATTCGTGGCCGTCAACTGCGCGGGGCTGCCCGAGACGCTGCTCGAATCCGAGTTGTTCGGACATGTGCGCGGCAGCTTCACCGGGGCGTACCGCGACAAGCTCGGA
The DNA here is from genome assembly GCA_035764385.1 of Vicinamibacterales bacterium. Classification (GTDB taxonomy): domain Bacteria; phylum Acidobacteriota; class Vicinamibacteria; order Vicinamibacterales; family UBA2999; genus Gp6-AA40. Next base: position 408 of record DASTZI010000180.1, read on the forward strand.
AAGCTAGAGATGGCCGACTCGGGAACCGTGTTCCTGGACGAAATCGGAGAGATGACGCTGCGGATGCAGGGCCTTCTGCTGCGGTTTCTCGAGACCGGTGAGTTGCAGAAGGTCGGCGCCGATCATGTCACCAGGCGCGTGAACGTCCGCGTGGTCGCGGCGACGAACCGGAACCTGCGCGACATGATTGGACAGGGGCTCTTCCGCGAGGATCTGTTTTATCGCCTCAACGTCATTCATCTGTCCGTTCCGCCGCTGCGTGAGAGGAAGCAGGACATTCCCGGTCTCATCACGCATTTTCTACGGGCCTTCTGCCGCAACGGCGACGCGCCGCGCGAGGTCGCTGGCGATGCGATGTCGATGCTGGTCGCCTATTCGTGGCCGGGCAATGTGCGCGAGCTGCAGAACGTCATCGAGCGCATCGCGGTCAACAGCGGCAGCGAGGCGATTCAACCCGAGGATCTGCCGTCGGAAATCAAGGCGCGCCGCGCCGGCACGATGCGGCCGAAACAGGAGCGTCGCCGGACGATCGCCGACGATTTGTATCAGCGGCTGATTGAAGAACGTCAGTCGTTCTGGAGTGTCGTGTATCCGCTGTACATGCAGCGTGAGATCACGCGGTCGAATGTCAGAGACGTGGTCCGGAAGGGTCTGCAGGAAGCCCGGGGGAACTACAAGATCGTCGCGCGTCTGTTCAACATGGAGCAGGGCGATTACAAGCGCTTCCTCAATTTCCTCCGGAAGCACGACTGCCAAGTCCCGTTCAAGGAATATCGGTAATCAGGGAGGGGTGGGGGATGAATAGAACGCTGATCACCGGAATCGCTGTGTGGATGCTCTGGAGTGCGCCGTCGTTTGCACAACAACCAGCGCCACCCGCCGCGGGTAAACAACCGGCTCCGGCCGCCCCTGCGTCCGCGACGGTGAACCCTGCGGCCCCGACGGCGACACCTGCGTCTCCAACAGCAATTGCTGCCCCGCCTCGTGCCGCGACACCCGTGGTGCCCGCAGGCGTGGTGACGCCAACCGATTACGTCATCGGTCCTGACGACGTCCTCATGGTCATTTTCTGGCGCGAACAGGATCTCTCCAGCGAAGTGGCGGTCCGCCCCGATGGAAAGATTTCGCTGCCACTGCTCAACGAGATTCAGGCGTCCGGCCTGACGCCGGAGGAACTGCGCAGCAACCTGACGAAGGCCGCGAACAGGTACGTCGAGGATCCTGCGGTCACGATCGTCGTCAAGGCGATCAACAGCCGCAAGGTGTTCATCACCGGAGAGGTCGCAAAGCCCGGCCCCTATCCCCTCTCGGGTCCGACGACGGTGCTGCAGATGATTGCCACCGCGGGCGGCGTGCTGGAGTACGCGAAAGAGGACCGAATCGTTGTCATGCGGACCGAAAATGGCCGCACAGTCAGCCGCAGGTTCAACTACAAGCAAGTCAGTGAAGGCAAGAATCTCCAACAGAACATCGAACTGAAACCAGGGGACACGATCGTTGTCCCATAGATTCACAACGACTGCTCGGCGTTTTCTCGCGGCGGCGTCCGCCCTTCTGCTGACGTGCGTTCCTGCCGCGGCACAGGACACGCGTCCGGGGCGCGCCTATCGAGGCCTGTTTGGTCCCGATGAACGGAACGCGGCGGAAGTCCTGTCAGTGACTGGTCAGATGGGCACCGGGTACGAAACTGGTCTGCTGGTGGACTCGCACCCGATCGACGGCAGCGTTGGAAACGCTGGATTTTTCAAATCCGAATCGGTCTTCAGCTTGTTTGCCGGCGGCATTTCCTATTTGAATCACACCGATCGTCTTGATTTCACCGCCGGGTTCCAATCTGCGGCACGCGACTATTCACGGTTCGCGATGATTTCGAGCCACCTGGCGTCCTCGGAGCTGACGATGCGCCTCGGTCGCGGCACGACGGTGACCGGATACGGTAGGGCCTCGTATCAACCGTGGGGCAACACCATTTATTCAGCCGCTCTGACGGACCCGGCGTTCGGACAGGTCGTCTCACCGATACGTGAGGTTGCAGTTCTCAATGGGTCGTACTGGACCTACTCAACCGGGGGGTCTGTCGCTAAACAGCTGTCTCGGCGATCGACGGTTTCTGCAAACTACACCTACGATGTCGCGAATTTCACGGGGCTGACCGGCAATTTCGAGCAGCATGCGGCCGGACTTCGCTATACGCACGGGCTCACCCGCAGTCTGGGCTGGCACGTTGGTTATAGCTACACGAACGTGCGGTTCGGTGGGCAGCCGACTGCCTTCCGCTCACGAGGATTAGACGCAGGACTGGACTTCAATCGAAGTCTCTCCTTGACGCGCAGAACTCAGGTCGGGTTTTCAAGCGGATTTTCCGCCCTCGATTCGAACGTCCAGTTGCCCCTCGACCGCCAGGGCACTCAATACGGCGTCACGGGCGCCGCGTGGCTGAACCGTGAAATCAGTCGAACGTGGAATGCCGTCGTGTCGTACAACCGCAACGTCGCGTTTTTCGAGTCGTTGCGCATTCCGTATTTCTACGACAGTCTCAGCGTCGGCGTCGGCGGACTCATGTCGCGGCGTGTTGGACTCCGCTCGACGGCCGGCGCCACCTATGGCGATGTCGGCCGCAACACGGAATTACGTCCATCAAACCGGTTCGTCACTGGCGTCGCCGACACGACCCTGACGATCGCCCTCACCCGACATACTGCCGTCGGCGTTCAATACGCCTATTTGTTCTACTCGATCGACAACCCGAATGCGTTCTGGACCGCGTATACCCCCGACCTTGGCCGTCACATCGTTCTCGTGTCAGTGAAGGCCTGGGTGCCGATCATCGAGCGCGGAAGGAGAGGGAATGCTACCCGGTAAGGTCTATAAACCGGAAGATGTGCTGCAGGTTCTCAAGTCGAGAATCTGGGTCTTATTGTTGCCGTTCGCCATTATCGCCGCCGGTACTGCGGTGTGGGTCCGCCATCTCCCTGATCAGTATCGTTCCGAGACGGTCATTCTCGTCGTGCCGCAGCGCGTGCCGGAAAGTTACGTTCGCTCGACCGTCACCACGCGCATCGAAGATCGACTCCAGTCCCTCGTCCAGCAGATCCTGAGCCGCACGCGTCTCGAACGGATCGTGAAAGATCTCGATCTGTACGCAAAAGAGCGCCAGACCGGAATCATGGAGGATGTGATCGAGCAGATGCGCCGTGACATCGGCGTGCAGGTGCTTCGGGGCGACTCGTTCCGCATCAGCTACATCGGCGACAACCCGCGCATGGTGATGCGAGTGACAGAACGGCTCGCATCGCTGTTCATCGAGGAGAACCTGCGCGACCGCGAAGTACTGGCCGAAGACACGAATCAATTTCTCGAGGCGCAGCTCGAGGACGCGCGCCGGCGGCTGATGGAGCAGGAGAAGAAGGTCGAAAGCTATCGCCGAGCGTACGCCGGACAACTGCCGTCGCAGCTCGAATCGAACCTTCAGGTACTGAAGAGCGGGGAATCGCAGTCGGCGGCGATCGCGGATTCTCTCGATCGCGACCGTGAGCGCCACCTGCTGCTCGAGCGGCAACTGGCGGACCTCGAGCAGCAGCCCGAGGAACCGTCTGCTCCGCCTGCGTCGGGCGTACTCACTCCGCCGCAGCAACTGGCAAAGCTCAAAGACTCCCTGCAGGCGATGCAGCTGCGGCTGAAACCGGATCATCCGGATGTGCAGCGGCTGTCGCGCGCCATTCGCGACCTCGAACAGAAGATTGCCGATGACGGCGGGACGGCTGAGGACACGCCATCACCGCGGGAGCTCACACGTCGCAAGCGCATCGATGATCTGCACGCAGAGCTCGAAATGCTCGACCGACAGATGGCGAAGAAGCAGACCGACGAGCAGCGCGTGCGCGACCAGATGAAGGCGTACCAGGCGCGCGTCGAGGCAGCACCGGCGCGCGAGTCGGAAATGACGGAAATGAACCGCGACTACGAGACGCTGCAGGAGCTGTACAAGAGCCTTCTTACGAAGAAGGAGGAATCGAAGATCGCGGCGAACCTCGAGCGACGGCAGATCGGCGAGCAGTTCAAGCTGCTCGATCCGGCCAGGATTGCTGAAAAGCCGTTCAGTCCGAATCGCATCCGGCTGAACATGATCGGGATGGCGGCCGGCCTCGCGATCAGCCTGCTGCTCGTCGGCTTGCTCGAATACCGCAACAGGACGTTCGCGACCGACGAGGAAGTGGCCCGTGTCCTGTCGCTGCCGGTGCTCGCCGTCATTCCGCTCATGCGGACGGCCGCCGAGCAGAAGTGGGCGCTGCGGCGACGGATCTGCCTCGCGCTGGGCTTCGGAACCACGGTTGCGGCGTGCCTGGCCATCGTCGCTTACACCTTTATCCGCTGAGTGACGATGTACGAACAGTTTTTCGGTCTCCGTGAGCGTCCGTTCGACCTCACTCCGAACCCAAGGTTCCTCGTGATGACCGATGGGCATCGTGAGGCGCTCAGTAATCTCGAATATGCGATCGCCAGCCGCAAGGGCGTCACGCTGCTTCTCGGCGAGGCGGGCTCAGGGAAGACAACCGTGATCCGGGCCGCGGTCGAACAGGCGACCTCGCGGGTGCATTGCGTGCATCTCCACAACCCTGCGCTGACCCGAAACGAATTCGTCGAGATGCTCGCCGCGCGATTTGAATTGAGCGACGAGGCCCGGCGGTCGAAGACGGCGCTGCTGCTCGAAATGGAGGCGCTTCTCCAGAAACGCTACGAAACGCGCGAAGCAACGGTGCTGATCGTCGACGAAGCACAGAGCCTCTCGACCGAGCTCCTCGAAGAAATTCGACTGCTTGCCAATATCGAAACGAATGACGAGAAGCTGCTGACACTCGTCATTGCCGGTCAGCCGGAACTCGGCTCGAAGCTGGACGACGCATCGCTTCGTCAGTTGAAGCAGCGCATCGCGCTGCGATGCGAGCTCCGCCCGCTCACGCTCCACGAAACGCTGGTCTACCTCGCCGGCCGCATTCGAGCGGCGGGCGGCGTCACCTCGCGGATCTTCACGCGCGAGGCGGCCACGCTGCTGCATCAGACGGCTGCGGGGATTCCACGGACCATCAACGTCCTGGCCGATAACGCGCTCCTGGCGGCATTTGCTCGACAGCAGTCGCCTGTGACGTCGCAGATGGTGACCGAGATCGTCCAGGACTTCCGCATCGACTCTGGCAACGGATCGGGTATGTCGAATCAGGACAACACGCTGCTGCTTGGAACCGAACCGGCGACGCCGGCAAACGGCACGACCACCGCTGCCGGCACGCCTGTCGCCGCGCCCAGCACCACTGCTACCGACAACAGAGAGCCACACGGTAAAGGCCTGCTTGCGTCGTTCGCCGGCAAGACGCGGCGTTTCGCGTTTCCAGGCCGAAAGGGAGTCGCATGACGCGCGTGTACGATGCAATGCGCCGGAAGGCGGAAGAGCAGAAAGACACTGCCTCTCAACCGGAGGTCGCCCCAGCCTGGGCTGCAACGGCGACCATCGAAGAGGACGTGCTCTCGCAGCTGCAGGCCGAAGCCATCGCAACGCCACCGACAGTCTCTGCGCCGGAAGACGACCCTGTCGGAAAGCACGAACTCAGGCCGATCTCTGCACCCTCCACCTCAGTACGAGCGGAGGCTTCCGCGCCTGCGCGTTCAACTGCCGCGCCGACGACGGCGGCCAGGCAGTCTCCGTCGCGGCTGTTCGAGCACGTAGACCTTAGGTACAAAGGAAAGATCGTCCTTGACACCGCGGTGTCACCGCAGTCGCGCGAGCAGTACCGACGTCTGGCCGCGAGCCTCCATCACGCCCAGGCTGTGTCTGGAATCAAGGTTGTCATGGTCACGAGCGCCGCGGTCGGCGAAGGTAAGACGTTGACCGCATCAAACGTCGCGATGACGCTCAGCGAGTCGTACAAGAAGGAGGTCCTGCTCGTAGACGCGGATTTCCGACGTCCATCGGTTCATGCCGTATTCGGAATTCCGCCGTATCCCGGGCTGGCAGAGTCGCTCACCGCGGAGCAGAACCAGAAAATTCGTGTGCGGCTGGTCTCGTCGGGCCTTGGCGTCTTGACGGGCGGGCGTCCCACATCCGACCCGATTGCGGCACTCACCTCGGATCGCATGCGCCAGCTCGTCCAGGAAGCCCGGGCGACGTTCGATTGGATCATTCTCGATACGCCGCCTCTCGCGCTGCTGACCGACGCAAGCCTGGTCTCCGCCATGACCGACGGCGCCCTGATCGTCGTCAAGGCAGGCGAAACACCATGGGACCTCGTCGACCGCGCGGTGCAGGCCGTCGGGCGCGAGCGGACGCTCGGCGTCGTCCTGAATCGAGTCACCGGCCAGCTGCCGTCGACGGGCTACTACGACTACTACAACTACTATTCGGCCCCGGTAGCGCAGTGAAGCAGCAATGATGCGCGTGCTGATGCAGCGCCTGAGCGCGCGGTCGCTGACGTTGATCGTTCTCGAGACCGCCTTGATCATCGCGGCGGTTGCGATCGCGGCGTACGTGCGACTCGGCGAGTTTGCGTGGGAGATCGCCCGCAACGAAAACGGAATCGGCAAGGCGCTGCTGATTGCGCTCGTCACGCAGACGTGCCTCTATTACACCGACATGTACGATCTCCGGCTCCTCAGCGATCGCCGGGAACTCTTCACCCGTCTGCTGCAGGCGCTCGCGCCGGCGTCGTTCATCCTCGCCGCCATTTATTTCTGGTTTCCCGCACTCATCATCGGACGCGGCGTATTTCTGATCGCGGCTCTGTTGGTGATTGCGTTCGTCATCGGCTGGAGGATTGCCTTCGAGTGGACGAGCGGCCACCTCGCGCCTCGTGAGCGCCTCCTACTGGTCGGCACCAATCCAGCGGCAGTGGCGTTGGCGCGCGAGATGTTCGAGCTGCGCCACGAGCTCGGCGTCGAGATTGTCGGCTTCGTCGACATGGACCCGTTGCGCGTCGGCATGCCGGTGATCAATCCGGGTGTCATCGGCGCCGTCGAGGACATTCCGTCCATCGTCCGTGCTCGCAATGTGGATCGCGTCGTCGTCAGCCTCGCCGAAGCTCGCGGCATGCTCCCAATGGAGAAGCTGCTGGAAATGAAATTGGACGGCGTGTCGTTCGACTACCTCGCGTCTGTTTATGAGGAGTACACGGGAAAAATCGCGGTCGAAAATCTCCGTCCCAGCTGGTTGATCTTTTCGCCGGGTTTCAGAAAAAGTCGGGTGCTGTCTGCGGCCAAGCGCGTCATCGACATCATGGCTGCAGCCGTCGGTCTCGTCATTGCGGCGCCGATCATGTTGGTGATCGCGGCCCTTATCCGGCTGACATCGCCAGGCGCGGTGTTGTACCACCAGCAGCGGGTCGGCCAATTCGGCCGCATATTCACGCTGCATAAGTTCCGATCGATGTCGGCCGACGCCGAAAAGGGAACGGGCCCCGTGTGGGCGGCAAAGGAGGGCGACGTTCGTGTGACGTCGGTCGGCCGGTTCCTGCGACGCAGCCGCCTCGACGAACTGCCGCAGCTGTGGAATGTCCTCAAGGGTGACATGAGTCTCGTCGGCCCGCGTCCGGAACGACCCGAGTTTGTCGCCGAACTGACGCGACAGATCCCCTTCTATCGTCAGCGGCATATTCTGCGGCCGGGACTCACCGGTTGGGCACAGGTGCGCTACACCTACGGCGCCAGCGTCGAGGACGCGCTGCAGAAACTGCAGTACGACCTGTTCTACATCAAGAACCTGTCGCTCCCGCTCGACGCGTTCATCATCCTCGACACCGTCAAGACCGTCTTGCTGCGAAAGGGAGCCTGACGTGATCGTCAATGCGATGAGCATCGACGTCGAGGACTACTTCCACGTCAGTGTCTTCGACGGAATCGTGCCGCGGTCGCAGTGGGACACGATGGAGAGCCGGGTGGTCCGGAACACGGAGCGGCTGCTCGATCTGTTCGACGAATTCGAAGTCCACAGCACCTTCTTCGTTCTCGGGTGGGTCGGCGAGCGCCATCGGGAGCTCGTCAAGACAATCGCCAGCCGGGGCCATGAGGTTGCGTCGCACGGCTACGCGCATCGGCTCGTCTACGACCAGACCCACGCTGCGTTTCGCGACGATGTGCGCCGCGCGAAGGCGATTCTCGAAGATGCGTCAGGGCGACGGGTGGTCGGATATCGTGCGCCCAGCTATTCGATTACGCCTCGCTCGCTGTGGGCGCTCGATATCCTCATCGAAGAGGGATACGCGTACGATTCGAGCATCTTTCCCATTCGCCACGACCGGTATGGCATCCCTGTTTCTGCTCGGATACCCTATCGGGTCGATCGGGCCGGCAGCTCGATCATTGAAGTGCCGGCGTCGACGACTCGATTGGGGCCATTGAACTTTCCGATTGCCGGCGGTGGGTATTTTCGAATTCTTCCTTACTGGTGGACCCATTGGGGCGTGAACCGGGTGAACGAAGACGAGCGCCGGGCCGCGGTCTTCTACCTGCATCCGTGGGAGATCGATCCGCTTCAGCCGCGTCTGCACGCGGGTCGCCTCGGCCGGTTCCGCCATTACCGCAACCTCGAATCCACCGAAGCACGGCTGCGTCGTCTCCTGAGTGACTTCCGCTTCGACACTGTGCAGAAGCTTGTCGCCGAAGCGCGACTCGAGCTGGCTGAAAACAGCCGCTACGCGCTGCCGCTGCCCTACTCCTTCTGAGCCCGTCGATGTTGGCTGCATCACGTCCGGCGGCTCGAGAAGCCCACCTCACCGTATCGGATCGGATTGACGCGGAAGAATGGGACCAGTACGTCGAAAGCCATCCTGAAGGAACCATCGATCATCTCTGGCGTTGGCGTGATCTGTTCAATCGTGTGTTCGGCCATCAGAGCACGTATCTGGTAGCGCGCCGCGATGGTGCTGTCGTGGGCCTCCTTCCGCTCGTTCATTTCCGATCGCGTCTCTTTGGGCGCTTTCTCGTATCCGTCCCGTTTCTGAATTACGGCGGGGTGCTGGCATCCGATGCCGGGGCCGCTGATGCGCTGATGGCAGCGGCTCGGGATCTGGCGCACGGCTTTGGTGCGTCGCACGTCGAGTTGCGCAACACAAGCCGGCAGTTCGACAGCCTGCCGTGCCGCGCTCACAAACTCAAATTGACCCGCACGCTGCCCTCAACTCCCGAGGCTCTCTGGTCAGCTGTTGACCGCAAGGTGCGCAACCAGGTGCGGAAGGCGCAAAAAGACGGCCTCACCGCGGAAACAGGTCATTCGGAGTTGATTGCAGACTTTTACAGTGTCTTTTCCAGAAACATGCGGGATCTCGGTACTCCCGTGTATCGGAAGACCCTGTTTACCGAAACGGCGCGGCTGTTTTCAAAAGAGTTCCAGGTGTACATCGTCCGGCTCGGGCGCGTACCCGTCGCTGCGGCGATCGCACTGCGGTTCAAAGACACCGTCATCGTCCCGTGGGCGTCGTCGCTGCGTGAGCACCGCCAACACTGCCCGAACATGCTGTTGTACTGGACCATGCTCGAGCACGCGTCCCAGCTGGGTGTCGGCACCTTCGATTTCGGACGCTCCACGCGCGGCGCGGGCACGCATCAATTCAAGCTGCAATGGGGCGCCACAGAGACACCGCTTCACTGGGAATATCTGCTTCTCACGAAATCCGCGGTCCCTGACCACGGACCAACAAACGCAAAGTTCGCCGCGGCTATCGCGGTTTGGCAGCGCCTGCCGTTGTGGGTCACGGAAGCATTTGGCCCCGCAATCGTCAGGAACATCCCGTAAGCGATCAAATCCGCAAACTGACTGGAAGTCTTCCTCTGCGTAACGCGCGTCCGTAATCTCTTTGCATGTCAGACTTTTGTCATCCAATTCAAAGATTCCAGATTCGGCGGCTGTACTGTGCGCCATGTAAGTAACTGTATTTATTAGACTTACATAATCGCGCAGCCTGAGGCGCACGGACCTCGGTTTGCTCACTTTCCGCTCCCGTTGGGCAATCCCATGCACGACTCCGGCTTCTCTCCCGGCCACCCGGCGCTCGCCGCTCAAGCGGTCAGCGTTCCGGCCAACGCGCCGCCAATGCTCTTTGTCGTCGTCGATACCGAGGAGGAGTTCGATTGGAGTCGCCCGTTTGCGCGGGAGAACACCAGCGTCACGGCGATCCGCCAACTTCCCCTTCTGCAGACTCTTCTCGACGGCTTCGAGCTGAGGCCTACCTACGTTATCGATTACCCGGTCGCCACGAGTCCGACCTCTGCGCCGGTGATTCGCGACTTATACGAATCGCGCCGCTGCGCCGTGGGTTCGCATCTGCACCCGTGGGTGAATCCTCCGTACGACGAGGCGGTGACAACCGCCAACAGCTTTGCGTCGAACCTCGGTCATGAGCTGGAGCGCGCGAAGCTGACGACGCTCACGGACGCCGTGGAGGAGCACATCGGCGTCCGTCCACGGATTTATAAGGCGGGCCGCTATGGCTTCGGTCCATCCACGGTGCGCGTGCTCGAGCAACTCGACTACGCCATCGACGTCAGCGTGAATCCATACATGGATTACAGCGATCAACGGGGTCCGAATTTCGACCGCTTCGATCCGCGACCGTTCTGGTTTGGCAGCAATGGGGCGCTGCTCGAAGTGCCGTGCACCCTCGGCTTCGCAGGCTTCCTGCGCCGTTACGGACGTCCGTTACATCGCCTGGTCGACACGAAGACGTGGCGCGCGGTGCGGCTGCCGGGCATCCTGTCGCGATCGGGAGCACTCAACAAGATCATGCTGTCACCGGAGACAAGCACGCTCGCCGAGATGCAGGCGGTGACCCAGGCCCTGATCGCAGACGGCGTACGCACGTTTGCCCTCACGCTGCACAGCCCGTCGGTCGAACCTGGCCACACGGCCTACGTACGCACCGCGGCTGACCTGCGGGCGTTTCTCGACCGCATCGCCGCGTACTGTGAGTTCTTCTTCGGAGAGATCGCTGGCGTGCCCGCCACGCTCGATGAGTTTCGACAGTTGCACGTTGCTGGAGGTGCTGCCGCATGAAAGTGCTCGGGATGTCGCCGCTCGACAAAGATTCGACCGTTTCGCTGATGGAAGACGGCCGAATGCTCTACGCGGCGGCCGAGGAACGGTTCACGCGCGTGAAATTGCAGGACGGCTTTCCGTGGCGGGCGCTCGACGATGCGCTGCAGAGGACTGGCACGACTATCGACGAGATCGACTGCGTCACCTATCCATTTCTGCCGTGGGAGGAGGAGACCCGTCTCTTTCAGCGGAATCTGTCGAATGAGCGCGAGTTTCTCGAAGACGCGCCGAACACGCGTACCGCCGAACTGCTGCGTGAGGCGGCCTCACGCGTGCCCGCGCGAACGGGATCGATTCCCGGTCTGCGCGAGCCCAACGAGCGTATGGACAAGGGGCTCGCGAAAACGATCGCGTATCGCCTGCTCGCCAGTGACAGCGTCATCTCGCGCAACGTCGCCAAACGCGGCTCGGAAGAGTGGGGACGCACCGCAACGGCGTTTCACAAGCAGTGGCATGACGAGCTCGAATCATCGCTCGTCGAGCTGGGGCTTGGCGCAAAACTCAAGCGGGTGGACCATCATCTCAGTCATGCGGCGAACGCCTACTATACGAGCGGCTTCTCCGACGCGCTGATCGTCACCCTCGACGGCTACGGTTCCGGGCTC
>DASTZI010000181.1:0-8459 GCA_035764385.1 Vicinamibacterales bacterium
GGAATGAACGTTCCCGGTTCGGCCGAGAATGTCCGCATCCTCAGTACATCGCGCGCAAACTTGTTGAGGATTCCATCCGTCACGATGCTGTGAATACGCGCGCCAGACACCGTTTCTTTCACGGCCGCCCCAAGGGTCGCAATCTCGGCGAGGCGATCCGCGCATTCGCGGCATTCGAATACGTGGGCTTCAATCCGCTCAGCGCTCACCTGATCCAAATCGCCGATCCAGTAGTCGATCAGATTGGCCAGTGACGAGCGGCAAAATCCTCGAGGTTTACGACGACACCGACCTGGCTGCAGGCCGCCTGCGCCCGCGGCGCAATCGCCAGCCAATCGTTGAGAGCGCCACATTCATCCACCTCGAAATGGCTCCGCCTGATCCAGCGAATCGTCGCCGGATCGAGGACACGTGCAACCGCATCCCGTACATCCGGGAACATTCGGCGCATGCCGGTATGGAAGAGGAGGGGCTCCTCGTCGCGAACCAGGAAGTGATTGAACTGGAGGTCAATCTGAGGAACGTAGATGGAGATGCGGAACAGGTCGGGGGCAATTTCGTCGATGCGCGCCATGACTAACCTCCGATTTCCGGCGTGGCCGGGATTCGGGATTCAGGATTCGCAATCCGGGACTTTTGGATCGCTGGGCGAAACTCTTCGTCGCCTTCACACAGGAAGTGTGATGAGCTGCCTGATCGTTACAGGCGGGCACTGCAGGGAATTTGCATAACGTGAGTCCAGAAGGCGGATATGTCGGTAGGAGAACGCCTCCGGCGCGCGAGACTTGACGCCGGCAAGACGGTCGATCAGGTCGCGGCAGACACGAAAATCCAGCTCTGGATTCTGGAGGCGATCGAGCGCGACGACTTCTCGAGGATCCCGGGCGGCGTCTTTATCCGCGGGTACTTAACGGCGGTCGCGCGCGCCGTGGGCGTGAATCCGTCCGAGGTCTTGACCGCATACTCGCCGGAGTTTGCCCCCCAGCCGGCGCCTCCCCCTCCTTCCTTACCACCGCCTGATCCGAATGAGGTCACCCGTACCCCGCTGTGGCAATACGTTGTGATCGTGGCGATGGTTGTCGGCGCCGTGGCGCTGTGGCGGAACATGACGCGCACCAGCCACGACATCGCCGCGGCCCTGCCACCGCCGGCACCCGTCAGCGCACCACCGACAACGGTGCCGTCACCGGCTGAGACGCCGACGCCGACGCCGGAACCGGCACCGGCGAATCAACCGGCCGAATCAGGTGCCACTGCCACGACAGGAGCAACGCCACCCGCTGCGCCTGCGGAACCGCACGAGGGCGATTCGGCTGTCGCGACGACTGCACCGCTGATCGTGGAGGTTCACGCGAGCGCCGAGGTGTGGATCGAAGCGGACGCTGACGGCGAGCGGAAGGTCTATCAATTGTTCGAACAGGGCCAGGAGCTACGCGTCGAAGGCCAGAAAGAAATCCGATTTCTCATCGGGGACGCCGCAGCGGTGAGCTTCACCATCAACGGCAAGCCTGGGCGCCCGCTGGGCGGTACCGGAGTTGTACGTCAGTTTGTCGTTTCACCAGCGACAGTAGAGTCTCTTACCGAGCCCGGTCAGAGAACCGACGGCTAGTTCGCACGACGCGTGTCTCCCCTTCCGTCGACAAGGTGCGAAAGCATCCGACGCCGATGCGCGAGAGCGTGTTCGGTGAGCACGCGCGGAAAGGGTGACGCGAGTACCTTCACACGTTCGGGACGGTCGATGCGAGACCGATAGCACTCAAAACAGAGTACCCGCGCGCGGGTTCCACGTCGGTGCCGATGCTCGGCGCAGGACATGTCAATCCTCCACCGCGAGGATAGAAGGCGGGCGTGACAGCCCAGGTCACGCCATCGCTCCACCGTACTCCGACTCGGAGCCATGTTAAGGTAGGTTTCGCATGCTCCGACGCACGGCTGGACGCTTCGCGGCGGCTGCCGACCTCCTTCGTCCTCGGACGCTATTCCGCACCCTCGCGCGCGTCGATACGCTGGCGGACCGCACGCGCGAGCTGACCGAGGCCGTCGAGACACTGCGCATCCAGACCGACCAATTGCTGACCATTCAGCGCGTCGACTGGGACAAGCGCTTTGAGCTCGTACGGATGGACAGGTGGCTCAATGCGGATCGCATCCGGACGCACATCAACGCCGCCTTCGACCGCGCGCCGCTCGAACTCGATCCATATCCGCACATCGTGATCGAGAACTGGCTTCCCGACGATGTCTACGAGCGGGTCATCGAAGCGATGCCAGCCCCGGTCTTCTTCGCGCACGGCCGCGACGAGCACTGGGCGGTGCCGTCAGGCGTCGCGCCGCTCTACTCGCGTCAGGTGTGGGCGTTTGTCGCCAACACGATCGTCGGCGACCTGGTTCACGAAGCGCTCAATCGTAAGTTTCAGGATGTCATCTGTCGTTACGTGCGTGCCTTCGTCCCGTCACTGCCGCGCGACATCGACCTGACACTCCATCCGTCCGACGGGCGCATCATGCTCCGTCGTCCCGGTTATCACCTCGCGCCGCATCGCGATCCGAAGTGGGGCTTCGTAACCGGCATCGTCTATCTGGCGCGTAAAGGCGACAACGAGGCGCACGGAACTCAGATCTATCGTGTCCGCGACGACGCGGAGGCGCCGACCAGCCGCGTGTACTACCCGGAACCGGACAAATGCGAGCTGATCAAGGATGTCCCGTTTCGCGCGAACACGATGCTCGCATTCCTGAACTCGGAAGGGGCGCACGGCGCCTCGATTCCCTCCGACGCCCAGCCGCCGAGCCTCGAACGCTACATCTACCAGTTCCGCCTTGGTCCTACCGGAAAAGTGATCAAACGGCTCACCGACCTGATGTCGCCCGACCAGGCGGTAATGTGGGTGGGCGATAAAACGGCCCGAGCCTCTGGCTATTAGCCGTCCGTCCATCGCCATCGTCGTCACGTTCTTCGGCAAGCCGCCGTTCTGGATGCCGGCGTTTCTCGTCTCGTGTCGAACCAACGCGGACGTCGAGTGGATTATCTACAGCGACATCGATCCGCCGCAGGGCGTCCCGGCCAACGTCAGTTTCCGACGAATGTCGGTTGAGGAGCTCAATGAGCGGTGCTCGCACGTGCTCGGCACAAGGGTGGACATCAAACGGCGGAAACTTTGTGATCTGAAAGTGACCTACGGCGTCATCTTCGCCGACGATCTGCTGCCCTTCGATTTCTGGGGCTGCTCGGACCTCGACATCATCTGGGGCGACATCCGGCGCTTCGCGACGGATGCGTGTCTGCAGGCGCACGACGTCTTCTCCTCGCGCAAGGAAAGGTTGTCCGGGCATTGCACCTTCTATCGGAACACGCCGGAGGTCAATTGCCTGTTCGAGCGCATACCTGAGGTGAGAACGCTCCTCTCAACCTCGCATTACGAGCATCTGGATGAACGGGAGCTGACGAAGTACGTACGACTCCCCTCGCATGGCGGAAGGTCAGGCCCCAGAATCTACTGGCAGGAGGAGCTTGCAACCAACGCCGCCTACCAAAAGGCCTTGCGCGACGAGAGCATGACGTGGAACAAGGGACGGACGTTGGGTCCAGACGGCCGCGAGCTCATGTACATCCACTTCCACAAACTCAAGGAAGACATGGACACGATTGACTTCGATACTCCGGACGCACCGGTATCGTTCCGAATCAATCGACAGGGATTCCTGGCTGGCTAGAGGTTGGTGGCCTGGTGGGCTAGCGAATGAACGTGAACTTCGTCATCCCGGAGATGCCGCTGCCCCACGGCCAGAGCATGGATCCGTTGGTCGGCCGCGCGGTGGCGCGCACGCGGACGTAGTATTCGCGGTTCTGTTCGAGTTCAGCCGTTTTGAACAGTGGCATCTTCTGGAACGTCGTCATCCACTGCCTGATGGTCGCTTCGTCTTCCGTCGTTTCCACCGATTCGACGTGACCATCGAGCGTCCGCGTCAACGTCGCACGGCGAGTCAGGTTGTCGTACTGAACTGAATTTGTAATGACCGATGTCGCAATCGTGCGATCGACCCAGGCCGGAACGTCCTGCCGCAGCTCCACGGTGTACGTAAAAGTGGTCTTCAGACCGCTGTGGACGGCGTCTTTGACTTCGGGTGTGTAACCGTCGGTCAGTTCGAACGAGACCAGAACTGCATCGTCTCGCACAAGCGGGATGATGCGAACGCCTTCCGCGAAAACCGCGGTAACTATTGATAATGCAAGGACGAAGGTCAGAACGCCGATCCGCACGGCGGATCTATCGGCTGTACGCGCCGCGGACCACACGGTCGCTGTAGCGTTAACGGGCATGCGTCGGGTCGCCGAAAATGTAACACACAACCTTTGGTGCTCCCACAGCAAATTAACGGCCGAGTGTTATGATCTCAGCCAGGGTTCCCAGCCCCATTTGGATGGGTCGTTTCACCAGAACCGCGCTAGCAGCGCTGCTCGTGTCGCTCGCCGTGCCTCCGCATGCGTTCGCGCAGCAGGAGCTCACCTTTTCTCTGTTCGAGCGCTACATTGGCGCGCTCCGGGTCCAGGCCAACATTCCCGGAATGTCCGCGGCGATCGTTCAAGACGAGCGGGTTACGTGGACCGCGGCATTCGGGTACGCCGACGTCGAGCGATCGATCGCTGCACGCGCCGACACGCCTTACCACATCTCCGGTTTGACGGAGGCGATTTCCTCTGCGTTGCTCCTCGAGCAGTGCGTTGAGACGGCGCACGCCGGCCTCGACGAGCGTATCCAGCAAAGCGTTCCGTCATACGGTGAATCAGCGACGACAATGCGCGACCTCCTGTCGCACAAGTCGCCGGGTAGCGGCTTCAAGTACGACGCGGGTCGTTACGCCACCGGCCTGACGCCGCTTGCCGAGGACTGCGTGGGCGCGGGGACACCATTCCGCCAAGCGTTGTGGGAGCGGATCTTCCAGCGGCTTGGCATGCTCGATTCGGTTCCTGCGCAGAACGTCGACGATTCAACTGCCGACGACCGCGTGCAATTCGACTCGGCGGAGCTCGATCGCTTCACGAGCGTGCTGCAGCGGCTGGCACTTCCCTATCGTGTCAGCGGCAGCTCGACGACGGTCAATACCAGCATCAATAAATCCGTGGATGCGGCAACCGGCGCGATATCGACCGTGCTGGATCTGGCGAAGTTCGACAGTGCAATCGACGGCGCCGTGCTGCTCCATCGCGAATCGATGGCGACGATGTGGAGCAATCAGTCGGGCATGCCGACGGGGCTCGGCTGGTTCGTGCAGAACTACAACGGTCAGAAGGTCGTCTGGCAGTTTGGCAACACGCCTGGCGGCTACTCTTCACTCATTGTTAAAGTGCCAGACCGTCACCTGACGCTGATCCTGCTCGCCAACAGCGACGGCCTCAGTGCGCCGTTTTCGCTCCAGGACGGCGACGTCACTGCTTCGCTCTTCGCCAGGACGTTCCTCCGCCTGTTCGTTGGCTAGCACGGCCTGGACTCTGCCGGCTCTGGGACGACGCAGAGTCGTCACGTATGCCGCCGGACTACTTCTCCTTGCACCTGTGCCGGCGCGGGCGCAAACGGATCTCCTGATCGTGCCTTTCCTCGGGATGAAGTTCGGAGCCAAGACGAGCATCGCCCTCGGTGAAGAGACCATCGGCGAGAAGAAGTTGACCTTCGGTGTGTCAGCGCTGCTCCTCGGCGACAACTTTTTCGGCGTTGAAGGCGACCTCGGACAAACGCCGCAGTTCTTCGGTCCCGGATTGCAGCGCACCATTTCGAGCAGCGGTGTAACCACACTGACCGGCAACGTGATTATCGCGGTGCCGAAAGCGATTACCCAGGAATCGCTTCGCCCCTACGTGGTGGCCGGTGTCGGCCTGATGCACGCACGCGTCAGCACGCAGGTAGGCCTGCTGGATACTAAGAGCAACCTGCTTGGACTCGATATCGGCGGCGGGGTGATCGGGTTTGTCTCTCCCCGGGCGGGTGCCAGATTCGAGCTCCGCCGTTTCAAAAATCTTACGGACGACGCGTCCGGAGCGGTCACAATAGGCGGCACGAAGCTGAGCTTCTGGCGTCTGACGGCGGGGCTGGTCCTGAGGTATTAAGGGTCCGCCGCTCAGTCAACAGAACGCTTTCGGCAATGTCATTGCACTACGCGAGGCCATGAGTTCAGCCATGTCCACTTTTCGCCACCACGGACGTTTGCTTCCGATCCTGCTCCTCACGGTTGCGCTCGGCTCCGCGTCGGCGCAAACGCACATCGTCGCCCCGACGCCGAACAAGTACAGTCCGGCGGACGACGTGAAGCTGGGACAGGAAGCGGCGCAACAGGTACAGAAGGAACTCCCGTTGTTGAACGATCCCTCCGTCGAGGAGTACCTCGCGGGCATCGGACAACGTCTGGTCCGAGCGATTCCCAGCGAGTATCAGCATCCCGAATTCCGCTACACGTTCCGGGTCGTGAACCAGAAGGAAATCAATGCGTTCGCGCTCCCGGGCGGGCCGATGTTCGTCAACCGCGGGATGATCGAAGCCGCGCATGACGAGGGCGAGATCGCGGGCGTCATGGCCCACGAGTTGAGTCACGTCCTGCTGCGCCACGGCACCGCGCAGGCGACTAAAGCCACCAAGTACGAGATCGGCGCGCTTGCGGGCCAGGTGCTCGGCGCAATTGTCGGCGGCCCGGCGGGCAGCATCATCGCGCAGGGCTCGAACTTCGGGATCAGCACCTACTTCATGAAGTTCAGCCGCGAATACGAAAGCCAGGCCGACATCCTCGGCGTGCAGCTGATGGCGCGTGCGGGCTACAACCCGCAAAGCATGGCGAACATGTTCCGAACGCTCGCCCAGCAAGGCGGCGGCGGGCCGGAGTGGCTGAGCGATCACCCGAACCCGGGCAACCGCGAACAGCGGATGCTGCAGGAAGCGAAGCTGCTCAACGCGACGGGGAATCCGTTCGGCAACACGCCGGAGTTCCAGCGCGCGCAGGCGCGGCTGAAGGGAATGTCGCCGGCGCCCACTGCCAAGGAGATCCAGCAGCAAGCCCAGCGACGGCAGCCGACTGGTACCACCGGACGCGCAGTGAATGTTGACCCGCCGGCGGGCAGTTATCGTACGTATCAGCCGAGCAACGGTATGCGCGTCGCTGTTCCGACGAACTGGGGTCCGGTGCAGAGCGCCGGCAACTCAGTGACCTATGCGCCCCAGGGCGCGTATTTTTCCGAAAACGGCGGCAGCGCATTCACCCACGGCGTCGAAGTTGGCGTCGCGCAGGGCACCGGCGATCTTCAGCGCGATACGAATTCGCTGCTCCGCAATTTCGCGCAGTCAAATCCGGACTTGCAGCAGTCAGGGCGTGCGCGCAACGAAAGCGTTGCGGGACGCAACGGGATTACAGTCGACCTCGCGAACGTTTCGGAAGTAACAGGTCAGCCCGAGTACATCTCGCTGTCGACTACTGAGCTGCGCAATGGCGGGTTGCTCTATGTGATCGGCGTTGCCCCGCGGACGGAGGCGGGCACGTACCAGGACGCATTCCGCCGGATTCGGCAGAACATTCAGGTCGCGGATCGTTAGGCGGGAAAGGCCGGAAGGGCGAGACGGGAATCTCGCCCCCTTCTTGCCCCTCCCGTCCAGCCTGTCCAGCCTATCCCGCCCTCCCGCCTGCCCAGCCCCCAGTTCAGCTCACGTCTTTTGCAGGCAACTCTCTAGCTCGGTCGCCAAGACCTGAGCAGGAGGAGGACGTTCCATGCGATTTCTGATCGCATCTCTCGCGCTCGTTGCGGTGATGTGTCTTGGACCACTGGCGATGCCGGCACTCGCGCTGGCGCAGGGTCAGCCCGCTCAGGGCAAACTGGACATCGACATCA
The DNA here is from genome assembly GCA_035764385.1 of Vicinamibacterales bacterium. Lineage (GTDB taxonomy): Bacteria > Acidobacteriota > Vicinamibacteria > Vicinamibacterales > UBA2999 > Gp6-AA40. The sequence continues at coordinate 7,868 of DASTZI010000181.1, forward strand.
ATACGCACAGCGGCGGCGGCGGAGCGTGGTGGGCGAGTCCGATCTGGATCGCCATCGGCGCCATCGCGCTCGTGCTGCTGATTCTCATCATCGTCATGGCCGCGCGCGGAGGCGGCACGACCGTCATCAAGGAGTAGGGTGGAACCACGAAGGTGCTGCCCATCGGGCACGTGGCACGAAGCACACGAACAATCACATGTTTTCGTGTGCTTCGTGAATGCCGCGTAAGCGGCCTTCGTGGTTATTGCGGAAATCGGCCCAGCGCAACCAGCAGGTCCAGCTGCGCGCGCTTCAACGCATCCTCCGCGATGGCCGCCTGCGTCTCGACGTCGCGCGCCTGCCGCTGCGCGTCGAGCACTTCGATGTTGGTTGAGGCTCCCTCGCGGAAGGCGACATCGGTAATCTGCACGACCTGATTGGCCCTATCGGTGGCCAGTTGCGCCTGCGCAAACGCACGGGTGGTCGACGCGACCGCATCGCGCGCGCTGCGAATCTCCGACGCACCCTGCCGCTCGAGATTGGCGCGTTCGAACTTGATGGCATTCAGATCCGCCAGCCGCTGTGCCGCCTCCCCTGACCGAAAACCGCTATC
>DASTZI010000182.1:0-7772 GCA_035764385.1 Vicinamibacterales bacterium
GGATTCCTGCTGCCGCTGCCGTTCATCGGGGGCATCGGGCCGCGGATTGCTATCGTCGCGCTGATTCTCTACGCGCTGCTGCCAATCGTGCGGTCGACGGCGGCCGGGCTCCGCAGCATCGATCCGGCGGTCATCGATGCCGGCGTGGCGATGGGCATGACCGCCCGCCAGCTGCTCTGGCTCGTCGAGTTGCCACTGGCGCTGCCCTCGATCGTTGCCGGCATCCGCATCGCGACCATCGTCGGCATCGGAACAGCGACGATTGCGGCCGCGATCGGCGCGGGCGGTCTCGGGGAATACATCTTCCGCGGCTTGTCGATGGTGGATTCGACCGTGATTCTCGCCGGCGCCATTCCAGCCGCGTTGATGGCACTGGTGGCCGACGGGATCCTCACCTGGGTCGAACGACGTCTGTCACCAGGTCACCGGCAACGATCAGCGGCCGTCCCGCTCGCGGTGGCAACAGCCGCGTTGCTGCTGATCGCGGTTGCGGGCGGTGCCGGGTTCGGACCCGCCAGGCCCGATACGATCGTCGTCGGCTCGAAGAACTTCACCGAGCAGGTGGTGCTGGGTGAACTGCTGGCGCAAACGCTCGAACGCCGGGGCATAACGGTGACGCGACGACTCAATCTCGGCGGGACGTTTATCTGCGATCGCGCCATCCGATCCGGAGACATCGATGCGTATGTCGAATACACGGGGACCGCGCTCGCGGCCATCCTGAAGCAACCCCTCGAAAAAGATCCTGACGCAGCGCTCACTTCGTTGCGCAACGCCTACGGCCGCTCAGGTCTCAGCGTGCTCGCGCCGCTTGGTTTCAACAACACGTTTGCGATGCTCGTCCGTCGTGAAGACGCCGACACGCTCGGGCTCAGCACGATCGATGATCTGCGTCGAGTGCAGGCGCAGTGGCGGCCAGGGTTTGGGTATGAGTTTGCCGAACGCGCGGATGGATATGCAGGTCTGCTCAAGGCGTATGAGCTCCGCTTTACGACCTCGCCTCGCGTCATGGAACTCAATCTTGTGTATCGCGCACTCGCGTCCGGGCAAGTTGATGTGATCGCGGGCGACGCCACCAGCGGCCTGATCAAGGCGCTCAATCTCTCGATGCTGCGCGACAACCGCAGCTACTTCCCGCCGTACTACGCCGTTCCGATCGTCCGATCGGCCGTCCTGCTCGCGCGGCCCCAGCTACGCGAAGCGCTCAACGAACTCGCCGGCAGGATTTCCGCGGACGACATGCGCGCCATGAACGCGGCAGTCGACGTCGAACACCGCGATGTCGCAGCCACGGTCAGCGACTTTCTGCGCGCTACGCTGCCGAATTGACCGAGAGCCGTGCCGACACGAGAGAGCGGATGTCCTCCGCGGATCGCGCCCCGACGACGCGGTCGATTTCACGTCCACCCTGGAAGACCGCGAGCGTTGGAATGGACCGGATCCGGAGTCGCTCGGTGAGCTCGGGTACTGCATCGGAGTTCACCTTCACGACAAGCCACTCGGCTTGCGCCGCGGCGGCCAGCTTGTCGAGCTCGGGCGCCATCATCCGGCACGGACCGCACCAGGGCGCCCAGAAGTCCACCAGCACGGGTAACGCTGATGATTGAATCACCACGTCGAACGTCATCGCATCGGACACTTCGACCGGCGTGCGCGGCGGCGACAATGGCGTGCGGCACGATCCACATTGATTCTTGGATGCCAAGACGGCGTAGCGAACGCGGTTGGTCTTGTCGCATGAAGGACACCGCACCAGAACACCGCCCCGGTCCGCTGTGATGGCTGACATAAATCCCGCAATTTCCTCACGCAATGGCCATGCCGATTACTCGAGGCCGTCAGGAGCCGAAACGGTGACGAGCGTGAGGTTTTTGTCGCTCTTCGAGACGTCTCGTCCGCTCGAACTGCGGCGCAAAGCAGACGTTTCATTCGAGGATAAAGTTACGCGATGTCTTCACCCCGTCGATTCCTGCAGGAGATCGCGCGCGAGGCGATGCGCGATCGTGGCTTCGAGCCCGACTTTTCCCATGCGGCGGAAGCCCAGGTCGCCGCGTTCGACGGGCCGGCCGCTTCCGACGGGCGCCGCGATCTGCGCGACCTGATCTGGTGCTCCATTGATAACGACGACTCGCGGGACCTCGATCAGCTCTCTGTCGCCCGCGGGAACTCGACGGGCGACGTGACCGTCCTCGTTGCTGTCGCGGATGTCGACGCGCTGGTTCGGCGCGATACGCCGGTGGATCAGCACGCCGCCCACAACACGACGTCGGTCTATACGGGCGCGCAGATCTTCCCGATGCTTCCCGAACGGCTGTCGACCGATCTCACGTCGCTCAACGAGGACGAGGATCGCAACGCCATTGTCGTCGAGTACGTCGTCACCGCCGACGGGTCCGTGGGCACGTCGGACGTGTACGAGGCCGTCGTCCGGAACAAGGCGAAGCTGGCGTATCCAGGCGTTGGCGCATGGCTGGAAGGCTCGGGACCGATGCCGCAGAAGATCGGCGATGTGCCCGGGCTCGCGGACAACCTGAAGCAGCAGGATCGCGCCGCACGTGCGCTGAAGGAACGCCGCCATGCGATGGGCGCGCTGACGCTCACAACCATCGAAGCACGACCGGTGTTCGAGGACGACACGCTCCGCGACCTTGCCGAGTCCCAACACAATCGAGCCACCGAGCTCATCGAAGATTTCATGATCGCCTCCAATGGCGTGGTCGCCCGGTTTCTCGAGGGCCGCGGCTTCTCGTCGCTTCGACGGGTGGTCCGCACGCCGCAGAAATGGGAACGCATCGTTGACCTCGCCGCCCAACACGGCTTCCGTCTGCCTGCTGAACCGGATGCCGTGGCGCTCGAAGAGTGGCTGCTTCGCGAACATGCGTCGGATCCGCAGCGGTTTCCAGACCTCTCGCTCTCGGTCGTGAAGCTCCTCGGCCGCGGCGAATATGTCGTCGAACGTCCGGGCGGCAATAGCATGGGTCATTTCGGCCTGGCGGTACAGGACTATGCGCACTCGACGGCGCCGAACAGGAGGTTTCCCGATCTCGTGGCGCAGCGCCTCGTGAAAGTCGCGCTGCGAAGCCAAGGTTCCCACCCGCCGAACCCGTCCCACCCGCCCTACACAGATGCGGAATTGGACGCGATTGCGCTGCACTGCACCGAACGCGAGGATGCGGCCAACAAGGTCGAACGGCTGGTACGCAAAGCGGCCGCGGCGCTGCTGCTGCAATCACGCATCGGGGAGCGTTTCGACGCCATCGTGACCGGCGCGTCCGAAAAAGGGACGTGGGTTCGCATCCGGCATCCGCTGGTCGAAGGACGCCTGGAGCGCGGCTACGAGGGTCTCGAGGTCGGCGATCGGGTGCGCGTCAAATTGATACATACGGATCCCGCTAGGGGATTCATCGATTTTGCGAGAAGCTAGAGCGCGTGACCGTCCACCTCGTGAACCCAAGCCATGTGTCGTTCGGAATCGGCGTCATCACACCCCGCTGGCTGTATGTGCTGGCCGCCGCCACGCCTGACTCTTACGGAGAGCCGGCGATTGTGGACGAAACGCTCGAAATGCTCGACTTGTCCACAATCAAGGCGGGCGACATCGTCGGAATCGGTATACACACCGGCAACGCCCTTCGCGGCTATGAAGTGGGCGTCGCGGCGCGGCAAGCGGGCGCGACCGTGATTTATGGCGGCATCCACGCCACCCTCTACCCCGATGAAGCGCGGGATCTGGGCGGAGCGCACGCGGTAGTCACGGGCGACGGCGATCACGTGTGGCCCGAAGTGCTGCGAGATTCGCTCAACGGCACGCTGCGGCCCATGTACGCGGGCGGGCGCGTCGAGGGCGGCCAGTTTCTCGCTGCGCGGTGGAGTCTCCTTCCGGAAGGGCGGTACATGTGGGCGTCGGTGCAGACCGTTCGCGGCTGTCCGAAGCACTGCTCGTTCTGCTCCGTCTGGCGAACGGATGGGCAACGGCCGCGGCAGCGGCCCTACCAGCAGGTGGTGGAAGAAATCGTGGAACTGCGGCGCCGCGGGTTTCGCTTTATCGCGCTCGCCGACGACAACTTCTATCCCGTGACGCTCGAGGATCTGCGGATGGCCGCGCGTCGAGGCGACCAGACGCAACTGCGGCGCCTCGAGGCGCTCCGTAACGACCGGTTCGCGCTCATGGAGGAGCTGGCGCAGTTGCCGGACGACACGGTGTTCTTCACCCAGATCACCATGGAGGCCGCGGAGGACCCGGAATTCCTGCAGTTCATGAAGCGGGCACACATCAAGGGCGCGCTTGTCGGGGTCGAATCGGTTACGAAGGAAGGTCTCAAGTCGATCTACAAGAATTTCAACGAGAGCGGCGATTCGCTGGTCAAACGCCTGCGATCGTTCCGCGAAAACGGGATCCATGTCCTGGGTTCGTTCATCTTCGGCCTTCCTGGCGATCAGGCCGATTCGTTCGACGCCACGTTGAAAGTGGCCGAGGCAGCGGACCTGACGTTCGCGCAGTTCGTCATGTTGACGCCGTTTCCCGGCACCCTCGACTTCGCCGCGTGGGAAAAATCGCTCGGTGAAGAGCCCGAGCGCATCGGCGGCATTCCCGTCAACCGCCACTGGCTGATTCCGCAGTCGCAGCGACCGAAGATTTACACGGCGCATCCGACGATGACAGCGGAGCAAATCCGCGCGGGCACGCAGGAGGTCTGGGACCAGTTCTACAGCTTCCCGAGAATCTGGAAGCGCGCCTCGGCGTCGTGCGTCTCCCTCAAAGGCCGCCTGGCGTTTGTCCTGATCTCGAAAATCTACCGGCAGATGTATGCAAACACAGGGATTGCCACCGACAGCGCGCGCGTGAGCCGTTCGGCGCGATGGGCCCGGTTGATGGCCAGGCCGTGCCGGAGATTGTTTGCAGGCCCCCCCATGCCCGAGCTTCAACTCCCGTAGGTTGCCGCTATACTGCGCACGTCAGGAAGCAGACGCCCCGCCGCCGAGCGACGCATTCATTCTGCGCCAGCCAAGCCTGAGCATCCCGCTCCGAGCGCCGCGTTTCCACAGAGCATCGATTTCGATGCGCAGAGTGACCATGGGCAACAAACTGTATGTCGGCAACCTCCCCTATGACGTCAATGAAGAGGACTTGACCGAACTGTTCGCGAAGGCCGGCGCGGTATCGACTGTCAGTGTCGTGCGGGACCGTGAAACCGGACGGGGACGAGGCTTCGCATTCGTGGAAATGGCGACCGATCAGGATGCGCAGAATGCGATTGCGCAGCTCCATCAGCAGACTTTCGGCGGCCGGGCGCTCGCCGTGAACGAAGCTCGGCCGATGACGCCGCGGGGCGGTGGCGGCTTCGGTGGCGGTGGCGGCGGTGGCCGGGGTGGCGGCGGTGGGCGCGGCGGCGGCGGCGGTGGCCGGGGCGGCGGCGGTGGACGGCGGCAGGAACCGCGCTGGTAAATCCCAAAACCCAAATCCCAAAGACCAAATCCCAAGGCGTTTTAATGGCGCCTTGGGATTTTTTATGTGATTTCTGTGTTTTCTTTGCGACCGTCTTTCCAGTCGCGTTGGCCGTCTGGATATATGGCAGCGAAAGCCTACAATCAAAGATATGCGCAATCTCCACGTGCGATCGCTTTTCGTCCTCGCTGCGCTGCTCGCGACCGCGTGCGGCGGAGGCACCAGCCGGGAACAACAGACACCGGCTTCGAACACATCTGCTCCGACTGCGAGCCGAGCGAACGTGTCGACGGACAAGAACAGCTACCCGGTCTTTCCGGACGCGGATGCGGGCGCAGATCTGTCTGTTCCCGCGGAACAAGGCGGAAAGGGCTTCAAGGGGGAAGGGTGGCAGACGAGCATGGACTTCGATTTGATCGGAGATCCTCGTGCTGTCAAGGGAGGCGTACTCCGCGACGTGATGTATTCATTCCCAGGAACATTACGAATGGCGGGGCCCGAATGGAACACGAGCACGAACTACGAGATCAACGGACTCATGTACGAATCGCTTGTTGGTCTCCATCCGACGACGCTGCAGTTTATGCCGGCGCTCGCGACGCACTGGCAAATTGCGCCGGACAAGAAGACATTCCGTTTCCGTCTCGATCCGAATGCTCGGTTCTCGGACGGCACACCCGTGACCTCAGACGACGTAGTGGCGAGCTGGAAATTTCTGACCGACAAGTCGCTTCAGGATTTGTTCTTCTATACGGAATACAACAAGCTGGAACAGCCTGTCGCCGAGAGCAAGTACATCGTACAAATAAAAGCGAAGACGCTGGATTGGAAGAACTTCCTCACGGCATCAGGTCTTCGTATCTTCCCGGCTCACATCCTGAAGGACGTCAACGGTGCCGCGTATCTGCGCGACTATAACTTCAAGTTGGTACCGGGCACTGGGCCCTACATTGTCAACGAAGGCGACATCAAGAAAGGTGCGTCGATATCGATCCGTCGGAGGCCCGATTATTGGGCCGCGAAGTATCGCGCGAATGTTGGCCTGTTCAACTTCGACGAAATCCGGCTGACCGTCGTGCGCGATCAGAACCTCGCGTTCGAGATGTTCAAGAGAGGCGACCGGGACTACCACTACGTGGCGATCTCACAACAATGGGTTCAGGAGCTGAACACGCCAAACTTCCAGCGCGGGCTGCTCGTCAAGCAGAAGGTCTTCAACAACTATCCGCAAGGGACACAGTGGCTGGCGTTCAACACGCGGCGCCAGCCGTGGGATGACATCCGGATCCGCAAGGCGTTCACGCTGCTCCTCAACCGCGACCAGCTGATCAAGACACTCTTCTTCAACGAATATGTGCCGCTGAACTCCTTCTACCCTGGGACCGAATACGAAAATCCGAATAACCCGAAGAACCCGTACGACCCCCAGCAGGCGCTTGCCTTGTTGGCTGAGGCCGGTTGGAAGGACCACGACGCCCAGGGTCGGCTCACAAAGAACGGACAGCCGCTGCAGGTGGAGCTTCTCTACGACGACAAGGGCGGCGAGCGGTGGCTGACGATTTATCAGAACGACCTCCGCAAGGTCGGCATCACGATGAACCTGCGCCTGGTCAGCCCCGAGACGCAATTCAAGATGGAAATGCAACGGCAGTTTGATCTCGTGTACGGTGCCTGGGGCGCGGGCAGTGTGTTCCCGGATCCGCGTCCTGAGTACCACTCATCTACCGCGGATATCCAGAACACAAACAACATCACGGGGATCAAGGACAAACGTGTCGATGAACTGTGCGAGGCGTATGACCGTGAGTTCGATGCTGGTAAACGCGTACAGATACTTCGCGACCTGGACAGCGCCTTGACCAACCAGTACCAGTACATTTTGCAGTGGTACGGACCGTCGCAGCGCATTGCATATTGGAACCGGTTCGGAACGCCGCGTGGGACCTTCTCTCGCGTTGGGGACTTCAGCGGATCTCTCAGCGCAGGAATACCGCAAATGTGGTGGATCGATCCGGACAAATCTCAAAAGCTCGATCAAGCACTCCGCGATACCTCAACCAAGCTCGAGACGCCGCCGGTGGAGGACCGGTACTGGCTTGATTACTCGAAGACGAACAAGCACGACGTAGCAACCGGCACGCAATGAGCGGGTACTTCCTCCGACGGGCGCTGCTGATTATTCCCACTTTTCTTGGGATCACGCTCGTCGTCTTCGTGATCATGCAGTTTGTGCCGGGTGGCCCCGTTGAGCGGCAAATCTTGCGATTCCAGATGGCGATGGCCGGAGGCGGCGGCGCCGAGGCGGGAGGCGGCGCGAGTGGCCGTC
>DASTZI010000183.1:0-21351 GCA_035764385.1 Vicinamibacterales bacterium
GAGTCGAGCGACACGCAGCTGCATGGGACACGCCTGTTTACGAGGATACCTTAGCTTCGCTTGCTTCTTCGGCGGTCGGTTCGCGAGGTCCGACGCCGATCAGTTGGGCCGGCACGTCGCTCCTGCGACACCGGCCAGCCGCGCTCACATGCGCCGCACACCCATCGCAGCGAGATGACCTGCCCGCTCGTCGTGGCCTGAAGCGTCACCGTTCGTTGCGCGTTGCAGAATTCACACCGCTCGGGGATGCGGAGTCGAGAGGGAGCCGTGGGCACAAAGCGCGTATCGGCGCCAACACGACACGCATTCACGGCTGTCGTTTCACAGCCTCGCGCGTGTCTGCAGGGTTTGTCGCGCCCGCGACCGCGCGTCGCTAACGACCGCTGTCAGCGGCGGTGTGGCGAACGTACGCGTTGTTGACCGCACGGGTATCGGCCGGCGCCTCGTCGGCAAGACGACGATATCGTCGCACGTCGAGGTTGCAGTTCTGCTGACGGAGAAACGCGTGGAAGCGCTTGTAGTCGGCAGCGGGAAGATTGAAGAGCTCGAGGAGATTCCGGTAGCTGCCAGCCGTCTTCGACAGGCCATCGTGAATCAACTCGGTGACGTCTCGCCGCGTCAGCTCACGATGCTTGAACGGCTGATAGACGACGGTCCAGAAATTCTTTCCGGCCTCAAACTGTTCCCAGAGCGGCTCGGTGCGGCTTGACTCAGCGGTCACGGTTGCGATCGCGGCGTCGCGCTGGGTCATCGACGAGAACCGCAGATCCTCCGCGTTGACGGGCCGCTGGAAGTCTTCGAGCACGAGGCGTTCGGCGACGTTTCTCAGCTCCCGAACGTTGCCAGGCCAGGTGTATGCGATCAGCGCGTCGATGGCAGATGGATTCATCTGCGGCGTCATCATCCCGTGCGTCGAACTGGCGCGCATCAGATAGTGCTGCAGCAGATCGGGAACGTCCTCGGCATGATCCCGCAGCGGGGGAACAAAGATGGCGATCACGTTGACGCGGTAAAACAGATCCTGCCGGAACGCGCCCGTTTCAATCAGCGCCTGCAGGTCGCGATTGGTCGCGGTGATCAGGCGGACATCACACCCATGCATCACCCCGAGCGCTCCGACCGGCTGCATTTCACCCGTGTCGGCAAATCGCAGGAGCATCGCCTGCATGCGGAGGCTCATTTCGCCGAGTTCGTCGAGAAACAACGTGCCGCCTTGCGCCTGACGGATCAGGCCGGGGCTGTCGCGGTGCGCATCGGTGAAACTTCCCCGGACGTGCCCGAACAATTCCGATTCGAGCAGCGTCTCGGTGATCCCGCTGCAGTTCACCGCCGCAAACGGATGTTTCGATCGGGAGCTTTGGTGGTGAATGCACCGGGCGACCACTTCCTTGCCGGCGCCGGTCTCGCCCGTGATGAGGACCTTTGCCGTGCACCGCGCGGCGCGCTCGATGTCCTGGCGCAGCGAGAGCATCGTGCGGCTCCCGCCGAGCAAGGGGACAGACGCGTCAGGCGCAGAAGGGTTCACATCCATACAGCACTTACTCAGGGGTTTCCGGTGCGCGCCGCGTCGGCTTCAGGAGCGGAGAGCATAGATCATCTTCCGACGGCAGTTGCACACGAATTCTTGACGGCAAGCCTTTACGCGGTTGGTGGTTGGTTGTTTGTGGTTCGTGCAAGACGAACTATCAACCACGAACCACTAACCGCGAACCAACCAACCGTTGTTAGAGGCTGAAATTGATCCCGACGCCCACGTACGAAATGTCTTCCAGAAAGAACTGGCCGTAGGGCGATGGACCTTTGTACAGCTCGAGCAGGATCGTGACGAGGCGAACGGGATGACCGCCGGGAGAAGGACGTGCCAGTTCGATCCCGGCGCGTCCGCTCAGCGCCTGAGCCCAGTTGTGCTGCTCGGTGGTTTTCAGATCGACTCCACCGACCAGTTGCACGAGACCCGCGCGGCCGCTGCGAAGTTCGGCGCCTGTGTGCAGCAGCTTCGCCTTCACGGTGTCCGGATCCCGCCGGAATAGGTGTTCGCCGCCGCCATACAGGCGCAACGGCCCGATTTCCTGCGAGGCAAGAAGCTCCAGCGACTCAAACGACAGGTTCTCGCGCTGGATCGGGGAACTGCGCAGCAGAAACTCGTCGCCGAGATGCGAGCTCTGATGGTAGACGCGCGCCATGACGCTGAAGCCGCTGCGACGGAACGTGAGCGGCACTCCGATGATGTAGTCAGCGTTGATCAGGTCGTTTGACGCCGAATCGAGATCGAACTGCGCGAAGATGGCGCCGACGACGTCGAGCTGAAGACCTTCGCCCGGTCTTGGTCCGCCCCATCGCACCACGCCGAAGAAGTCGCCGAGGCCGACCGATGCAATCGCGGTCCCTTTACCGGACGGTTTTTCAATGGACGGGAAGGTGCCGCGAAGCAGGCTGGCAAAGGAGCGCGGATATTTCGGGTCCGCGATGAGCGGACAGAAGATCTGATCCTGCGGGAAGCCGTGGACGCCAATGGCCTCCGCTTCGTGGACTCCCGTCCCGCATCGTGGCGCCTCAATCGTCTGCCCGGACGCCCGTCCGGCAAGGCAGAAAAGCACTCCCGACGCCGATGCGAACTGCCGCCATCGTCGCTGCATGCCGATCTCCTGTTATACCGATGGTCGCTCCGCGGGGAGGCGCGGAGGTTAGTGCTACCGCAGACGGAATGAGTACCCGACGCCGACTTTCACATTGGGGCTGTCCGCCAAACCTGCCTTCAGCTCCGCGAACAGACCGGAGTTGTGCTGCACCCCGATCAGCAGGTTGAAGCCGCCTTCCGAGTTCGTGTTGCCCTCAAATCGGATGACGTTCAACGCGGGGCCGCCGCCGGCATAGGTGAACCAGTTGGCGCCCGTCGGGAAGTGATAGGCGAACTCGAGATTGAACGCGACAAGCGTGACGTGGTCACCGACCCCAATTTCCACGTTGGGGCGGAAATGGAGTCTGTCAAAGAGCGGAGCCGTTTCGAAATGGCCGCCGAAGTAGAACTGATCAGGATCTCCTGAGACGCCGGCCCTGACGCCGGCCTCCTGTGCGGCAGCGGGGACAGCAAACAGGATTCCGGTGAAGAGCGCGATTGCGATCAGTCGATGTCGAATCATGAGCACTCCAGCGCGTTGGAGGAAGCAAGCACAGTCATTGTAGAAGCAAAAATCAGTTTTGCGACGTACAAATGCCATTCTGGAGAGCGGCTTCGAATCGACGCGTCGGCAGCGACAGAGAATTCGGGCGCCGGATCGTCGCGTGTGAGCGATTAGGATCTTGCGGATGAGGGCGGCAGGCGGAGCGGGTCCTTCAGCCTGACGATCTGCCGCACACCCTCGGCGTCGACCACGGCCACGCTGGCGAGTCCTTCAGTGGTTTCGTCCACCGCGATCTGACTTGGATGTTGGATCAGGTGATTCGCGCGATCGAACGCCACGTCAATCAGATCGTCCCTCGAATCGTAGGTAATACCGAGCAACGGAACCCACTCGGCCGTGATCTGATCGCCCAGATCCAGCGACGCGACCTCCACCTCGGCCCGTTTGCCGAGTAATCCCTTCGACATTCGATCGAAGAACGTTCGCCATTGTTCCCGCGGAATGGTGATGGTGGACATGGTGAATCCTCCGTCAGGTATCAGCGCCACGCGCATTTCAGATGTGCGAACGTTCCGGTTCCCTCGCTGACGCCTTCGCCTGCGAGGAACACATCGCCTTCGTCGGAGATCGCGACTCCTTCGCCGCGTGGCTCTGCGAGGAATCGCAAGTCGGCGCGCCAGAACGTGTGCGTGTGACGCGCAAGCAGGTCGGCGCCGCGGTAGACGAGCAAGGCATCATTGGTGCGGATTGCCACCCATTGGCCGTCCGGCGACGCCTCTGCGTCGGTGACGCGATATCGTCGCGGGATCGTACCGGACGGGAACCCGGCCGTCGGTATCTCGCCGAGTCGTTCGAGCGTCTGCATCGTTCCCGAGGTCAGGTTCCGCGGAAACGCGAACAGAACGGCCGGATGTCCTTTGGTGATCAGAAACAGTTGTCCGTCCAACACGAACATCGCGTCGGATTCGTGGTCTTCGCCATCCGGGTATGCCACGTCGAACACGTCCGCCGGCGCGGTTTCGCGGTCGCTTGGGAGCGGCTCGCGCACACGGTAGACAACCACGTCGTTGCGCTGTGTTCCGCCGCCATTGCCAGTGTCCGCGATATACAGACACGATTCATTGCCGCACGGCGCGACGCTGACATCCTCCCAGTCGTTGACGCTTGCGCCGGCGACGCGAACCCGGCCCAGCAGCTCGCCCGAAGGGCTAAGGGCAACCACGGCCGGAGCACCGGAATCGTTCAGCGACCACAGCACGTTCGGGTCGCGACGGCTGAGTGCCAGGCCACTTGCTTCATGCAAGGTCGGCAATTTCGCGTGCGCTTCGAGCTCGCAAACGAGTGGCTTAACCGCCTCTTCCGCTGCCGCGGCACCAGCCGTGTTCGCTGCGCGGTGCCCGACGGCGTACCACACCACAACCACAGCGACACCGATCAAAGCTGCCAGATAGACAATCTGGCGCCAGCGGTCACCGGCCGCACCGCTCTCCGGCATACGCGTTGTGCCTGCAACAAGAACACCGGACGGGGTCTGCACACACGCTTGGTGAAAGGGCGCGGTAAAATACAGTTCAGGCACCGATTCATTGGAACGGTGACCCGTACGACCGTCACTTCCTGATTGGAGGGCCTGATCCATGCGACAGGTACCTGTAACGAACGTCCGCGACTTCGCTCGATTCAAGCAAGAGCACCGCAAAATCTCCATCGTCACCGCGTACGACGCCTGGTCTGCTCATCTCGTCGAACGTTCCAACGTCGATGCGATTCTGGTCGGCGATTCGGCCGCCATGGTGATGCACGGCCACCCGACAACCGTCCCTGCCACCGTAGCGATGATGGTCCTGCACACCGCGGCCGTGGCGCGCGCTGCCGGAAACAAGTTCGTCATCGCCGATATGCCATTTCTGTCTTATCGAAACGGCATGTCGTCCGCCATGCGGGCTGTTGGTGCGCTGCTCAGAAGCGGCGCACACGCGGTCAAGCTGGAAGGCGTTGACGGACACGAGGATGTCATCCGGCAGATCGTCGGCTCCGGCGTTCCCGTGATGGGGCACGTCGGGCTGACACCGCAGTCGGTCAATGAATTCGGTGGATTCCGTGTGCAGGGGCGCGATGCGGCGGCTGCGGAGAAGATTGCCCGACAGGCCCATGCGCTCGAAGAACTGGGCTGTTTTTCGGTGGTGCTCGAATGCGTGCCGGCGCAGCTCGCGGCACAAATCACCAGGGACCTCACGATTCCGACCATCGGCATTGGCGCCGGCCCATGTACAGACGGCCAGGTCCTCGTCCTGCAGGATCTGTGGGGTGTCGGCGGTGATCATTCGCCGCGGTTCGTGCGCCGCTACATCGACGGCGAAACGATGCTGACCGACGCACTCGATCGCTACGATGCCGACGTCAAAGGCGGCCAGTTCCCGAGCGCCGCGGAGAGTTACTCGTGACCGCCGTATTCGATCGCATCTGGGTATGGCGGGAGCGACGCGCCTGCGACGTGCGGCGTGGCATTTCGCTGGGATATGTCCCGACGATGGGCGCGCTCCATGAGGGACATATGTCTCTGGTGGAGCGAAGCCTGGCGGAAAATGACCGTACGCTCGTAACCATCTTTGTCAATCCAACGCAGTTCGACGACCCGGCGGATCTCGATGCATATCCACGGACGCTCGAGCGGGATCTTGCGCTGCTCGATGCCGCCGGCGTCGATTTCGCCCTCCTCCCACGTGCTGAGGAGATGTACGCCGATGGTTTCCGCTATCGCGTGGCGGAGACGACGCTGTCGACGACTCTCGAGGGCGTCCATCGGCCCGGTCATTTCGACGGTGTGCTGACGGTCGTACTGAAACTGCTCCACATTGCCGCGGCCGAACGTGCGTACTTCGGCGAGAAGGACTGGCAGCAGTTGAGTCTGGTGCGCGGGATGGCCGACGCGTTCTTCCTGCCAACGACGATCGTGGCGTGCCCCACCGTCCGCGAATCGACTGGGCTGGCGCTCAGTTCGCGCAATGCCCGCCTCACCGCACCCGATCGTGAGCGCGCCGCCGCGTTGCATCGTGTCCTGACGTCGGCTGCGACGACCGATGAAGCGATCCACCGGCTGACCGACGCAGGATTTGCCGTCGATTACGTCGCCGATCGTGATGGACGACGGCTCGCGGCGGTCAGGCTTGCCGGCGTGCGGCTGATTGATAACGTCCCGCTTCCGGGTGCTGCGTGATTCTTGCGCTCGATGTCGGAAACAGCCAGCTGTTCGGCGGCGTCTTCGAGGACGGCCAAATGCGGTTTCAGTTTCGCAGAAGCTCGCATCCCAACTCGGCCTCCGACGAGCTCGGCGTCTTTCTTCGAGGCGTGCTCCGCGAGAACAACCTCGATCCCGCGCTCGTCGACCGGATCGCGATCTGCTCGGTCGTGCCCGAGATGCTCTATTCGCTGCGCAGCTGCTGCCGGAAGTACTTCGCGGTTGATCCATTCATTCTGCAGGCGGGTGCCCGCACGGGTCTGAAGATCCTCTACCGCAACCCCGCGGAGGTAGGACCTGACCGAATCGCGAATGCCATCGGTGCGGTGAGCCTCTACCCGAACGACAACCTGATCGTCATCGACTTCGGGACGGCGACGACGATCAACGTCATCACCGGCAACCGAGAGTATCTTGGCGGCACGATCCTTCCAGGGCTGCGGATTGCGATGGAGGCACTCGAGAAGAACACCGCGCGGCTTCCGACCGTTGAAATCGTACCGCCACACGACCTGATCGGCCGCTCCACGATCGAAAGCATCCAATCCGGACTCTATTTCGGGACACGCGCCATGGTGATCGGGCTGACGCGTGAACTGCGCAAAGCGGCGTTTGGCGCCGAGTCAACCGTGATCATCGGGACGGGCGGTTTCGCGCGGTTATTCGAGCGCGAAAAGATGTTTGACGTGCTGGTTCCCGATCTGGTCCTACTCGGTCTGCAGCGAGCGCTCGAGATGAACGCGGACGGAAGCCGCCGGTGGACGCGTCAGGATGTCGAGCGAGAGCATTAGTCAGCGATAACGACAGGCGGTGACGGATCGTGATGTCACCGCCGACACACATCACGCACACGCAGGATCGCCCAGCGATCTCCTAAGGCGCGCGTCGTGCATATTGGTCGCG
This sequence comes from Vicinamibacterales bacterium, assembly GCA_035764385.1. Lineage (GTDB taxonomy): Bacteria > Acidobacteriota > Vicinamibacteria > Vicinamibacterales > UBA2999 > Gp6-AA40. Next base: position 7,264 of record DASTZI010000183.1, read on the forward strand.
CCGGGAACAGGAGGCGCCATGGTTCGATGGCTGCTCGTTTCGGTCGCGACCATTTCCACAGCCGCATGTGCGCCACACGTCGTGCGGCCAGCAAATGCTCCGCACCCGGCTCTTCAAATGAAGCTTGCCGGGCTTCCGCGAATATGGGTCGCAGGATTTGCGACCGAGAAGAATCCGGAATTCGATCTGAACACCGAAACCGTTCGTCTGCTTCGGGCGGAACTGCGAACGTGGTCCTCCGCGCCGGTCCTCGAAGTGGAACCACTGGCGATTGACTCGGAGCAGCGTCTCACGGATGTCCCGTACTGGCGGAGACTCGGTGACGAGTACGGCCGCCCGTTGATCATTACCGGCTCCGTCAAACTGCACGTGGCGCCTGCTCGAGTGGTGCAACGAGGTGCTCGAACCACGTATGCGTACGCCACAGGACGCGTGCTCGACTCAACCGTGGTGGTGATCGACGGACGAACCGGCGAGAGGCTTTCACAGCAGGCGTTGGCGAGTCGGATGCGGTACGGAGTGGGACGTTTCTCCTCTGCGCTCGTGCTCCACGCGGCGATGATGCACGGTGCCATGGACGATTGGCTGGAGGCGATTACGGCCGCGTCGAACCTCCACGCAACGGAATCGCACGACTAGGCGAACCTATTTTGTCGTCGCCGAACGTGCACGGCCGATCCAGAATCGCGGTCCCGGTCCCGCCCGCCCGACCGTGTCGCTGGGGTTGGCAAGCTGACATTGCTGCAGTGACAGGCATCCGCATCCGATGCATTGCGTCAGTCCCGCCTTGAGGCGCTGCAACTCGGCAATCCGTTCGTCGACGCGCTGGGTCCACGTCGTGGACAGTTTCGCCCAGTCGGCGCGCTCCGGTACGCGGTTGTGAGGAAGTCTCGACAGCTCGACCGCCACTTCGTCGAGTGAAAGACCAATCTTCTGCGCGAAGAGGATGAAGGCGATCCGCCGAAGGACCGCGCGCGGGAATCGTCGATGCCCCGAGCCGGTGCGCTCCGACGTAATCAGCCCGCGCGATTCGTAGAACCGGAGCGCGGACGAGGCGACGCCGCTGCGCCGCGACACCTCCGTGATGGTCATCAGACCTGACATCTGCACATCCACTTGACTTAAAGTTAACTTTAACTTGTAGCCTGATGGAGGTCAACCAGGAGGCGACATGGCTCATTCATCGATACGCGGACTCCGCATTGCGATCACCGGCGGCACGTCTGGTCTTGGCCTTGCCCTGGTCAGACGGCTCGCCGACGCGGGTGCCGACGTGGCATTCATCGCGCGCGGCCGGGCCGGCGTCGAGCGCGTCTGTCGGGAACGGCCGGACGCCCACGGCATCGTGGGGGACGTTTCAGAGAAGGAAGAGATGTATCCGATCGCGATCCAGGTGCTTGGCGCCCTGGGTGGACTCGACGTCCTCGTCAACAACGCCTCGTCACTCGGACCAGTGCCGCTGGCGCCGCTCGCCGATACCGAGTGCGAGGACCTGGAACGCGCGCTGGCGACCAACCTGCTCGGGCCGTTTCGCCTGACGAAAGCGCTCCTTGGCTCGCTTGCGGCGACCGCACGCGAGGGCGGCGCCCCGCTCGTGGTCAACATCTCGAGCGATGCCGCGGTCACACCCTACGCGGGCTGGGGCGCCTACGGCGCCAGTAAGGCGGCCCTCGCACATCTCAGTCGCATTTGGGATGCGGAGTTGACCGCTGAAGGCATCCGCGTCGTCTCCATCGATCCCGGTGATATGGATACACCGCTGCACGAACTCGCGGTTCCAGACGCGGACCGAGCGAGTCTCAAGAATCCGGATCAGGCGGCGGCGGAGATCGTCGACCTCATTGCCGCCCGCATTGCTCGCGCACCCGAGACCGAGGCCACTCCATGATCCCCGCCGCTGTCGCCGTTCAGCGCCCCTCTGACGCCAGGCTGATGGTGGTCGATGCCGCTGGTCAGGTGGTGCACAAGCGGCGCACGGACTTTCCTGCGCTCGTACGCAGCGGCGATCTCGTGATTGCGAATGACGCCGCCACGTTGCCGGCCAGCCTGTCGGGGATTCATCTGGGGACAGGCAGCTCGATTGAGCTGCGGCTGGCCGGACGTCGATCGCTGCTTTCTCAGCACATAGATACGTTCACGGCGGTGGCATTTGGTGCCGGCGACTTTCGATTACCGACCGAATCCAGGCCGCTTCCGCCGCCGTTCGGCGTGGGTGATTCACTGCAGCTCGGTCCGCTGCGTGCCGTCGTACGAGAGATCCTGGAGCATCCGCGCCTGATCGAGGTCAACTTCGAGGGTTCGGGTCAGGAGATTTGGGAAGGGCTGGCGCGCCACGGCCGTCCGATTCAGTACTCGTATCTCTCCGCTCCACTGGCGTTGTGGGACACGTGGACGACGATCGCCAGCCGCCCTGTCGCCTTCGAGGCTCCATCCGCGGGTTTTCTCCTCGATTGGCGGCTCGTCGACACCCTTCGCGCGCGAGGCGCGACATTCGCGACGCTGACGCATGCCGCCGGGATTTCCTCGACTGGCGACGCGCGTCTCGATGCAATGCTCCCGCTCCCCGAGGCGTACGAGATTCCTCTGCGAACAGCCAATGCGATCGATGCGGCGCGGCGGAGGAGCGGGCGCATCATTGCCGTCGGCACGACCGTCGTTCGAGCGCTCGAAGACGCGGCGGCTCACGACGGCTGCGTTCGAGCCGGCCGCGCGGTCGCGACGCTGAAGATCGGCCCGCTCACACGCCTGCGGGTCATCGATGCACTCGTGACCGGACAGCATGAACCCGGGACGAGCCATTACGAACTCCTCCGCGCCTTCCAGGACGATCCGGTGCTTTGCCGAGCCATCGAAGAGGCCGAGATGCACGCGTACCGGACGCATGAATTCGGCGACTCCCTCTTTATCGTGCGAGGCCAAAGAAGCACGTGGCAGTCCTTCACAACGACTTCAGATATTCCACGAGGTCGGTTTTCTGAGCCGGTGTCAGATTCAGGCCAAACAGACGGTCGTAATGGTTGACGACGGCAGGGAGGTCGGGCGCGCTTCCATCGTGGAAGTACGGTGCATGCCGCAGCAGCGCTCGCAGGGGCGTTGTTCGGTACTTGCCCGTTGCCGACCGCGATGCATAGACGGGATCCATGCCGACTTCTGCAGCGTCATGAAGCAGTGGCACGTCGCGCAGGCGACCGCTGAGCACGTCGGTGAACGTCGGTCCCTGGTGACAGGTGCTGCAGCGCGCCTCGTGGCGGAAGAGGTCCTTGCCTCGGGCAGCCGCCTCGTGATCGAAACTTCCCTGCGGTGCCATCGGCGCCCGGAGACTCAGTTGGTACTGGAGCAACGCGCCAAGTTTTGGTGTGACGAGATCCGGCGTCTGCTGAATCGATAGCCGGATTCTCGGATCAGCGAAGCTGCCGTGCCCGCCCATCTGGCTCACGCCGACATAACTGTTCCAATAGGAAATTGGACCATCGGCGGTGTAGGTCTCGAAGCCGACCCCTCTGAGTCCGTAGATCGGTGGAATGAGGGCGGGGAGCGAGGAGCGGTTCAGTGGTATGAGGTTCGTCCCATCGAACGCATGATGCCGCGCGTCGTATTTGCCAGGTCCCCACGATCTGAACACCGCTTTCGTCTCTTCGTCGAGCGCGGGTGAAAGCGCGACGATGGCGCCGACGTTCAGGTCGCGGTTCGCCCATCCGTCGAGCCGCTTTCCGATGCCCGGTGCAAACGAGTTATCCACCGATGAGTGGCACAGCGCGCAGGTCACGCCGATCGACGTCAGCTGCCCCGAGCTGTTGACAGCGCCCTTGACGCCCACGACCGCGTTGAGACGCAGCAGTTCGACCGTGATTGCCGGGTCCGCAAGGTTAACGGCGCCCGAGCGAAGCGCGGTGATCACCGTCGGTGAAAGCGCGTCCACGTCGACTTTCAGTCCGACGGACAGAGCCGTTGCGGGATCGACGTTCGGAATGACTTCGTGCATTCGCAGCACGTTGGTCCACAGCTGCTCGTCTCCGAATGTGTCGTACCGAAAAATCTGCTGGCCGTCATCATGTCGTGGGTCGTCGTCGCGTGCAGGCGCAGAAGCTCCCAACATCACCGCGACCACGAGGAGGTACACCATCGAAACGCCGCTGATCAGTCGCATCGCCTCGCACGCTCCTTTCGCTCTCACTCTTCAGAGTGCGGAAGGCGCGAAAAGGTGACAAGGCGCGACTAGACGCGCCGGATGTACCAGCAGGAGTCGTGTCGCTGCATCCCGATGTGAGGGTAGTACGTCTGCGCTTTGGGCGCGGACAGCAGGATCAGGCTCGTATTCAATCCCGCAGCCTCATGCGTCCGGCGGATCAACTCGCGTCCGATGCCTCTCTTCTGGAACGCCTCGTCCACCGCGAGGTCTGAAAGGTAGGTGCAATAGCTGAAGTCGGTGATCGCGCGCGAGACGCCCACCAGAAGCCCTTCCACTCGCGCCGTCACAATGATGTCCGCATGGCGAAGCATGGCGTGTATGACGTCGGGCCGATCGATGGGGCGCCGTTCTGAAAGGGTTGACCGGACGAGAACGTCGACGAACTCGTCCGGTTGGAGATGCGGTTCAAGCGAATACGCGACGTCCACGCGTCAGAGCGTAGCATTCGCGGGTGGACCTACGGCTTTGGGGCAGGCGTCACCGTGATAATCGTGGACGTGCCGGTTCCCACGACTCCCACAGCCGGCGGTGAGATGGGCGCCAGCGGCGGGACCGGATTTGTCAACGGTGTCGGGACCGGATTTGTCGGCGGCGCGACCGGATTTGTCGGCGGCGGCATCGTGGTACCTGGCGGCTGACTCGGCGCCGTGATCAAGCTCGGCGTGGTGCCAGTCGAGCCTGGCGTTCCAGTTGTCGGCGTCGTTCCAGGCACAGGCGAAGCCGTTACCGGGACAGGCGTTGGCGTTGCCGGAGTAGGCGTCGGCGTTGTTGGAGCCGTGACAGTCGGAATCGACGGCGGCGCGAACGTTAATCTCGATACGATCACTTGCGCTGTTGGTGCGGTCGGGCTTGAACCATCACATGCGCCGACGAAGAGTGCTGGCAGAACAAACGCACTGATGCGAGTCATGCCACAGGCGGGAGCAACTGCGATACCACGCCGGGTTGTTACAGCCGAGCCATCAAGGCTCTCGCTTCAATAACCGCGACGCGGCGTTCCGGCTAGTCCGTGGCGATCGTGCGGAAGTCGGCGTCGCGATACACGACTTTGCCGCCGACCATCGTCATCATCACCCGCATCTGCTCGATGCGCTTGGCCGGGACCGTCATGATGTCCTCGGGCAACACCACCATGTCTGCGAAACGTCCGGGAGCGATGATGCCCTTCGTGTTTTCCTCGAACGTGAGGTACCAGTGGTTGCGGGTGACCATCCGCAATGCGTCTTCCCGGGAGATCTTCTGGTCTGCGCCCATCGGCCCGCCAGAAATCGTGTCGCGCGTGACGAAGTGATAGACGACCCACAGCGGCGAGTACGGCACGACGCTCGAATCGGTGCCGCCTGACACGGGCAAGCCTGCATCCAGGTACATCTTCACAGGTGTGGTGAGGAATGCGCGCTGCCTGCCCCAGTAATTCACCAGGCTCGGCCCAGCGAGATACAAATGGTCTTGCAGCGACAGCAAGAGTCCGAGGTTCTTCATGCGCGGTAGGTGATCTCGCCGGCCAATGAACGCGTGCTCGATTCCCCAACGTCTACCGTTGATGGACCGTTCGGCATTGGCGGCCTCATACCCAGCGAGCACTTCGTCGATCGCTGCGTCGCCGACGGCATGCGTGAACACCCGCCACCCGAGACGGTTGTACAACTTCACCGCTTCGTTGAACCGATCCTGTGGCATGGTCTGAAGGCCGCGGAACGTGCCGCCCTCGCCGTACGGCTCTTCGTACGGCTCCCGCATGAAGCCCCCTTCGAATCCGCCGTCGACGGCCATCTTCATTCCTCCGAGGCGGAGGAGGGCATCGCCGTCATCGGGCGATAGTCCGGACGACTTCAGGGTCTGCTCGATCGCGGCCGGCGTGCCGGCGAGCCGCAGCAGCTGCGTCACGCGCATCGTCAGCACACCGCGACGCTCCATCTCCTTCCGCATCCGGTAGTTGTCGAGCGAATCGCCCGGATGGCGCACGGCCGTGAGACCGACCGCGTGCAGCTTGTTGTATTCGGCGATTTGATCCTGAATCCGCTGCTCGAGCGTTCGCGTCGTCTCGGCCGGCAGCGTGACGAGCGACTTGGCGGTATCCACAAGCTCACCATTGAGCTCGCCATCCGCATACCGCGTGATGCGGCCGCCTTGCGGCTGCGCCGTCGTCTTCGTGATGTTCCACTTCGCCAGCGCGGCGGAATTGAGGACGTATTCGTGGCCGCCTCGTACCATCACCACCGGTGTCATCGGCGCCACTCTGTCGAGGTCGCGTCTTAACGGGAGCCGCTGTTCCTTCAACTGGGCTTCGTGCCAGTCGCTGTTGGAAAGGACGACCTCGCCAGGTTCCGCGCGCTTGACGCGGTCTCCCACCGCTTTGAGCACTTCGTCCACGCTGCGCGTGCGGGAGAGATCAACACCAGATCCGCCGCCGGCGTTGTGCAGATGGTTGTCGGTAAGCCCGGGGATCACTGTCATCCCACGAAGATCGACGAGTTTCGTGTTCGGCCCTGCGAGCGCGCGTAGCGAGTCGTTGGTACCGACAGCAGTGAACTTATCGCCAGCGATCGCGACGGCTTGCGCGTAGGAGAACTGGTCGTCGACCGTCACGACCTTAGCGTTGTAATAGACGACGTCCGGAGGTGTTCCGCTACGTCCCTGTTGACGTTGCGCCGGCAGTACGGACGCAAAGACGTCGCACAGGACGATCGCTGTCGTCGCGATGATGAACCGCTTGAGAGACATGGCCTTGGTTTCGTCGAGGCACCGGCGCGCCCGCCAAGGCGGCCATTATAGGCAAGGTCTAAGGTCGATCGATCAAGGCGATGAACCGCTGGCTGATCTCGGTCGATCAGCCAGCGGTGTGTTTCGTAAAGCCGTGTGTTATCTAGTGGCTACCAACGGAACGCCAAGCCAAGCGTCCCGCGCCAGAAGTGAAGATCCGATAGCAGCGCCCGCGCCGCGTCGTCAGCAAACGTGTCGCTGTTCAAGACGTCGCCGCCGCCGGAGGCCCTGTACCAACGCACGTCGCCACGTACGCCAAATCTGTTGTAGTAGGCGAACATTCCGCCGCCGAGGTTGCCGCCCCACCGCTGCTGATTGGCTTCCACGGCGATTCTGTTCCCGACGCCGTCGGGCAGCGTGAAGAACTCACCACGTACTTCAATGCTCCCGAAGCCGCCCGAGACATAGGGCTGATAGTTGCCGTTGGAGCCAAATGGATACGCGCCGATGACGTTACCCATGTAGCTGTTCAGGTGCGGCTGACTCGCCAGCAGGATGCTGTCGAAGCCCACATCCGAAGCATGGTCGTAGATGAATTCGCCGCCCACGATGCCGTGCCATAGGTATGCGGCTTGTCCACCGTATACGAGGCCTGCCGGAACGTTGTTGTTGCTTTCCAGCGTGTTCTGGAGCGTGTTGCTCGACGTGCTGAACGAGCTGCCGATGAACCCTGACGCGACCCAGGGGTAGTAGGTAGTCGTCGGTGCTGGCGGTGGCGGCAGTGGTGGTGGCGGTGGCGGCGCTGCCGCGACCTGCGGCGGTTCGGGCTCAGGCGCCGGTGGCGGCGGTGGTGGCGGCGGCGGCGCCGGTGCCTCGGAAATCGTGCCCGCCGGTTTCTCTGCGACGGCGCTGAGCAGCGTCAGGTTGCCACAGACCTTCGGGACGAGGAAGGTGTACTTGTAGCCGCCGTCGGTGATGTCGAACTGCCACGCCTCGAACGGCGCTCGTCCGCTCCACCGTACGTTCTGCACGATCGCCGGTTTTCCGGCGCGCTTCATCGCCATCCACTCCATGTGCGTGCCGGGTTGAATCGTCGTGTCGGTGACGACCCCTGTCGTGAGGACATCCATCACCTGTCCGGAGATTCCCGACAAGTTCGCGAGTGAAAGGACCTGAGTGAACTGCGTGTGGTTCTTTGTCCCCATCGCATGGAGTTGATCGACGGTGTGCATCGGCATGCTGAATCGCTGGCTTGTGCCGAGCCTGAGGATCTGGGTTTCGCGCGTTGGATAAGTACCGGCAGTACGCGTCTGCGCCAACGCAGGAACGACCCACATTGTCAGAACCGTCGTTGCCACGAGTGCGCGCCGGACACCGAATTGCGTCATGGTCTCGTACTCTCCCTGTGCCCGCCGTTGGTGCGATAGGTTTACGTGCGCTCGCTGCGCGGGCAACGGGGGTGACGCGGTTCAAGAACATCGCCAGACGGTCGTCGACGCTATGTGCTTGTTAGATCGGTTGTTGTGCGGCCTGTGCGCTCTTTCGGCGGCCACGCCTGCCACCGCCTGCGATGATGCGCTCACGGCCCATTGTTCGAGGTAGGTAGTTCGAGTACGTGGGGGCCGGCTTTAGCCGGCCCTCCGGCTTTAGCCGGCCCTCCCTGCCATTGATCGGCCGGGTACGATGCACGAGTGCTCCTTCATGACCTCGTCGCCACAAGCGCCGCTGTTGCGAAGGCGAGCAGCCGACTCGTCAAGATCGCCGAGCTTGCAGCGCTGCTCCAGCGCGTAACGTTGCCGGAAGTCGACATCGCCGTTGCGTTCTTGTCGGGTGAGCCGCGGCAGGGTCGGATCGGTATCGGCGCGTCGGTGGTCCGCGAAGCGAAACCGCTCTCCGCCGCTTCGAGCCCTGTGCTCGCGCTGATCGACGTGGACCACGTCTTCGAGCAGATTGCGACAACGAGCGGACGCGGCTCGTCCGGTGACCGCGCCCGTCTGCTTCGTGACCTGTTCACCCGAGCAACCGCCGACGAGCAGGGCTTCCTCGTCCGGCTGCTGGCAGGGGAGCTTCGGCAGGGTGCACTCGAGGGCGTGCTGATCGAAGCCGTGGCGCGCGCTGGACATGCGTCACCGGCAACGGTTCGTAGAGCGGTCATGATGGCCGGTGCTCTGGCGCCGGTCGCACGCGCCTTGATCGGCGAAGGAGAAGCCGGCCTCGCCCAGTTCACCGTGCAGATGTTCCGTCCCGTGCAGCCGATGCTGGCTCACACAGCGTCTGACATCCACGAGGCGCTGACGAACCTTGAACAGGACGTCGCGCTCGAGTGGAAACTCGATGGCGCTCGCATTCAGGTGCACAAGGCCGGTGACGCGATCAAGGTGTTCTCACGCAATCTCCGTGACGTCACTTCGGCGGTTCCCGAAGTGGTCGAAGCCGCACAGGCATTAAGAACGCATGACGTGATTCTCGATGGCGAAGTCATCGCACTTCGCGCCGATGGCACGCCGGAGACCTTTCAACGGACGATGTCGCGGTTTGGCCGGAAACTGGACGTGGACCGCCTGCGCGCGGAACTCCCGCTGACGCCGTTTTTCTTCGATTGCCTCTACCTCGATGGCGTCTCGCTCATCGACCAACCGCACGCGGAGCGATTCGGCACGCTCGGCGAGATCGCGCACCGCACGATGGTGCCGAACGTCGTTCGACCAACGCCGGAGGAAGCGGCCCGGTTCGTGGAGTCGACGATTCAACGCGGCCATGAAGGCGTGATGGTGAAGGCGCTGACATCGAGTTACGCGGCGGGGCGTCGCGGGCAACAGTGGCTGAAAGTCAAGCTCGCCCACACGCTTGATCTCGTCGTCCTCGCAGCGGAGTGGGGTCACGGACGCCGCAGGGGCTGGCTGAGCAACCTGCACCTGGGTGCGCGCGAACCGGTCGGTGGCGGCTTCGTCATGCTTGGGAAGACGTTCAAGGGCATGACCGACCAGATGCTGGCGTGGCAGACCGAAAGGCTGTTGCAGCTCGAAGTGGCACGTGACGATTACGCAGTCTACGTGCGGCCGGAACTCGTCGTCGAGATTGCGTTCAATGATGTGCAGCAGAGCCCGCACTACCCAGGTGGCCTGGCGCTCCGCTTCGCGCGCGTGAAGCGTTACCGCGAGGACAAGAGCCCGGCCGACGCCGACACGATCGACACCGTGCGTGATATCCACGCGGCGGCTGCGACTCCACTAGACTCTTTACAGAGGTAGGTCGTCTTGGCAACCGCGCGGCGGGAGTTCATCAAACGAATCGGACGCGTGGCCTTGGCTTGTGGCGCCACTCCCGTTGTGGCGCGTTCGCTGCAACGCACCGCGGCCGCGGCGGAATTTGCGCAGGGTCGTGCCGTTCGCGCCGGCCGGGCACAGCGGCTCACCATCCTGCACACGGCCGACATCCACGCGCAGCTCGACATTCACGACGAGTTCTTCTGGGAACAGGGAAAACCGGTATTCAAGCGGCGTGGAGGATTTGCGACGCTGCGAACGATGATCAACGCGCTGCGGCGGCAGAACCCCGGCAACACGCTGCTTGTTGATGGAGGCGACTGCTTTCAAGGAAGTGCCGTGGCATCGCTGTCGAAAGGGCAGGCGATTGTTCCGCTTGTCAATGCGATCGCTTACGACCTCGTGCTTCCCGGCAACTGGGAGGTCGTCTATGGCAAGGAGATGATGATCGCGGATCTGAACGGTTACACGGCCGCGAAAGTATGCGCGAACATGTTCCACGCCGACCAAGCCGCCGCGACGTCCATTTTCCCGCCCTACCAGACGTTCACCGTGGGAGGCGTGAAGATCGGATTCATCGGCTATAACGATCCGTTCACGCCGACGCGGCAGTCGCCTGCGTACTCACGCGGCATCCGCTTCACGCATCCCAGAGACAGTCTCGCGGAACATGTGAAGACACTTCGCGAGCGCGAAGGGTGCGCAGTGGTGTTCGTCCTGTCGCACATGGGGCTCACACAACAACTCGACCTGGCGAATCAGCCATACGCGCGCGGCGTCGACTACATCCTCGGCGCGGATACGCACGAGCGGATCCGCGATCCGCTCCGAGGTCGATATGCGAGAGTCACTGAGCCGGGATCATTCGGGTCGTTTGTCGGCAAGCTCGATCTGGTCGTCGAAGGTCGACGAATTGCCGATCATGCCTACGCACTGCTCGATGTCGATCCCGCTCAATATCCCGAAGACGATGAAATGAAGACGATGGTGGCGGCCGCGCGAGCGCCGTACCGTCAGGATCTGGATCGCGTGGTTGGCAGGACGACGACGCCGCTCGTGCGCTACTACGTGATCGAGACGCCGATGGACAATCTCATCACCGATGCGCTGCACTGGAAGTTCCAGACCGATTTCGCCGTCTCCAATGGGTTCCGGTTCTGTCCGCCGCTCGTTCCGCCCGCGGGCGGCGAAGCGGCGATCACCAACGAATACGTCTGGAGCATGCTGCCGGTCGACTCGGTCCTGAAGACCGGCGTTGTCACGGGGCAACAGATTCGGGATTGGCTCGAGAACGAGCTGGAAAACGCGTTCGCGAAGGATCCAGCGAAACGTTTCGGTGGATGGCTGGTGCGGTTGAAAGGTCTGACGGTCACCTTCACCGTACGCAATCGCCGCGGTGAGCGGGTCCGCTCAGCGATGATGAACGGGGAGCCGTTGGCGCTCGACAGGCGCTATACGATGCTCGGCTGCGAGCGCGAAGGCGATCCCGACAACATCATTTGCCGTCTGCCCAATGTGGCGGAGCCGCGTAGGCTCGACGTCTCGATCCACGATGTTCTCACCGAATATCTCTTGACTCATTCTCCCGTCGCGCCAGTGATCGAAGGTCGCGCCGTGGCGACCGACGTGCCGGCGAGGCTGCTGTCGCAACTGGAGGGAACGAGCTATAGGTTTCGGTGAGGGGGGGCAGCCTCGGTTCACTCTTCGGAGTTCTCCGTTCTCCGTTCGTGTTCACTTTCATGGTTCGGTTCAGGGTTCTGTGTTCTAGTTCGGTTCTGGGTTCCTCGTTCGCCGTTCTTGGTTCCTCGTGCCGTCTTCCGGGTTCGACGTTCTGTGTTCTCGCTTCGGCGTTCGGGACGTGAGGCGATCCGACGTTCTCGAGCGCGGCGCGCGTTGCGTAATGCTTCCGGAGACTGAAGGTATTCCATCAACCCCGTCACTTCCTCGAGCGCCGTCTCCGCGAGCTCATTCAGCTCGAGTCGCACGTCTTCAGTGATGTATCGCTTGTCGACAAAGTCGAGGAGATGATTCTGCGATTCCATCAGCGACGATCTTGCGATGACACAGAATCTCGCGAAATCGGCTGGATTGAACCGGCCGAATCCCTCCGCTACGTGCGCGGTCGGGCGGGATGATGACTCTTCGATCTGCTTCCGCCGTCCCATGTCGTCTGCGATCGGTTTGTTGTCACAGAGCCGGTAGATAGCCTTCTTGAACACGTTACACGCTTGCCAGGCCCGCAAATCAGTAAAACGCTTCACGCCTCGTGTCATGCGGTTGGACGGAGCACGCCGCATGCCGACGAATGTCCTTTGGAATTGAGGGGGTCGTCAGCCGAGCGTCGCAGATTCTGCGTCCAACCAGAGGTCGATTGGGTTCACAAGCTGCAATGTCGAACACGGAACACCGAACTTCGAACCCGAACCCTGAACTAAGAACGAAGAACGAAGAACCGAACTAGAACCCAGAACCCTGAACCGAACCGTGAAAAGTGAACACGAACAGAGAATGGAGAACCCAGAAGGGTGAAGTGCTAGGCCACCATTTGCATGGACCGCGTCGCAGCTCGTAAGGGAACTGTGATAGCGAGCGCGAACCAGACAAGGGCGAGGCCGAGATATTCCGTCAGCTCGAACGGGCCAATGGCGTTGACGGTGTAGTCGTACGTCATTGCCGCCACGAGCGCAATCGTATTTCCCACCAGCAGGGCCCACCACGCCCAACCATCACCACGCCGAAAGGCAGTGACCGTGATGGCGATCGCCATCAACGCAAACACCACGTTGAAGACGCCGTACATACGGAAGAGCACCTCGATGTACCGGGCCGTCATCGGAGCCGTGTTGACGAGCTCCGACCACGAGCTTCCAGTGAAGCCTTCGTAACCCGCCGGCAGGATCGGTTTGCCACCGGGGCCGAGCAGGAAATCCGGCAAGCCAGCCGCCATCGCACCCCACGCGACCAATCCCACATCGACGATGAGGATCAGAACCCAGGCAAGTTGGCGGCGTGTCATGTTGGTAATCCTCCAGTGAGTTTCAGGATCCACCGCATGCACGTGTGACCGACATCGACCCCATCGCCGTACATCATCGGGCAGGCGCCGGCGATCACACTGATATCGTGTTGACGGCAGTACTCGACGGCTGTCGGCGAGACACTTGATCCCTTGCCGAGGGACTGATGCATCCACACGCGGTGGACGCCGGCAGCGTCGCAGTCGTGCACGATGTGCTCCGTGACGTCAGGCCGCGTGATGATCACCACGCCGTCGACGCCTCCGGGGATTGACTGCAAATTGGGATAGCAGCGATCGCCCTCAAACGTCTGCATGTGCGGATTGACCGGAAACACGTCGTGTCCGGTTTTCTTCAGGCGCTGATAGATCAGATTGCCTACCGGGTGGTCGCTGTTATGACGCGACACCCCCGCCACTGCGATGCGCTTCTGCGCGAGAAAATCGTGGACTTTTGTTTCGAGGGATGTTGGGTTCATAGGTCCCTCCGTGGTCAGCCTCAGCGTTGCCGGGCCGTGTTCGTTTCGATCTGGCGCGCGGCCGCACAAATCGTTTGGACATCCTGATTCGAGAGTCGTGCTTCTGGGTGCAGCAGCGTCCACGCACCGCCTGGCATCTTGCCCGACGAGGCGTCGTCGCACGAGGCGGCGAGCAGCGTTCGCTGTTGGCTCGGCGAATAGGCGCCCCACTCCGAGTAGTTGACCGCGTTCCGCCCTTCCGCGACGGCGGCCGCCAGTACCCACGACAGGGGCGCGACTTGGGCGTACGACGGCCACACGGTGTCGTTCGAGTGGCACTCGCCGCACGCCCGATCCAGGACGGCGGGCAGTTGGCTCGTCTCCGCGACGTGCGCCCGGATCGCGCGGGCTGGATCAGTTGCCGGGTTCGTGCGGTCGGGACCAACGAGTTGGGCG
>DASTZI010000184.1:0-10797 GCA_035764385.1 Vicinamibacterales bacterium
GCACCGCCGGCACGAGCGGCCGCCGCGACCATAGACCGAGAACGCCAGTCGCCGGCCGGCGACGCTGGCGCGCATCAATCGCCGCGCTTTTTCGACAACGCGGGCGATCTCGTCGCCAGAAAGATCTGTCACGCGCGTGAATGGATCGAGCCCTGCGGCGTACAGCGCCTCGCACTTGAAGATGTTGCCGATGCCCGCAACAGCCTGCTGATTGAGGAGCGCTTCGGCGATGTTCATGTCCGCTGTCATCGCGATTCGCTGCGCCGCATCTACCGCATCAAATTGCTCTGCCAGGATGTCCGGCCCGAGGCTGCAGAAAGCGGGACTGCCTTCCAGATCGCATCCGCGCGTGAGTTCAGCGACGGGGACATTGAACGCCACCGCCTCGTATTCAGGCGTGCCGATGACGATGCGCATGTCGGAATGCGGACGGCGCCATCGCGCTCCATGGGGGTAGAGATGCCAGACGCCATGCATCCGCATGTGGGTCCGCAGGACGACATCGCCGGAAAACCAGATGAGGAGGTGCTTGCCACGCGCGTTCACCCGCTCGATGGTTCGGCCGCGAATCGTGAGGTCGTCGTCAGCGCGCGCGATTCTGGAGAATACCGATTCGAAGTGCGTGACCCGGCGCCCCGCGAGCGTCTCATTGAGCGTGCGCGCGGCACGCAGGATCGTGTCACCTTCAGGCATACGACATTAGTTCGTGGTTGGCGGTTAGTGGTTCGCGCCAACGACCAGACGCTCGATGCTACCAACCACCAACTACGAACCACCAACCACCGACACTAATCATCGACAGTATCGTCGCGGTCAACGTCGGAGAAGGCGCTGTCGGGGTCGATTTCTCTGTCGTCAACGTCACCGAGGTCCTCACCGCGAACAACGTCGCCACGACGGACAGCCTCTTGCCCCTCGCGGACCGCGTCCTCGCCGCGCACGACGTCGTCGTATCCGCGGTTGCGCCTGGACTCCAACCCCTGCCGCTCCATCGCCTGATCCTGATCGTTGCTCGACCGGATTCGGTCGTGCTCCGTCTCGCTGTCCTCATTGCGCCGTGGACGGATGTTCTCGAGCGTATCGGATGAATTGCGGGGCTCAGCCATGCGTGTACCTCCGCTATCGTCCGCCGCAATGGCGATGCCACGATCGTGGAGCGCTGCTGCCGTCTCTGGCGGACTATAACCGCGCGGCCGGAGCGTCTCGGTCCTCGCCTGAATGCCCATCGCTGTCACAGCAAATCCCTCTTCGACAAACAGCCGCGCCGCCGGATGTGCTGTGGCCGGGCCGCCGTTGATATCCGCGATCAGCATTCCGCGCCGTCCTTCGCGTGTGGCCGCCAGTTGAAACAGTATCCGGGCAATCTCCCGGCCGACGTGCGAGCGCGACGGTTCGGCATCTGGAAGAAACAGCAACAGCTCACGTTCGCCGCGTCGCAGGTACGCAGCCGCGCGTCCGTCGACGAGCACAACCAGCGCACCGGCGGTTCTGGTCGGCCCGCGGCCCGCCGCCGGCACGTCGATGGTCGATTGCGGACGTGCAACGTCAGGCCATTTGACCAGCGAGCCGTACGGGTTGGCTGGATCGGTCGCAGCCATGACGACCGTACGAGATTCTTCCGGCGCATCACGCATCGAGCGCAGCAAGTCGAGCGCCGCGGGCATGGCAAATTGTGCCGCGCCCAGTCCTGCGACGAAGTACCCGCGGCGGATGCGTCCGGCATCCTCCATGGCCTTGAGCACCTGATAGACGGCCGAGAATCCACCAGCGACTGATTCGGCGGCGACGGTCTCGCGCGTGATGACGCCGTGACGGGTAAGCAGCTGTTGCGCCATCGCCGTCGCCCATTCCGTCGCCGCGCCGCGGTCGCGTCCGCCATCGCGCTGGGCGCTTCGGCGCACAAGCTGACGCGTGGGATCGATCAGCGACCAGCGTCCCTCGGCGCGCGGGGGAACGAGCCGTCGCGAGCGGAACGGAGCGCCGCGATGGCGTTTTGCGGCACGAGCCTCTTCCGTACGCGTGTACGCGCGCAACGGCTGCATCGTGTCGTTGGTGACCAGACCCTGCCACACGAGTGTCCACAGCGCATCAACGGTTTCGTTTGGAAACCCGCCGCCGGTACCGTCGTGAATCGCGGCGAAAAACGAGGCGCCCTGTTCACGGAGGTACTCCACGACTTCCGCGGCGCGTCCTTCGAGTTCCGGTCTTGCTGCAAACGGCGGACGCAGCCGAGTGACATGGTCGGTGAGGTACAGGGCGATGCGGCCGTCGCGCTCGCCGAGTGGCTCGACTCCGACCCAGACGACTTCGCCGGCACTCATGAGCGTATCGAGCATGGCGGGCGTGTAGTCATCGATGCGCGCCGGCAAAACTTCGCCTTCGAGTACCGACGCGGGAACGGCTGCGCCCTGCAGTTGCTCGATCGCATCGAGCAATGCCTCGAGTCCACGTCGGCCCGACCTGATGCCGTGCCACGACACGAGAAAGCGCCCGAGCGCTTCGACATCAACCGGCTCGATTTCCTGACGGAGCCGCGCCAGCGATCGCCGCCGAAGCGCGCGTAGCACGTCAGCATCGATCCACTCGCGTTCGGTACCGCCGGGCCGGAATTCGCCTTCCATGATCTTGCCCGCGGCGGTGAGCTGCAGCAGGAGTGCGGTAGCGACGCCGACACCGAGACCGTAACGCGCAGCAAACTGGCGCGCGGTGAACGGCCCGTGGGACCGCGCATATCGCAGCGCAAGGTCTCCGGCCGGATCTCGAACGGGTTCGAGCAGCGACTCGGGAAGTCCCGCCGGCAGCGGCACACCAAGCGCATCGCGATAACGCGCTACGTCCTCGACCGCAACGTAGCGACGCGTTCCCGCAATGGGCAGCGAGACAACTCGCCGCTCGTCTTCGAGCGCACGCATCGTCCCCGCAACGTCAGCGACGATCGTCCGTGCCTCGACCTCGTCAAGCGAGAGGTCGCCGATCCGCAGCAGGAGGTCGTGAAGGCCGTCCCTGGTGCGCACCTTGTACTTGTCGTCCAGATGCTGGAGCTGCGCTTCGAGCGCGTCGATGGCATCGGCGTCGAGCAGCTCGCGAAGTTCCGCATCGCCCAGCAGCTCGCGCAGCTGCGCCTGGTCGACCGACAATGCCTGCGCGCGCCGCTCCGCCAGCGGAGCATCTCCGTCGTAGATGTAGTTGGCGACGTAGCTGAAGAGCAGTGACGCCGCAAACGGCGACGGTGCGCGTGAATCGATCGTCGCGACGCGAAGGGTGCGGCTGTCGATCTTCTTCAGCGTATCCACCAGCGCGGGCATGTCGAAGTGATCGCGCAGAATTTCGCGGTAGGTTTCGAGCAGCGCTGGAAACGAGCCGAAGCGCGCGGCAACCGCGAGCAGATCGGCGGCGCGCTTGCGTTGTTGCCACAGCGGCGTGCGCATCCCCGGCCGCCGCCGCGGCAGCAGAAGCGCGCGAGCCGCGGTTTCACGGAACCTCGCCGCGAACAGCGACGTCGACCCAAGTTGCCGCAGCACGAGTGGCTCTACATCCTCGACGTCGGGGATCAGCAGGGCGGGGTCGGGTGGGTTCTCAACCTCAGGAAACCGGACGACGAAGCCTTCGTCGCCCCACATGACCTCCACGTCCGTACCCGTGCGGTTTCGGATGTGCGCGGTCGCGGCCATGGCCCACGGCGCGTGTATCCGGCTGCCGAGCGGGGACAACAGACATACGCGCCAGTCACCCAGCTCGTCCAGGCAGCGTTCAATGACGATCGTACGGTCGTCCGGGATCGCGCCTGATGCGGCCTGATCGTCGAGGTACCGCAGCAGGTTCTCGGCGGCCAGCGTATCGAGGTCGTGATCGCGCACGAGGCGTTCGATCGCGGCGGGCCTGGAAATCCCGCGCAGATCGCGAATCAGTTTGCCGATGGCGTAGCCAAGCTCAATGGGACGGCCTTCGCGGTCGCCATGCCAGAACGGCATCTTCCCGGGTTCGCCTGGCGCGGGCGTGACAAGCACTCGGTCGTGGGTGATTTCCTCGATGCGCCACGTCGACGCCCCGAGCGTAAAGGTCTCGCCCACCTGGCTCTCGAACACCATTTCCTCGTCGAGCTCACCGACGCGGACGGGGCGATCGGCTCCGGCGAGGAAGACGCCATAGAGGCCGCGGTCCGGAATGGTGCCGGCGTTGGCGATCGCCACACGTTTGGCCCCTTCCCGCGCCGCGATCGTCCCGTGCACGCGGTCCCAGGTGACGCGTGGCCGGAGCTCCGCGAACTCGTCCGACGGATAACGGCCTGACAGCATGTCGAGCACGCCTTCGAACATGCGCATGCTCAGATCGGCGAACGGCGCCGCGCATCGCACGCGCGCGAACAGGTCGTTGACATCCCAGCTATCGACGCCCGCCATCGCGACGACTTGCTGCGCGAGCACGTCGAGCGGGTTGCGTGGGTACCTGGTGGATTCCACACGCCCTTCGTGCATGGCGCGGGTCACGGCAGCGCAGGCGACAAGATCACCGCGGAACTTCGGGAAGATGATTCCTTCGCTCGTCGCACCCGCCTGATGCCCCGCTCGACCCACGCGCTGCAGGCCGCTCGCCACCGAGGGCGGCGCTTCAATCTGCACCACCAGATCGATTGCGCCCATGTCGATGCCGAGCTCGAGCGACGATGTCGCCACGAGTGCCTTGATCCGGCCCGCTTTCAACAGATCCTCGACCTCGCTGCGTGCCGTCCGCGCCAGCGACCCATGATGCGAGCGAACCAGCGGCTCGCCCGCAAGCTCGTTCAGTGCGCCCGCGAGCCGTTCCGCGAGACGACGGCTGTTCACGAAGATGAGCGTGGAGTGGTGCGCATGAATCAGCTCGAGCAATCTCGGGTAAATCGAGCTCCAAATCGATGCGCTCGAGACATTCGGTGCGTTTGAACGATCCGACCGATCCGAACGACCCGAACGTTCCGAACGATCGGGTCTCGCCATATCCTCAACGGGCACCTCGATGCGAAGCTCGAGCGGCTTGCGATCGGCGGCGTTGACAATGGTGACCTCTCGATAGGTCGGCGCCTTGTCGCCGGCCGCGAACTCCTCGTGGAGCTCGGTCTCGATTTCCTCGACGGCGGTGACGGAGCGGTTGCGCGGCCGCTTCGCCCCCGACCGGGGCTTTCCGCGCGATTCGGCGCCGCCGAGAAAACGCGCGACCTCATCGAGCGGGCGTTGGGTGGCGGAGAGACCGATTCGCTGTAAGGGCCGGCTGAAGCCAGTCCCCACGCTTGCATGTACGTTGAGGCCGGCCGTTGAATGTACGTCGGGGCCGGCTTTAGCCGGCCCATTCGCGTGTGCGGCTTTCGTCGGCCCGCGCAGCCGAAGCGCTTCCAATCGTTCGAGCGACAGCGCCAGGTGCGCGCCGCGCTTACTCGGGACCAGTGCGTGGATTTCGTCGATGATGACGGTGTCCACTGACGTCAGACGTTCGCGCGCGTTGGATGTCAGGAGCAGGAAGAGCGATTCGGGCGTCGTGATCAGGATGTCCGCCGGTTCGCGGCCGAACCGCGCCCGCTGAATGGCGGGAGTATCCCCCGTACGTATGGCAATCTCTGGAACATGAATGGACGTTCCCGACGCGCGGGCGGCGTTGGTGATGCCGGCCAGCGGCGCGCGAAGATTGCGCTCCACGTCGACGGCGAGTGCTTTGAGCGGAGAGACGTAGAGGACGCGGCAGCGCTCCTGTGCCGGCGGCGGAGGCTCGAACATCAGTCGATTCAGGCACGCCAGGAACGCCGTCAACGTTTTGCCGCTGCCGGTCGGCGCCAGGATGAGCGTCGACTCGCCGCGCGCGATGGCCGGCCAGCCGAGCTCCTGCGGGCGCGTTGGCGATGGAAACGACGCGACAAACCACTCGCGGACGGACGGGTGGAACAGGTCGAGTACATGGCCGCGAGCCATCACACGATCTAAACACGTTCGCGGTCCCCATTGCGGTGCCCGTATAATGTTCAGCGCTCTTCTCACACAACTGACTCTTAATCAGGACCAGCCACATGGGTGATGCCGGAGAAGGACTCGTCGACGCGGAATCCCGCCTCGCCGAGCGGATGGAAGAACGGGAAGAAGAAAAGCGGAAGGCTCGGCAGGCCGGCAAAGGTCTGGATCCCGAGCGCGTCCGCCAGATCGAATCGTTGAAGCTGGCTCGTACCGAGATGCGGCGACAACTCGACATCGCGACGCATCAGGCGCGCAAGCAGCAGCTGACCCAGGCGCTCGCTGAGATCGAGAAACGGATCAAGCAGCTCTCGGCGTGATCGCGGTTCGCTATCACGAAGCGACCAAACACCACTTCAATCGATTCGCACGGTCGCTCGGCTACCTGGACTGGGCGACCCAGCCCAATCCGTTCCGACGATACGAGGGCGCGCCCGTTCGCCCGCTCCCGCGTTCCCCCGCGAGCGCTGCGCTCGCCGCCGTTCCATATCGCTCGCTCTACGAGCAGGCCGCCGCGCCACACCCGATCGATGAGCACGCCATTGGCGAGTTCCTGCGCTGTTCCATGGGTCTGTCCGCATGGAAACAGTACGGACAATCACGGTGGGCGCTTCGCGTCAATCCTTCGAGCGGCAACCTGCATCCGACCGAAGCGTGGATCGTGCACGATGGCCGCGTCTGTCATTACGCGCCGAAGGAGCACGCACTCGAAGAGAGATGTGTGGTGGACTCGCGGACCTCGAAGGTCCGCGCCGCCCACGACACCTCTGGGCCGGAGCGGCGCGGACCCTTCGGCTCCGCGGATCACTTCTTCGTAGCCCTCACCTCGATCATCTGGCGCGAGGCGTGGAAATACGGTGAGCGCGCGTTTCGCTATTGTCAGCACGATGTCGGCCACGCGATAGGGGCGCTCCGCCTCGCAGCCGCGCTCCTCGGGTGGCGCCTGCACCTTCTACCGGACTGGTCGGACGCGCAGATTGCAGGGCTGCTCGGGTTGGATCGAGATCAGGATTACGAGGACGCTGAACGCGAAGAGCCGGAATGCATTGCTGTCGTCTCGTCACCGGGAGTCGGGATTCGTCCCTCGAGAGCCTCGGGGCGCCCTGAGCCTGTCGAAGGGCGGGATTTGGGATTCGATCCGGAAACCGTCGTCGCAGCGGTACGAGCCGGATCATGGTCAGGTCAGGCGAATCGATTAAGCGCCGATCATGTCGCATGGCCGATCATCGACGAAGTCACTGCGGCCACGAGATATCCCGGACAGACTTCCAAATCTCGCACCTTCGAATCCCGAATCCCGAATCCCGAATCCCGACCGGGTGACGTCACAGCCCGCACCACCATTGTCCAACGCCGCAGCGCGCTGTCCTTTGACCCGCGCGGTGTCCTGCGCCGCGAGACCGTGCTCGGCATGCTCGAGCGGTTGAATCCTCCGTCGCCGCCGTGGGACGCGATTCACTGGCCTGCGCACGTTCACCTCGTGCTGTTCATTCACCGGGTGGAGGATTTGACGCCGGGCATTTATGCGTATCTTCGGGATCCGGCTGTGCTCACTGAATGGAAAGCGGCGATGCGTCCCGACTTCATGTGGGAACCGGTGAATACGCCAACTGGTGAACCGACCAACCTGTTCCTGCTCGTTCCCATCGATGCCCGTCGAATCGCCAATCGCGTTTCGTGCGACCAGGACATTGCCGAAGATGGATTCCTCTCGCTCGCGATGATCGCGCGTTTCGAACGATCCATTCGCGAACAGGGCGAATGGTTCTATCGTCACCTCTTCTGGGAATGCGGCCTGATCGGACAGGTGCTGTATCTCGAGGCCGAGGCAGCCGGCGCCCGCGCAACGGGCATCGGATGCTATTACGACGAACCGGTTCACGAGCTCCTTGGGCTATCCGGGTACGTCTGGCAGGACCTCTATCACTTCTCGATGGGGTTGCCGATCGAAGACACGCGGCTGACGAGTGAGCCGGGCTACGACTGGGAGGAGCGGGACCCGGGAGTCGGGATTCGCCCCTCGAGGGCCTCGGGGCGCCCTGAGCCTGTCGAAGGGCGGGATTCGGGATTCGGAGACGTTTCGTAGATATCGACGGTGACGTCGAACCCGCTACGAATATCGCGCGCGAGTTCGGTTCCGTCCGCAAGAAATTGCCTCGGCCAGTCATCAGGCCGCGGTGGAGCAGAGAGCGTCGTCGCCTCCTGCAGGATCGCTGCCCATGCCGACGCGGCTTCGGCAGGCGTTGCGTGCGCTTCCCACCACTTGCGTGCTGCGCGTCCAAGCTGGTCGCGCAGCGCCGCATCCGCCGACAACTTCCGGATGGCCAGCATCAGCGAGTGCTCTTCGTCTCGCGGGTCCACCGTCACGGCAACGGGCGCGTCGGTGACGGCGAGACCACGTGGTCTCCACGTTTGCGGGTCGATCGCGGGCCACGCTCCCGTCGCGTCCATTTCCATGGTGATCACCGCCTTGCCCGCGGACATCGCTGCAAGCAGTGGGGTCAACGGCGAATGAGACGGCGGCCACGCGGGCGCGATCACAACGTCGGAGCGTTCGAGCTCGACTGAGGTCGCGTCTCGCTCGAGGACGTCGAACGTGGCGCCCGCGCTGCGGGCACGCTCGAACGCACGATCGACGAGCTGTGCGCCTCTGGCGCGCCTGTCGTACACGGCGAATTTCACGGGACGTGCGGCTGACGTATCCGCGCCGCCATCTGTTCGAAGGACGGAATTGTTGGCGCCGCTGGCTGACTGTGCCTGTCCGGCTGAGGGTGGCGCATATCGCACATTCGCGTTCGGAAATCGCTCTTTCAATCGGTCTGCGAAGCCGCGCTCGGCGACGACCGACACGCGCGACGCGAGGACCGCAACGCGCAGGTTGGCGACATCGATGCTGTGAAGCACCGCGATGCCTGGGTAGTTCGGCAGATAGCCCCAGATGAACTGATGCGCGCGCGTGTTGTCGAGCTCGAATACGCAGAGATCCCACGGTCGCTGCAGCTGCTGCCAGACGAAATCGTGCGCCGTCGCTTCGACAATGACGTCGATGTCGTGTGTGCGGCGCAGCCCGTCGATGACGGCGGCGGTGCCATCGAGCGGATTGGCGAGGTCGGTGTTCGCGTGTCGGAACCAGGCGATGCGCATCAGCAGTCGGTTGAGTCGGTGCGCTGGCGTTCAGCTAATTGACCTGCCACTGCTGGTTTCTATAGCATGAACAGGTTGAGAAACTCTTCACAAGCGTGCCAGGGCGCAGCCCGCGCGCGCTCCGCACCTGTGGCTGCATAGAGAACCTTAATGGACGGCTGGCTCGGCATAGTAATCATGATCGTTCTTGGCGTCGGATTCGCCGCCGTCATGATCGGCCTTTCCGTTCTCCTCGGACCGAGAAACCCGACACCTGAAAAACTCGCGCCGTATGAATGCGGGATGCCTGCAGTCGGCGACGCCCGCGAGCGCCAATCGGTGAAGTTCTACCTCGTGGCGATGATTTTCCTGCTGTTCGACATCGAGGTCGCGTTCCTCTACCCCTGGGCGGTGTCGCTGCGCGATCTCGGCTGGTCGGGGTTTCTTCAGATCGTGACGTTTTTTCTGATTCTGCTCGTCGGTTTCGTGTACGTCTGGCGTAAGGGCATCCTCGATTGGGGCTCACGCCGTGTGCGCACGTCCACGCGCAAAGCTGCGTAGAGAGTACCAACATCGATGACCGCTCACGCGCACGCCCACGACCACGCGCATGATGGAGAGCTCGGGTTTATCACCACCAGACTCGAGTGGCTGATCCAGTGGGCACGGCGGTCGGCCATCTGGCCGGCGCAGTTCGGGCTCGCGTGCTGTGCCATCGAGATGATGTCGATGGCGACCAGTCGCTACGATGTCGCCCGTTTCGGTGCGGAGGTGTTCCGCGGCTCACCTCGCCAGTCTGACCTGATGATTGTGGCCGGGCGGCTGTCGAGAAAGATGGCGCCGGCCATGCGGCGGGTGTACGACCAGATGCCCGACCCGAAATGGGTCATTTCCATGGGGGCGTGTGCATCGGTCGGCGGCGTCTTCGACAACTACGCCATCGTCCAAGGGGTGGATCAGGTGGTTCCGGTTGACGTGTACGTGCCTGGCTGCCCGCCGCGGCCCGAATCGCTCATTTACGGTCTCGTGCAGCTGCAGCAGAAAATCGCCCGATCACGCGCTTAGTCCTAATGGACGCGACTTCAATCATCAACACCCTGGCACCGCTGATGCCAGACGTCTCGTATGAGTCCGGTCAGAGTGTCGACTTCGCGACGATCTACGTTCCCGCGGCTTCGCTGGTCGAGACGTGCCGCGCGCTTCGCGATACGCCGTCACTGCGGTTCAACGTGCTCCTCGAAGTCACCGCGGCTGATTACCTTCCGCGCGAGCCCCGGTTCGAAGTGGTTTATCACCTGCTGTCGATTCCCAATCGGCAGCGCCTTCGGGTGAAAGTGCGCGTCAGCTCGAACGACATCGATGGCGTGGTGCCGACCGTCCAGAGCGTCTGGCCTGCCGCCGGCTGGCCGGAGCGCGAAGTATGGGACATGTTCGGTATCGTCTTCGCCGGCCACACGGACTTGCGGCGTTTGTTGATGCCCGAGGACTGGGAAGGGCATCCTGCGCGCAAGGACTATCCGGTGCAGATTCGGAAGGCTGCGCAGACGTACGAGCCGCTCGAGGTCACGGAAGACGAGTTCAAGGCGAACATCGAACGCGACCGGCAGCGCCGGTCGCATTAGGTTGGTGGTTGGTAGTCGGTGATGGCTGAACTGCGCACGGAAACGATGACCGTCAACATGGGGCCGCAGCACCCCAGCAC
>DASTZI010000185.1:0-19589 GCA_035764385.1 Vicinamibacterales bacterium
CTGGGCATACGCAATTGCACCACCGCCGCCGCCGGTCCCCCCGGGCACAACCCCGCCACCGAATCCGGCAGCGACCGACACGACGCTGCGAACGGTTCCGGGGAGTTCCAAGCAATATCCGCGCAATCGCATGCAGCAGGCCGACTGGTTCCCGGAAGATCATCCGGCGATGCCGAGCATCGTCGCCAGCGGACGCGTTGGTGATCCGAACGCGACGCAGTGCTCGCTGTGCCACTATCCCACCGGCAAGGGTCGGCCCGAGAATGCCAGCGTTGCCGGACTGCCCGTTTCCTACTTCCTGCAGCAGCTCGAAGATTTCCGGCACGACCTTCGGAAAAGCGCAGAGTCGCGCAAAGCGAATACGGCGCGTATGGCGCTCATCGCGAAGTCGCTGACGCCGGAGGAAATGAGGCAGGCCGCCGAATACTTCGGATCGATGAAGTGGACGCCCTGGATTCGCGTGGTCGAAACGAACACGGTTCCGAAGATGGTGAGCCGCGGTGGCATCTGGGTTCCGATCGAGGGCGAAGGCGCTGGCAAGGAGGCGCTTGGCGCGCGCGTCATCGAGACACCCGAAAATGCCGAGCAGACGGAAGTGCTCCGCAACCCCCGCTCCGGAACGATCGCGTATGTCCCGGTTGGATCGATCAAGAAGGGTGAAGCGCTGGTGAAAACCGGCGGCAACGGCAAAACGGTCGCATGCGGCAACTGCCACGGCGCCGATCTGATGGGAATGGGCCCCGTGCCCGGCATCGGTGGACGTTCGCCGAGCTACCTCGCGCGGCAGATGTTCGACATGCAGGCCGGCGCCCGGAACGGCGAGTGGACGCAGCTGATGAAACCGGTCGTCGCCAAGCTGACCAACGACGATCTCGTGAACATCGTCGCGTATGTCTCGAGCCGGCCGGTGACGCCGCAGGCCAACGCAACGAAGTAACCCTGTCACGCGGACCCGAAGGGTCCGCGCCGCCTTTCGGTTAGTGGTTGGTGGTTGGTAGTTAGGGGTTAACTACCAACTACCAAAACGACCACGAACCACAAACTACCGGCCACTAACTAGCCAACACAGCGAGCGTATCCGCGAGCACCTCGGCTCCGTGCGAGATTGCATCGGGGGCGGCGTATTCCTCCGGCCGATGGCTGATGCCGTCGCGGCAGGGGATGAAGATCATCCCAGTCGGGACAATCCGCGACATGAACAAGGAGTCGTGATACGCGCGGCTGATCATGCGCCGATGCTGCAGCCCGCGCGCGTCGCACGCGCGCTCGATCGCATCGACGATCGCCGGTGCGCAGTGCGCCGGCGGATCCGCGTTAATCGGCTCGGTACGGACGGTGACGCCTCGACGTGCCGCAATCTCGTCGCACGCACGCGTGATCTCCCCCAGCACCACGTCGCGTCTCGCCTGATCGATATCACGCACGTCGACATCCAGACGGGTACGGCTCGGGACACTGTTGATCGCGCCCGGAAACAGCTCGCACACGCCTGTGGTCGCCACCGTATCAATCGATCCGCTCGAACGGGCGATGCGTTCAATCGACAGCGCCATCTCCGCCGCCGCCAGAAATGCATCGCGCCGATCCGGCATCAACACGGCACCGGCGTGTCCACCCTCGCCCTCCACGAAGATACGGAAGCTGGCGGGCGCGGCAATGGCGGTGACGACCCCGATCTCGATCGAGTCGCGGTCGAGGATCGGTCCCTGCTCGATGTGCAGTTCGACGAACGCGGCGTAGGCACCAGCGCGCAGCGGGACGTCGTCAAGTGGTCCCGAGAATCCCGCGGATGCGCGAATCTGGTTGAGCGACCGGCCGTCGGACGTCAGCATGTCCCCAGCCGACGGCTCCAGGGCGGAGGCAAGCAGCCGGCTTCCGAGGCAGCCGATACCGAAACGCGTCGGCTCTTCGGAGGTGAACAGGATCAGGTCGATGGATCGCTGCGGCGTGAGACCGGCGCGCCGCAGCATGCGAATCGCCTCGAGGCCGCCGAGCACGCCGACCGTTCCGTCGAAACGACCCGCATTCGGAATGGCGTCGCAGTGGGAACCGGTCGCAACCGA
The DNA here is from genome assembly GCA_035764385.1 of Vicinamibacterales bacterium. Taxonomy (GTDB): domain Bacteria; phylum Acidobacteriota; class Vicinamibacteria; order Vicinamibacterales; family UBA2999; genus Gp6-AA40. The sequence continues at coordinate 2,064 of DASTZI010000185.1, forward strand.
CGGAAGTGATGGATTACTGCCTGTCCAGCGCGCAAACGTGTTCCCAACCGGATCCTCGTGGACGACGAGCGATGCCTCGGCGAACAGCGTCTTCAAATACGCGCGCGCCCGAAGGTCCATCTCGCCAAATACGACCCGCGTGACGGCTGGAGGTGGGTGTTCGGAGAACGTTGCGAGGGTATCGAGCTCGCGTTGCAGCCGCGGCGCGTCGACTGTCGCGTTCAACGCTTCCAATCCCGGACCCCGAATCCCGAATCCCGCCTCATATCCGAAGGATGTCGATCCCAGTCCTTGTAGATCAGATACTTCGCAGGCTGTTTTCCAAGAGCGCCGAACCACTGCGGACAGTACGGGGCCATCCAGATGAAGTCGCCCGTGCTGACCGGATACCACTGCGAACCGAGCAAGTAGATCCCGCCGCCTCCGAGCATCAACAGACCGTGCTCCATCACGTGAATTTCAACAGCCGGCAGTGTCGCACCGGGCTGGTACGTCATCGTGTTCACGCGGAAGTCGAATGCCACATTGTCCGGAACCAGACCGCGCACTTCGAGCCATGGATCTCCGCCGAGATGGGTGGGCGCAACGTCCCTCTCCTGGCCGGTCAGCAGCACGGGAGCAGCGACACCGGCAAGCGGCTGGTACGCCTTCTCGATGATGACGGCCCGACCCGCGCCGTCGCTGCAGACGCGGGTCGTCTCGCCGGGCGGGATGTACGCAAAGCCGCCTGGCTCGAGCACACTCGCGTCAATACCGATGCGTCCCTCGAGCACATAGACGAATCGCTGATCGCCGCACGCGGCCAGCGCACCGCCACGCTCGAATTCGGCGGTGTACTGCACGAATGCCGACCCGCCGGCAGGCGACGTGTGCACGATGGCGGTCGCGTTCCGCATCCCCGGCAGCGGCGCGCGAACAAACGTATCGGGCGTTTGCAATCGATGGTCGTGATGATTGGCGCTGCGAGTTGGTAGATTCATGTCTGAAAATCCCAAACCCCAAATCCCAAAACCCAAAATCCCAAGCCGAGCCCCAGGCGCGCAACCATTCTGCGAATTGGGACTTGGGACTTGGGATTTGGGATTTAGGACTTGGGATTTCTCGACGCCTATCTTACAGGGCGGCGTCCGGTCGCACGAATTGACCGCCGCCGCCCGCGATGATCTCCCCGTTCATGAAGATGGTCTCGCCGCGCCGCAACGTGGCGCGTACCACACCCCGAAACGTCGCGCCGACATACGGGCTCGCCTTGTGTCGCTGCTGGAGGTGGTTTTTCTGCAACGTGAATGAGGCGGCCGGATCGATCAGCACGAGGTCGGCGTCGTTGCCCGGCGCGATCGTCCCCTTGCGCGCGATCCTGAAACGCCGTGCGGGCGTTGCCGCGATCAGCTCCGCGATGCGTTCGATCGGCAGGCGGCGGTTGTGATGTCCGCGTTCGAGCAGCACGGGCAGCGTCGACTGAACGCCCGCGATGCCTCCCCATGCACCGATGAAGTCGCCTGCCTTCATCGCTGGTTCGGTCGGGGAATGGTCGGACGCGACGATGTCGACGTGTCCGGTTATCAGCGTGTTCCAGAGCGCGTCATGATGTTCGACGGCGCGAAGCGGAGGGGCGCATTTCGCGATCGTGCCAAGGTGCTCGACATCCGCTTCCGTGAACCACAGATAATGCGGACACGTTTCAATCGACACGTCCACGCCGCGAGCACGCGCGTCGGCCGCCAGCGAAACGCCGCGCCCGGTGCTGACGTGAACGATGTGCAATGCGGCGCCCGTTTCGCGCGCGAGCTCCAGCGCCCGCCCAATCGCCTCGGTTTCGGCGGCAACCGGACGCGATTCCAGGAAGTCGCGGATACCGCGATCCGTGCTTGGTCCGGCTAAAACCGGATCCGCCTTCAGGCCGACCTTATCCTGACTCTCGGCATGCACCGCCACCGGCAGGTGCAGCCTCGCCGCTTCCACCATGCCATCGCGCAGCGTCTCGTCGTCGGCACGAGGAAATTCCGGAAGGCCGGAATCGCACATGAACGCCTTGAAGCCGACGACACCTCGTTGCGCCATCTCCGCCATCTCACCGACGGCGCCCGGCACCAGGCCACCCCACAACCCGAAGTCGGTGATCGACGCACGCTCCAGCGCCTCGCGTTTGCGATCCACCTCGCGCGCGCTGACACAGCACGGCGTGGAGTTGAGCGGCATGTCGAAGAACAGCGTTCCTCCACCCGCCGCGAGCGCGCGGCTGCCGGTGGCCGCTCCTTCCCAGTGCGTGCGGCCGGGTTCATTGAAATGGACGTGCACGTCAATCAACCCCGGGAGGACGAACAGCCCGCGGGCGTCGATTTCGTGAGGCGCGCCGCCGAGCTCCGGACCGATCTCCGCGATCCGCCCGTCCCCGATTGCAACGTCAGCAGTCGTCGATCCGCTGGCCAGGACGACGGTCCCGTGACGGATGATGAGGTCAAACACTGATGGATGCCGCCAGTTCGTTGAGGAAGTTCATCCCTGTAGCGAGCGCGAATGCCACATCCCCTTCATTGACGGTTTCGTCGGGATGATGACTGATGCCGCCCGGTGTCCGAATGAACAGCATCGCTGTCGGCATGTAGGCGGCGAGGACCATCGCATCGTGCCCTGCTCCGCTCGACATCATCGTCATTGGCGCGCCCGCCGCTTCGAGTGCGCGCGCGAGCACGGCGACGAGCTGCGGATCCATCGGGGCGGCCGACTGATCGAGTCGAAGCGTCCATTCGACCTGCAACTGCCGCCGCGCACCGATCTCCTCCGCTTCGAGTCGAAGCCGCTCGACCGCCGCCGCGCGGATGGTGTCGTCGGCATGGCGGACGTCGAGCGTGACCCGGCAACGGCCCGCGATCACGTTTGCGGCCCCCGGTTCAGCGTCGATCCGGCCGTTGGTCGCCAGCAGTCCCTTCGTTCCGCGAGCGAGCGCTTCGACACATCCAATCCATTCGGCTGCTCCGGCGACCGCATCGCGACGGCCGCCCATCGGTGTGGTACCCGCGTGACCTGCCGCGCCTGCAAATGTCACGTCCGTGGCGGTTCGCCCGCTGATCCGATCGACAACCGCCACAGGGCAATCGGCAGACTCGAGCAACGGGCCCTGTTCGATATGGAATTCAACGTACCCGAGTGGATTCGCGTCCGCTCGCGCGTCGACCATACGCGCCGGGTCGAGTTTGAAATTCCGGATCGCTTGCGCCACTGATACCCCGTCGGGGTCCTGCACCGCCAGCAGCGATGCGTCCAGCTCTCCCACCAGGGCGCGACTGCCGATGAACGGCACTCCGAATCGAACACCCTCCTCGTCGGAGAAGCCAATCACCTCGATGCCGTACGGCAGCCGACGTCCGTGGAGCGACTCAACGAGCGAGAGTCCCATGACAACGCCGAGGACTCCGTCGAAGGCACCTGCATGCGGTACGGTGTCCAGATGCGAGCCGACGAGCAGGCGCCGCGCATCCGTCGACGCGCCAGCGTAGACGCCGCGCAGGTTGCCGGCCGGATCGACTCGGACGTCCATGCCTGCCGCAGTCATCCACACGCCCATCATGCCGTGCACCTTGCGCATGCTGTCGGACAGAAATGTGCGCGTGGTGAACCCGGGCTCGTCCGAACACGCGGCAAGCATGCGGCAGCGGCGTATGACCTCGCGCGCGGCGTCGACGCTCATCACGTGCCCCGGTACGTCGTGTAGCCGTAGGGCGAGAGCAGCAGCGGAATATGAACGCGGGCCGCTGCATCCGCGATGCCGACGCGAATGACGATGCGATCCAGAAATGGAGGGTCGGTCGTCGTGACACCCGCGCGCCGGAAGTAATCGCCTACGTGGAACGTCAGCTCATATACGCCGCGCTCGAATCGGCCGCCGGCAGCGAGCGGAGTGTCCGTGCGACCCTGAGCATTGGTCGTCGCGTTTCCGACCGCCGTGCGCTCGTTGCCGCGAAGGATGTGTGCCTCGACGAGCACGCCGATCGCGGGCACCCCGCGGGCCGTGTCGAGCACGTGCGTTGTCAGTTCTCCCATTAAAGGATCCTGAATGATCTGGCGGGTCCAAAAGGACCCGCCCTACACTACCGCGTCAGCGTCAAGCCGAGCACGCCGTACGGCGCGGCAGGATCGATGTAGACGCCAAACTCCTCGCCACGCTCCTGGACGACATCCCAGGTCCGATTGCTGGCTTCGAAGCGGAGCTCGGCGATCTCCGGGATGTCAGCGAAGATGCGGGTTCCCATCTTATGGATGATCTGCTGGATGCTGGCGGACTCGAATGATTTGAACACGTCCATGACGATCGCGCGCACCCGCGCCGTCACGGCGCCGTCGCTGAATGCGGCATCCAGGTTCGCGTACGACCACTCCATGTCGAGCCACATGTGGAGGACGCGGCTCGGCCTGTCGGGTAGCGTCGTGTGCTGGTCGCGCACGAAGCCCTGAAACGAGCTGCCGCGCAGCCGCAGCAGCTTGAACCCCTGAATACCCGAGACCGCGCTGACGACACGCTCCTGTGTCATCTCGATGCGCGCAAACGCCTGGTCGGGCCCCGCGGGGATGAACGCCACGCCACCCTCCAAGCCGGCGTACGGCAGCTGGACGGCGGTCATCTGCAGCCCTTCAACCTGCGGATAGGTGTCGAGAAATTTACGGCCGATGAAGCGGCAGTAGTTCTCGAGGCCGAAGTCCGTGAACTCGAATGTATGGCGCTGGATGAAATTCTTCATCGAATCGGTGGCGATGAGTCCGGTGTTGTCCCCACGCAGGTAGGTCGGCCAGAACGCGCCGCCCCACGTCAGCATCTTCACGTTGGCGCCGAACACGGCACCGGATCCCGGACGCACACTGCCGTCGCGGATCAGCCGGTACACGGTGACATCGGCCTTGCCGTAGTAATGGTCGTTCGGCCCGCTAGTCAGTCGTTCCACTCGACCCCCTTAGGGCGTCCTCGAGGCGGAAACCCGCAATCCGGTAAACCTGGCGCAACGCTTCACTGAGCTCCTCGTCTCTCGATCGACCGACACGTGCCTCGAGCGCCGCCAACACATCCTCCTTCGTGCTCCCTTTCACGGCAAACAGAAACGGAAACCCGAAGCGGTCGCGATATTCGTCGTTGAGACGCTGCAGCCGCGCGTATTCCTCCCTGCCCAGGCGAGCGAGGCCAGCCCCCTGCTGCTCGCCTGTTGACGCGTCGCTGATGCGGGCGCGTGTGCCGAGATCGGGATGCGCACGAAGCAGCGCCAGCTGCTCGGCCTCGCTCGCCTGCTGAACGACGTCAATCATCGCCTGATGGAGGGCCTCGACTGACACGAACGGCCCGCGCGCCCATGCGCGTTCGGCGACCCACGGGGAGTCTTCGAAAACCCAGCCGAGCGTCTCGACGAAGGCGTCGCGATCGCGTGCGTTTAGATCGGCGAGCGTCATTTATGGGTTCAATGGGTTCATAGGGTTCAATGGGTTCAGTAGGTCCTGTTCATTAGGTTCTGTCGGTTCTTTTGGGTTCTGCTTGGGTTCGGGTTCGACGACGGCCTTTTCGCGGCGGCGGCTCTTTCGGTGCGTCCGCGGTTGCAAGGTACGCAATGAGTCGAGATGCGGCCTTTGACGATCGCTTCGCGAGCCGTTGGAGCGGAATGACTTGGTCTTTCGTGAAGTGGCGTCGATCCACTCCGTCATCCAGTGATTCAACGGTTTCTTTGAGCTCGCCATTCGCGAGGCGAAGATACTTCGAGAACTCGGCAGGATAATAGCGCCCAAATCCTTCAGCAATGAGCCGCGGCGCAGACGATGCCGATTCCCTGAGTTGATCGGTGAAGTCGAAATCGCGCGTGACGGTTCCTGTGCGAAGCAGTTCGTACACTTCCAACTTCAGTTCGTACGCCCTCCGCCAACAAATCAATTCCTTGTGTGAACGCGCACCGGCCATACGCAACACCGCTGCAGCGCAAATGCCGGACGGGCGAGAACTCAATGAACCCTAGAACCCATTGCACCCAATGAACCTAGAAGAACCTAATGAACAGGACCTACTGAACCCATTGCACCTATTGCACCCTATGAACCTTCGGCGGAATGCAGTTTGTGCACAACCGCTCCGTCAACGCGTACTTCACGCACGCTCTCCGCGCCACCGAGCGTGAACAGGGCCGCGAGTGCGTCTTCCGGCGTCTCCGCGTGCTGCAGGACGGTCTCTAGCGCGCTTCCGGCAGGCGGCCGCAGATGCACGAAGTCGGCGGCCTTGCCCGGGCAGAGGCTTCCGATCTCGTGAGCGAGTCCGACGGCATCGGCGCCGGCTAACGTGGACAGGTACAGCAGACGTGCCGCATCGAGCATCACTCCATCGGCCGCGACGCGCTGCATCAGGTACGCCTGCAACCCTTCCTTCAACATCCCCAACCCCGTGCCGCCGCCAACATCGGTTCCAAGCGCGACGTGGACGCCGGCCTCGAGATGTCGCCGCAGCGGAAAAATCCCGCTGCCGAGCGCGGCGTTGCTCGTCGGGCAGTGCGCAATCGCCGTTCGGGTCGCGGCAAGACGTTCGAGCTCGGGTCCCGTCGTGTGAACGTTGTGGGCGAGCACCGCGTGAGCGCCGGTCAGTCCGAACCGGTCGTAGACGCTGAGATAATCCGCGGCCCACGGAAACCGTTCCGCGACGATGCGGATCTCGTCCGGGCTCTCGTTGACGTGCGACTGCACCCGCAGATCCTCATGTTCTCGAAGCAGTGTCTGACACATCTCGAGCATCGAGTCGCTCGTCGAGAGCGCAAAGCGCGGCGTCACGGCATACATCAGCCGACCTCGTTTATGAAATCGGCGGATCAATTCGGTGCTGTCGCGATATGCGCGCTCAACGCTCTGCAGCAGCGGAGACGGAAGGAAGCGATCGGACAAGACGAGGCCGCTGATGACACGGAGCCCGCTTTCCGCGGCGGCATCGAACAGCGCAGCGGTCGCCGCCGCGAAATGCGCGCCGAAGACCAGCGCCGTCGTCGTGCCGTGCGCCGCAAGCGCGGCAACGAAGCGGCGCGCACGTTCATTGGCATAGGCCTGCTCCGCCATCCGCGCCTCTTCCGGCAACGCGACCTGCTGGAGCCAGTGGAGAAGAGTGCGGCCGAGCCGTCCAATGATCGGCAGCTGAGGGTAATGCACGTGCGCGTCGACGAATCCAGGCAGCAGCATTCCGCCGCGCCAGTCGACAACCGCGGCATCGGGATCCGAGCGTCTGACGTCATCGAAGTTTCCGCTGGCGACGATCCGCCCGTTTCGAACGAGCAGTCCGCCGTCGGCGTAACTGCGGAACGCCCCGTCTTCTCGAAAGGGATTCGCCGGAGTGTGGAAGAGCGTGGCTCGAAAAAGCTGGGAGCTGCTCATCGGAGCGCCGCGCGCTCGGCGCGGACGCGGCGCACGGCGAAGAAGACGCGCTCGGGCGTCGCCGGGCTGTCGAAGGTCACGACGTCGCCCGCGCCGAACGCGGCAACCGCCTCGCGAATCGCTTCACGCACGGAGATGGCGAGCATCAGCGGTGGTTCACCGACCGCCTTGCTGCCGAAGATGACCGCGGACTGTCGCGCGTCCCGCAAGAAGTCCACCCGGAAATCGGGCGGCATTTCAGACCAGGACGGCAGCTTGTAGGTCGAGGCGCCCGCCGTGGCCAGACGCCCGTGATCGTCCCAGAGAAGCTCCTCCAACGTCAGCCACCCGACTCCCTGCAGAAAACCGCCCTCGACCTGGCCTCGATCGATCACCGGTGATAGCGACTCGCCGACGTCCTGCAGGATGTCCACGCGCCGCACGCGGTAATCGCCGGTGAACCGGTCGACTTCCACCTCCGACACGGCAGCCCCGAAGGCGAAGTAGTGGAACGGTTTGCCGCGGCCGGTCTGCCGGTCGAAGTGAATGTCGGGGGTGCGGTAGAAGCCCTGCGCAAAGAGCGGCACGCGCTGCATGTAGGCGGCCTCGCACAGCGCGTCAAACGGCGTGTCCTTGCCGAGGCCGGCGGCCACGGCGTCGAGCCGCGCTCTCAATTGCTGACAGGCGTCCGCCACGGCGGCGCCGTTCAGATCGGTTCCCGCGGAGGCTGCCGTCGCCGACGTGTTGGGCACCTTGTCGGTGCGCGTCGACATCAGTCGAATCCGCTCGCCATCGACGCCGAGCGTATCCGCGGCAATCTGACGGATCTTGGTGAAGAGGCCCTGGCCCATCTCGGTGCCGCCGTGATTCACCTGAACCGTGCCATCCCGATAGATGAGCACGAGCGCGCCGCCCTGGTTGTAGAAGGTTGCCGTGAACGAGATGCCGAACTTCGCAGGTGTGATCGCGACGCCGCGCTTCGCCTCCTCATGCTGGGCGTTGAAGGCGGCGACCTCCACTCGCCGCGCATCGAAATCGCTTGTGGCCTTCAGCTCGCGCCAGATCCTTTCGACGCGGTCGGCCTCGTCGACTGTCTGCCCGTAATGCGTCGTCTGCCCCTGGCGGTAAAAGTTCCGCTCGCGAACGATGTCGGCGGGGATCGAGAGCCGCTGCGCCGCCTGCGCGAGGATGTCCTCGATCGCCACCATCGCCTGTGGGCCGCCGAAGCCGCGAAACGCGGTCTGCGACGTCTTGTGCGTGCGGCAGACGCGGCCGGTGGCTTCCACGTTCGGCAGGTAATACGTGTTGTCGCAGTGAAACAGCGATCTCCACATGATTGGCTCAGACAGATCGAGGCTCCATCCGCCGTCGGAGAAGAACGCGATCTTCAGCGCCTCGATGTGACCCGTCGATGAAAAGCCAGCCGAATAGCGGGCCAGATACGGGTGCCGCTTGCCGGTGAGCGCCATGTCGAGCTCGCGCGTCAGGCGTACGCGGACTGGTCGGCCAGTCTTCCACGCACCGAGCGCCGCCACTGCCGCCCATGCGTTGGCCTGAACCTCCTTGCCGCCGAATGCGCCACCCATGCGCAGGCACTCGACGGTCACCTGATTGCGCGTCAAGCCAAGAACGCGCGCGACGATTTCCTGCGTCTCCGACGGGTGCTGTGTCGAGGACTGTGCGGCGACGCCGCCAGCTTCATCGATCCACGCGATGGCGGCCTGGGTTTCGAGATAGAAGTGCTCCTGACCTCCGATCGATAGTTCTCCGTCAATGCGAAGCGCACTGGAATCGATCGTCGAAAGATCGCCGCGAGACAGACGGAATACGTCGGACAGAAAACTGCCTGCGTCGATGGCCTGTTGAATGGTCAGGATCGCGGGCAGCGGCTCGTATTCGACCTGAACCCGCGCCGCGCCCCGCTGCGCGGCGTCGAGCGTCTCGCCGAGGACCCACGCAACAGGCTGCCGGTGGAACATCACCTCGCCCGGAAAAAGCGGTTCATCGTGGCGCGACGGTCCGCTGTCGGCGTCTCCAGGTGCGTCGGTCGCGGTCAACGTGGTCACCACACCGGCCTCATCGAGGGCCGGCGCGGCATCGAGGCGCGTCACGCGCGCGTGCGCGTGCGGCGCGGTGACGGGCCACGCGTGGAGCAGGTTGGGAAAACGTCCGAGCAGATCGTCGGTGTAGCGCGCGTCACCCGTCACATGGCCGCGCGCGCTCTCGTGTGGAAGCGGCTTACCGGCGATCGTCATGACGGGATTCCCACCAGAATTTCTCGACGAGACTCTTCGCCACCTCGCGACGATATTCCTTTGATCCGCGATGATCGCTCATCGGCGAGAGAACGCGGTCGAGCACCTGCTGCACGCGCTCAGACGCGCTCTCGTTCCACATCTGCCCGAGCACCGCCTGCTCCGCTTCAACGACCAGCAACGGCGTCGCCGCAACGCCGCCGAACGCGAACCGCGCGCGTCGTACCCGACCGCTGGGGTCGCGATCGAGCATCATCGCCGCCGCCACCGTACTGATGTCGTCGAGCCGTCGCTTGGCGACTTTGTAGAACCGCACGAATGCCGGCAGCGGCTTCGGAATCTCGATGCTCCTGATGATGTCGCCACGCGTGAGCGCGGTCTTCCGGTAGCCGGTGAAGAACGAACCAAGTGGCTGCACGCGTGGTCCGGCCGGTCCGACGATGTGCACCGACGCATCGAGCGCGAGCAGCAGCGGTGCGGCATCGCCGATCGGCGATGCCGTCGCCAGATTGCCACCGAGCGTCGCACGGTTTCGAATGGGCGGCGATGCAAACAAGTCGAGCCACTCGTGCACGACGCGCGGGGCAGTCGTCCAGGCACCGCCGATGTCGCTCAACGGCAATGCGGCGCCAATGCGCACGCCCGCGTCGCTCTCCGACCATTCGTGCAGCTCGGGTATCGCCTCCACGCTGACCAGGCGGGGCCACCGCTTCAGCCGCAGGTTGGACTCGACGCCGAGATCCGTGCAACCGGCGATCAACGCCGCATCGGAATACGACTGCAGCGTCGCGACGCACTCATCCAGCGTTGTGGGACGTGAAAAACCGTTGACCGAGAAGGAGGCAAGCGGAGGGACCGGCAAATCGAGCCGATCGCGGAAGGGACCTCGTGGCGCGGCGACCACCGCGTACGCGGCATCGCGAATGGGCCGGTAGCCGGTGCATCGGCACAGATTGCCGCCCATGGCGAGCGGATCGCACGGACCGTCGCGGTCGCGCCGGTGCTGCTCGGCGAACAGACTCATGACGAATCCCGGCGTGCAATAGCCGCACTGAGAACCGCCTGCGGCAGCCATGGCCTGCTGCACTTCAGAGAGTTCGCCGTGCTCGGCGAGAGATTCGACCGTGTAGAACTCACGGTCCGCTGCCGTCGGAAGAAACATGAGGCAGCTGTTGACCACGCGGTAAGCGGCGCGGCCCCGCTCGTCGGCAACCATCGCCACCGCGCAAGCGCCGCACTCACCCTCTGCGCATCCTTCTTTGGCGCCTGTGAGCCCGCGTGCCCGGATGTAATCGAGCAGCGTCACCTGCGGCGCAACGTCACCGACGTGAACCTCGCGGCCGTTGAGCAGGAAGGACAGGGCCATGCCCGCCCGGATTACTTCTTCTTGATCGAGACCTTCTTCAGTCCGTCCGCGTCCATCGGCAGGTCACCGGTGAACGGCACCTCGTTGAACTTCAGAATGTACGCCACGATATCGACGTACTCCTGCCGCATGAGCGAGCCGGGATTGTCCTCGGGCATCGTCGTGCGGATCTGCTCGACGAGGTTGTTCGCGCTGTAGGTTTCCCAGTTGGACCAGAACGTATCGCCGGTCAGCGGTGGCGTCTCGGTCGTGCCTTTCAGCGTCTCCTGATGGCAGCTGGCGCACTTGTCCCCATACAGCGTCTTTCCGCGTCCCTGCTGATCCCCGCCGGCAGCCGCGCCGCCGCCCTGGGCGCCGAGCGCCGCGAAAGCCGAACACCATCCAACGAGTGCCGCGAGTGCGAGAAATCGGAATCGATTCATGGGTGCCTCTATAGGCGGACCTGAAGGTCCGCCTCTACAAGATCGACCTCTACTTGGTCGCGGGTGTCCGTCCCGCGGCTGACGGATTATAGGTGAAGACGTAAACCGCGCCGGCTTCCTTTGTCGAATTGTCGTCCTGGTTCCCGTCGACGCCTTTCGCGCTGCTATCTTCGCCGCGCGCCCCGACGGCCATCGTTCGTCCGTCGCGGCTCAACGCAACCGAGCTGCCGAATTCGTCGAATGCCTCGTTGTTCGAGCCCTTGACGTAGAACTGCTGTGCCCACTGCGTCCCGGTGCGGCTGAACAGGTAAACCGCGCCGGCCTCCTGCGCGGAGTCATCGTCCTGCTTGCCGTTGATACCCTTCGCCGCGCTGTCTTCGAGCTGCGCGGACACCGCGAGCGTGTTTCCGTCGCCGCTGAGCTGCAGGCGCGACCCGAACCAGTCTTCCTTCCCCGGATTCGATGCCTTGATGAATGCCTGCTGCGCCCACTGCGTGCCCTGCCGCACGAACACGACAACGGCGCCGACGGACGTATCGTCCTTGACGTCGTTATCGCAGGGCGACGACGGATTGACGCCCGCGGCCATGCAGTCTTCGTCGAGGATGCCGCCAGCGATCGTGTTGCCGTCGTCGCTGATCGATACGACGACGCCGAGCGAATCTCCATTTTCCGCGTTAGAGGCTTTCAGGTACGACTGCAGCGTCCACGTCGCGCCCGACCGTGTGTAGACGTAGATCGCACCGGTGCCATTGCGGCCGGCGGGAAAAGGTCCGTTGGGTCCGTTGACAATGGTGCGCGAGGAACCGCCCTCGTCAAACGAGCTGACGGCGAATGTGTTGCCATCCGCGCTGAGCGCCACGGCATATCCGAACTGCACGTTTGCCGCCGTGTTCGGAGCCTTCACGTACGCCTGCTGTGTCCATGTCGTGCCGCTGCGAACGAAGATGTACGCCGCGCCCGCCGACTGCATGGAGTTGTCGTTCTGATCGCCGTTCATCCCTTTGGCGCCGCTGTCCTCCGCGTTCGCGCCCACCGCCAGCGTGTTGCCGTCGTCGCTCAACGACGCTGAAAACCCGAACTGGTCGCCATCACCGAAGTTCCCGTCTGTTCCCGCTTCACCCGTGTTCGACGCCTTGATGTACGCCTGCTGAGACCAGGTGGGCCCGCGACGCGTGAACACGTACACCGCGCCCGCCTGCGGAATCGACTCGTCGTTCTGATTGCCGTTGATGCCCTTGCTCGCGCTCGCCTCGAAGTACGCCGATACCGCCATCGTGTTGCCGTCGGCGCTGAGCGTCACGACGTGGCCGAACTCGGCGCCGGCCTGCGGATTGGACGCCTTGACGTACGCCTGCTGCGCCCAAGGGCTCGCCGCGTTGCGACGCGTGAACACATACACCGCGCCCGCGCTGTAGACCGACGTGTCGTCCTGCTTGCCGTTGACTCCCTTTGCGCCGCTGCTCTCGTTCGGCGCACCGACTGCCATCGTCAGCCCGTCACCACTGAGGGCAACCGAATCACCGAGCAACGTGCCGCCGTTGCCGAAGTGATCGCCCATGTGCGGGTCGGACGCCTTGACGTACGCCGTCTGCGTCAACGCCGCGGAACCTGCCCCGGATGCAGCCCTCGCACCGGACTGTGCGTCGATTCGTACTCCCATTGCGACAGCCACCATCACAGCGACGACGATGGCCGCCTGCCTTGCCCGATTCATCAGATGTCTCCCTACTTCTTCGGCGGCGCAACCGGCGCCGGCTTGGCGAACCGCGACGCTTCGACGTTCGCGTTGGCACGAATCTGCGTCAGCTCGAAGGTGTCGCGACCATCGAGGCCGGTCTGCGTGTACTTGAACGGCATCTTCACGCCGTTCACGTCGCGGTAGTCCGAGTAATCCACCTGCACCGGCAGCTTGCCGACGGGTGAATCGGTGTAGCGGATGGATCGTGTCAGCAGGCCCGTCTTCTGGTCGAAGTAGAGCGTGACGACAATGCCGTCCGCGGTATTCCCCTGGACGACGTCCACGTCCTGATCGTCGACGCTCGTCGCGGTGCCGACGCGCCAGCGGGGCGCAATCGCCTTCACCTGCGCCGGGAAGAAGAGCATCGCGTCGATCTTCGCGCCCGCGAGCTCCTGTCCCACGAGTGTCAGCACGTCCACCGGACGTAGCGGCGCCGCGTACCATGCGTTGGTGCCGTTGAGCGTCGTCGTCGTCGGGCCATTGCTCGTGCGGACGATCGTCGTGCGTTGCAACGGATTCGCCTTCGCGTAGATCTCCGATTGCCGCTTGTCTACCGATTCCGGACCGTAGCCGACGTTCGTGCCGGTGGCCGTGTAGCTTGTCAGCGTCGCAGCTTTCTGCGCCCCACCAACCGCCTGGAGATACTTGTCGAACACTGCGTCCGGCATGGGCGACAGCGGATTTTGGACGACGATGGCATTCGGATCGGCCGGCAGCAGCGGTCCGTACTGAACGGCGAAATCAGGGACCGTCCGCGGCGAGTCGGCGCCACGATGGCAGGAGTAACAGGTCACCATCTGGCGGCCGCCGAAGTTGTCGGCGTTGATCTTCTGCATCATCTGGATCATCTGCCGCGCGCGCCGCTTGCGCGCGTTGTCCGCGGCAAAGCCGCTCCAGTCGCGATCGTCCGCCATGTGGCAGTCTTCGCACGACATGCCGAGCGAGGCCGAGAAGAATCCCATCGTGGCCATGAACTGATCGACGGGAATGCCCTTCATCACCTGCACGTTCTTGAAGACCTGATCCGACAGCAGCGGCCTGTCGGCCGCCTGCTGTGCCTTGACGATCGCCGTGCCCACGAGGCACGCGAGCAGCGCCGCCACGGCCGCCGTCGTCTTCATCGATCCGAGCGTCATGCGTTCTCCTTGCGCCACGCGCCTTCGCGCTGCGCGCGTCGGCGAGGTCCGCCGCACTCTTCCGCGTCGGCGGAAAAAAAAGGGCCGCGACATCGCGGCCCCAATGTGTTCACCGAAAGAACTGTGCCCCCGCTTACTGAGCGGCCGGCGCTGCCTGGCCGAAGTTCGCGGTTCGATAAATTTCTTTGCCCGAGTCAGTCATGGTGATCTGCGAGCGCTCCGTGAGGTTCATGTACGGGTCGCCGCTCTTCACGACGCGTCCGATGAGCGTGATCGGCATGCCGGACTTTACCGTTTGCGGGCTCCAGCCAAATTGCTTGATCAACTGCTGCGGCCCACCGAGCTCCGCGGTCCAGCGGGTGGTTTTCCCGCCGTCGTTGACGTCGAAAACGATGAGGGCGTGAGGGTTCACCATGACGAGCTGCACGACGGTCCCTTTCAACGTGACCGTGTCTTCGTTGTAGCGCCCTGCATCACCGTGATGGGCCCACGCAAAACCGGGAATCAGGGTTGCGACGGTCAGCGTAACCGCGCACAGGAGACTCTTCTTCATGGCAACGCCACCTCTCATGAAAGCAACAAGACTGTGAGACCTAGTAATCTCTCATCTTGCTGATTCGATGTCAATTACGGCATTCCTCTGCCGAAAGTTCCCTGAGATTGCTTCCAAAGCGGCGAAACCTGCCGCGATCAGCACCTTGCGCCTCGACCGGAGCGCAGACCTGCTCTGTGCGTGACGACATATTGCCAACCAGGAGCAGCGCCATGCACCCCCGTTCGACAGCCCCGGTCACATTGCCCACTGCAGCTTAAACATTCCCCAGTGTCGCGTCGGAGTGGGACTTGCCCTCCAACAGTAGGAGGAGGGGAGAACCATGGCATCGATGCTCGCTGAACTACGGGAGATGGTTTCTCCTGAGCTCATCGCCGCAATAACTCGGCAGACACATGAATCGGATGTCGCCGTGACAAAGGCATCTCACGCCGTCATTCCAGTCTTTGCCGCAACGATTGCCAACCGCAGCGATGAACCGGGGTTCATGAATGAATTTGTGAATCTCGCGACCAGCGTTGCCGATTCCGACCCCGTCGCAACTGCGATGCGGCTCGCGTCATCTCCGAGCGCCATCGACATGACCACGCCAGGCTGGCTCGCGACGATGTTCGGCAACAACCTTGTGAGTGTCACCAACAGTCTCACTCGCTACGCGGGCATTCGAGCATCGACTGCCTCGTCGATGCTCATGGCATTTGCGCCGATCGTTCTCGGATACTTCGGAGGTCTGATACGACGTCACAATCTGAGCGCAACTGCTCTCGGGGAGCGAATGCGAGCCGAGCGACCTCATATCGAGTCGGCGGTGCCTGCCGGCTTCGAGATGCCCGGGATCCACCAGCCGTACCAGGCGACGCGTGAGCTCGTGGATGAGACGACCCCAGACCCGGCAGCCCGGCACGAAACATGGACCCTCCCTATCGCGGCTCTCGTCGCCGCGCTCTGTCTGATGGGGGTCGTGTGGTGGGAAATGGCATCCTCCAAATACAGCGTGCCCGTCTCGGATACGACTCCAGTTGCCACTGGTACGACTGGAACATTGCTGTCGCGACCGTTCCCTGAACAATCTCGTTTCGCGTTCCCCAGTGGCAGCGCTGAAGATCGCCTTTCGAAATATCTGGCGTCTACCGGGAGCGGGTCGATGAAGGTCGACCTCGATCGGATCGGTTTCGGAATGGGATCGGCAACGCTGACGCCGCCATCGCAAACGCAGATCGACGACATTGCCACGATCCTCCGCGAGTACCCGAATGCGACTGTCACCGTTGCCGGGTACACCGACGACCTGGGTAACGAACAGGCCAACCTCGCGTTGTCGCTCGCGCGTGCGGAGACGGTGGCGAAAGCGTTGATCAACGCTGGTGTCAACGCCGACCGCGTGCACGCGGACGGCTACGGCAGCCAGAAGCCGGTGGCTGACAACTCGACGGCCCGGGGACGTGCGCGGAACCGCCGCGTCACACTGGAGGTGTCTCCTGAATGACGGCCCGGCTTAGATCAAAGCCCTGACGACCAACGCCTATCTGATTGCGATCGGTCGAACCGGCGAGCCCGTTGCGCCCCGAATCCGTTCCGTCAGGTTCATATACAGGAACTCGTAGACGCGATCACGCGCCAGTTCCCGCAGGTCCATGTTCTCGAGCATCCCAACGCCGCCAAAGAGCAACTCGTGATGCACGTTGCCGTCGTCAGGCTTGGCCGGTGGTTGGATGGTGACGCAGCAACTGTCGGCGCCGACCATTGACGCTTTCTTCTGGACCGCCCACCGCGCTACTTCGACGCCGATGCCAGGCGATCCCTGATTTTCTCCAACGAAGAAGCGGGCGTCGTTGTACTTCGCCGGATTGTTCCAGTACATGGCCCACCCGTAGTTGAAGAGAATCGCGTCGCCCGGCTCGATGGTGCTCTCGTTCATTCCCTGCTTCATCAAGGCACCGCGAACGTCGGCCAAGGTCACCTCGTAGCGATTGCCGAGGACCGCAACGCCTTTGTAGCCGGCGATGTCGATCAGGACCCCGCGGGTCACGATCGGCTTTACGTGCTCGACGCCGAGCGCCTCGAGCCCGCCGACACCGCGGTTCTTTCCGGTCAGATCTGCCTGCGTGAACCCGTTGTAGTAGACGTTCTTCAGGGATCCATCGGCCATCCGCACCACTTTCCCCTGGTGGCCGAATGCGTCGTACTGCGTGCCCATCTGTCCGATGAAGCCCGTGAAGTAATCCTGCTGCGCCACGCCGACGCCCTCCTTCACCGGGTCCGCGGCGGGGATGATTGTGAGGAAGTACGGCCGATAGCCGTACTGCGGCATCTCCGCTTCGTAGATGCGACCGAGCTCGTATGTCTGACCGGTCTTCGGGATCCGAAGCGCCTTGATGATCTTTTCCGGGGTGATGTAATTCGTGTTCCCCGCCTGATCTTGCCCGCCGTGCGGCGACGGCCACCACGGTCCCTTCTCACGCGTTTGCGCAAGCGGGGTGACGCCAGTCGCCAGCACGGTTACGAAGACGACGAACCCAGCGAGCCGTACGAACGTCGATATCATCCCTCACCTCCAAGACGGTGGGGATGGTAAGACCAAAACAGCCCGAAGGAAAAGTGGTCAGAGCTGCAGTTGAATGCGGGTCTGGAAGAACTGCGTCTTGCCAACGAGGCCGAAGCGGTCGAGCGAGCCGTACCCGTACGTCATCTCGAGGC
>DASTZI010000186.1:0-6072 GCA_035764385.1 Vicinamibacterales bacterium
GTAGCCCTCGCGCTGGGCGGCGTCCTCGATGCCTTTGAGAATGAGCGAAAAGAACGGATTGGCGATATCCGGGACCGTGACGATCAACTTGCCGGTGCGGAGTGTCCGCAGGTGCTTTGAAATCGCATTCGGCGTAAACCCGAGGCGCTCGACCGCCTGCATCACTTTGCGCCGAGTATTGGGCGCGACGACATCGGGGCGGCTAAGCACACGAGAGACCGTGGCGGTCGACACGCCGGCACGCTTCGCGACTTCGTAAATGGTGGCCACAGATGAGCGGTTAAATGTAGGGGCCGAACAGATCGGCCCTACTAGGGCCTCCCATCATATCCAAAACGATCAATTCCGCGGGTTTGCAGGTCCGGCTCGATGAACGAGCGATCCAGCTCGCCGATCGACGGGCAGCCGAGCAGCCGCATGGTCCGCATCACATCCGTTCGAAGAATCTCGATCGCTCGCGCGACGCCCGGACCACCGGCGGCCCCGAGCGCCCATGCATACGCCCGGCCCACGAGCACCGCGCGCGCGCCAAGGCAGATCGCCTTGACGATGTCGGCGCCGCGGCGGATGCCGCCATCCATCAGCACTTCTATTTGCCCGTTGACCGCCTCGAGCACTTCCGGCAGCGCGCGCAGCGTCGCGGGAACGCCGTCGAGTTGGCGCCCTCCGTGGTTGGACACGACGACCGCGTCGGCGCCCGCATCGATCGCATGGCGCGCGTCATCGCCCGTGTGCACGCCCTTGACGACAACAGGACCGCTCCAGGCGTCGCGCATCCATCGCAGGTCTTCCCAGGTGACGATCGTTCGTTCGAGCAGAATCCCGACGTCGCCGCACGGCATCGGTCCGGTTCCCGGCAGTTCGACATTCGGGAAGACGCGCGGGCGGCCGTCGGCGATGTAGTCGAGCACCCATCGAGGACGCGTCACGAACTGCCACGCGTAGGGAAGGCTGCCCAGCAGATCACCTTGCAGGAGCGGCCGCACGCCGTGCCTGAAGTCGCGTTCGCGCATGCCTGAGACCGGCGTATCGACGGTCACGACGAGCGTCGTATATCCCGCCGCCCGCGCTCGCGCCATCGTCGCTTCCGCGACGTCGCGGCCCCCAGGGACGTACAGCTGAAACCAGAGCGGGCCGCGCGCCGCTGCACGAACGTCCTCGAGGCGTGTTCCGGAAAACGTCGAGAGGATGTACGCCGTTCCCGCCGCATTCGCCGCACGCGCCGCGTGCAGTTCACCTTTTGGATAGAACATGCGACAGAAGCCCACCGGCGCGAGCAGAAATGGCACATCGAACGTCGTGCCCAGCACAGTGGTGCGGAGATCGCACGAGGGGACGGCCACGCATTGCCGCGGTCGAAACCGGATGTCACGAAATGCGCGGCAGTTCTCGCGCAATGTGATCTCATCCTCGGCGCCGCCGTCGATATAGGCAAAGACGACGGCTGGCAGCCGTCGCCGGGCCAGGCGGCGGAAGTCATGAATGTTGACAACGCGCGGAAAGCTGACCGAGCGCGCGAGGCTGCGCTCCGACTTCATCGGCTAGTCTGCGTACACCACCGTGCGGGTGCTTGTGTGAGCACGGACGACGTCTGATGTCAGCTGCTTGCTGAGATACACCTTCGATTCGCGATTGTCGAGCGGATGCACTTCATATTTGATGACGTTGAATTCGAGTTGGTCGAGCGTGCCGCGCATGTCGTAGAAGCGGTTCTTCGTCTTCACGATCACTTCGTGGTAACCGGATGCGTGCGCCCATGCCTCTGATTCTTCGGTGAGCGCGCGGAAATGTCCCTGGCCACGCCAGTCGCGACGCGTGGCGCCGATCCAGCTGTAAAGCACTTTTCGTCCTTCGAAGCGAACCGAGTTCTTCAATCGTTCGACGAGATCCGCCAGCTTCGGGTCGGCCTCTTTCGTCCGGATCTCGTGCACGATCTTGTACGAGACCGGCACGATCAGGCCGGGATCATCCGGTAGCGGCGCCTCCGCCATCAGAATCAGAGATTCGCGGTCGCGCAGGCGGGTGTTGATTTCCTGCGCCGTCTTCTTGCGCGGAAATTCACCGAAGTATTCCTCGATGTACTGGATCTCGAGCGCGCCGGTATCGAGCGGATATTGTTTGATCAGGTACTCCAAAAGGTGGCTCCGAACTCCAGATTCTATAAGTGCGACGGTCGAAGTGCGAACTTCCTAGGCGGGCGCAAGCGATGGCTCGTACGCAAGATTGGATGTGAGCCAGCGTTCGGCTTCCGCGATATCCATGCCCTTACGCGTCGCGTAGTCCTCCAGTTGATCGCGGTCGATGCGGCCGACGTTGAAGTACTTCGCCTGCGGATGCGCGAAATACAACCCGCTCACCGAGGCGGCAGGAATCATGGCGCACGATTCGGTCAACGCAATCCCCGCACGTTCGGCGCCGAGCAGGGCGAACAGTTTCGTTTTCTCGCTGTGATCGGGACACGCCGGGTAACCGAACGCCGGACGGATGCCACGATACCGCTCGTGAATCAGATCGTCGTTCGAGAAGTGTTCGCCGGCACCATAACCCCAGTCCTTGCGCGCGCGTGCGTGCAGGTACTCGGCAAACGCCTCGGCGAGCCGATCGGCGAGCGCCTTGACCATGATGGCGTGATAGTCGTCATGGTCTGCCTCGTAGCGCGCGACCAACTCGCTGGCCCCGATGCCGGCCGTAACAGCAAACGCGCCGATGTAATCCGTGATTCCGCTTTCAACCGGCGCAATGAAGTCGGCGAGCGATCGATTCGGCTTGTCGTCGCCGATCTCCTCCTGTTGGCGGAGCATGTTGAAAATAAGGGGATCGGGGATCGGGGATCGGGGATCAACACCTCTTGATCCCTGGTCCCTGATCCCCGATCCCGGCTGAGACACCACAATGTCTTCGCCAACCGTGTTGGCTTTCCAGAAGCCGTAGACTCCGCGAAGCGTGAGCAGTCGTTCGTCGACGATCTGGTTCAGCAACGTCTGCGCATGGCCGTAGAGTTCGCGTGCCGCAGAGCCGTATTGCGGGTGTTCCAGAACGGCAGGGAAGCGGCCTTTCAGTTCCCACGCCGAGAAGAAGAACGTCCAGTCGATGTACGGGATGACATCTTCGAGTTGCACATCGTCCAGCACGCGCGCGCCTGTAAAAGACGGCGTCACGATGACATTGGGCTGCCAGTCGAGCCGCAGATGATTCGCCTTGGCCGCGTTCCACGTGAGCAACCGACGACGGCGCACCGCGCCATGCTGCTCGCGGACGCGTTCCTGCTCGGCCTGATTCGCGCGGACAAACGTCGGCCGCTGGGCTGGATTGAGCAGGTTTGCGACCACATCGACCGCGCGTGAGGCGTCCAGCACGTGCACAGTCGGCTGGCTGTACTCCGGCGCGATTTTCACCGCCGTGTGTGGTTTGCTTGTCGTGGCGCCGCCGATCAGAAGCGGTAGCCTCATGCCCCGACGTTCCATCTCGCGTGCGACGAACGTCATTTCGTCGAGCGAGGGGGTGATCAGGCCGCTGAGGCCGATCAGGTCGGCCTGCTCGTCGATCGCGGTCTGAAGGATCTTCGCGGCCGGCACCATGACGCCGAGGTCGATGACCTCGTAGTTGTTGCACCCGAGCACGACGCCGACGATGTTCTTACCGATGTCGTGGACGTCGCCTTTCACTGTCGCCATCACAATCTTTCCCTGTGCACGATGCGTGGTACCGCTCCGCTTCTTCTCTTCCTCCATGTACGGCAGCAGGTACGCCACCGCCTTCTTCATGGCACGGGCGCTCTTGACGACCTGAGGGAGAAACATCTTCCCGGCCCCGAACAGGTCGCCGACCACTTTCATCCCGTCCATCAGCGGCCCTTCGATCACGTCGAGGGGCCGCGGCAGCTTCTGCCGGGCCTCCTCGACATCGGCTTCGATGAAATCGACGATGCCGTGGACGAGCGCGTGTGAGAGCCGCTCGCCAACAGGCGCGCTGCGCCACGCCAGGTCGGCGGTTTTCTTCTGCGCGTTTCCCTTGACGGTTTCGGCAAACTGGACGAGCCGTTCGGTCGCGTCGGCTCGCCGGTTGAAGATCACATCCTCAACGTGCTCGAGCAGATCCTTCGGAATGTCCTCATAGACGACGAGCTGGCCGGCGTTGACGATGCCCATGTCGAGGCCGGCTTTGATGGCGTGATACAAAAACGCCGAATGAATGGCTTCGCGAACAACGTCGTTGCCGCGGAATGAGAACGACAGATTGCTGATCCCGCCACTGACCTTGACGCCGGGGCAGGAGGCCTTGATAACTTTCGTCGCCTCGATGAAGTTGATGGCGTACTCGTTGTGCTCCTCGAGCCCCGTCGCAATCGCGAGGATGTTCGGGTCGAAAATGATGTCGAGCGGATCGAAGCCGGCCTGCTCAGTCAGTAGCTTGTAGGCACGCTGGCAGATCGATACCTTTCGCGCAATCGTGTCAGCCTGACCCTGCTCGTCGAACGCCATCACCACGACCGCGGCGCCGTAGCGGCGGATCGCTCGCGCCTTGCCCAGGAAGTCTTCCTCGCCCTCCTTCAGGCTGATGGAGTTGACGATGCCTTTTCCCTGGACGCACTTGAGACCGGCTTCGAGGACGCTCCATTTCGAGCTGTCGACCATGACCGGGACGCGCGCAATGTCCGGCTCGGTCGCAATCAGGTTGAGGAAGGTGGTCATCGCGGCTTCCGAATCGAGCATCCCTTCGTCCATGTTGACGTCGAGGATGTTGGCGCCGCCTCTCACCTGATCGAGCGCAACATGCGCCGCCTCCGCGAAGTCGCCGCTCGTGATCAGCCGCGCAAATCGCTTCGAGCCCGTGACGTTGGTCCGCTCGCCGATCATGATGAAGTTGCTGTCGGGACGGATGGTGAGCGGTTCGAGGCCGGAAAGCTGGGTGAACTTTGTAGGGATCGGGGATCGGGGATCGGGGGTCAAGAGCTTTTGATCGTCGTCCTCCGAGCGCTTTTGATCCCCGATCCCTGATCCCTGATCCCCGAGTCCTGGCAGTGCACGCGGAGCGAGACCGCGAACCGCCGAGTCCAGCGCGCGAATGTGATCCGGCGTCGTTCCGCAGCAACCACCCACGATGTTGACGAAACCGGATTCGGCGAAATCGCGCAGCAGCGCGGACGTCTCAGCCGGCAGCTCGTCGTACTCGCCGAACGCGTTCGGCAAACCGGCGTTGGGGTAGCAGGTGATGTACGTCTCGGCAATCCGGGCGAGCTCTGCGATGTGCGGACGCATCTCGCGCGCACCCAGCGCGCAGTTGAGGCCGACGCTGAACGGCTGCGCGTGGCGGATCGACGTATAGAAGGCGTCGAGCGTTTGTCCCGACAGCGTGCGGCCGCTGCGGTCGGTGATCGTTCCCGAGATCAGCAGCGGCAGTTCGACGCGCTGCTCGTCGAACACGTCGAGAATCGCAACGATGGCGGCCTTCGCATTGAGCGTGTCGAAAATGGTTTCGAGCAGCAGCAGGTCGACGCCGCCGTCGATCAGCCCGCGCACGTGGTCTTTGTACGCCGCGACGACCTGATCGAAGGTGACGGCACGGAACGCCGGATTTCCCACATCCGGCGAAATCGAGAGCGTCCGGTTCGTCGGACCGATCGCGCCTGCCACAAAGCGGGGGCGGTCGGGCGTCCGACTGTTCCATTCGTTGGCTGCGCCGCGGGCGAGACGCGCGCCGTCGAAACTCAGCTCGTAGGCGAGCGCTTCGAGCTTGTAATCAGCCTGCGCAATGGCCGTTGACGAAAAGGTGTTCGTCTCGATGATGTCCGCCCCGGCTTCGAGGTAGGCGTGGTGAATGTCGCGGACCACATCGGGGCGCGTCAGGACCAGCAGGTCGTTGTTGCCCTTGAGATCGTGATGATGATCGGCAAATCGCTCGCCGCGAAAATCGGCCTCCGTCAGCCGATAGCGCTGAATCATCGTCCCCATCGCCCCGTCGAGTACGAGGATGCGT
The DNA here is from genome assembly GCA_035764385.1 of Vicinamibacterales bacterium. Lineage (GTDB taxonomy): Bacteria > Acidobacteriota > Vicinamibacteria > Vicinamibacterales > UBA2999 > Gp6-AA40. The sequence continues at coordinate 5,977 of DASTZI010000186.1, forward strand.
TGGGCGAGAAGCTCGTGAAGGTGCGCGGCGGGTGTCATCGACCCTTCTTCCTACCGCTCGCGATCAAAACGGCGAACGGATCGCCGGCCTTGCTGG
>DASTZI010000187.1:0-4217 GCA_035764385.1 Vicinamibacterales bacterium
CGGGTGCGCCGGTGTTGCAAGGAAACTCGACGCTGTCATTGCAGCTGCAGGCAGCTGTGGCGGAACTGGTCGGTCTCCCACATGTTGTCTTGTTCCCAACCGGGTGGGCTGCAGGGTATGGCGTCATCACAGCCTTGATCCGCAATAAGGACCACGTCGTTCTCGACCAGTACGCCCACAACTGCTGCGTCCAGGGAGCGACGGCTGCGACGCCTAACGTGCATCGGGTGCGACACCTCTCGACAGACGCATTCGTACGGCAGCTCCGTCGCATCCGCGCGACCGACACAGCGAATGCGATCTTGGTCGTCACCGAGGGCATCTTTTCGATGAACGGCGACTCGCCGGATCTCACAACCTTGCAAAGTGCCTGTCGCGAGTACGGCGCAACGCTCCTGGTTGACGTTGCTCACGACCTTGGAGCGGTCGGGCCTGGCGGCACGGGAATCATCGGGCTGCAGGGTCTGCTCGGCAAAGTGGATTTGGTCATTGGCAGCTTCTCCAAGGTGTTTGCGGCAAATGGCGGATTCGCGGCCACATCGTCGGCCGCCACCCGCGAGTACTTGCGGCCCTACGCGCCATCGCACACGTTTTCGAATGCGATCTCTCCCCCTCAATGCGCGGCAGTGTTGAAGGCAGTTGAGATCGTCCGCACCGCCGAAGGTGACCTGTTGCGAGAAAACGTGAGCCGCCTGGCTCACGTTCTGCGCGAAACGCTTGCGGCCTCAGGCGTCGTCTGCCTCGGCAAGCCGGGACCGCTGGTGCCGGTACTGCTGGGACGAGAGGCGGTGGGCCGGATCACGGCGGCCTTGTGTTTCGACCGCGGTGTGTTCGCGAGTCTGATCGAATACCCGGCAGTTTCAGTCGGTGCCTGCCGCCTTCGCCTGCAAGTGATGGCGACACATACCTGCGCGCAAGCGCAGCGAGCCGCCGAGGTCATCGGCTGGGCATCTCGGTTTGCCCAACAGCTTCTTGGCAGCGCCGCAGCTGCGGCCTCATAGACACATCTTTCGTCCAATCCGTCGGGAGCGTCCAGCTTGGGTTGAGACGTCGAGAGCGCTACCCTGTTTTTGAGGGATTCGGTGTTCAACATCGAGAGGGCCCGAAACAGGATCAAGGGTTTCCAGCGTGAATGGTTTGCACGGAAACGGCCGGGGCTGAACTCCAGTTACTCCCACAAGTTCATTGGTGATCTTGACTATGCCTTGATGCGTCTTTCGGATCCGAAGGACATCGTGGCCGTCACGTTGCGGATGCTGGGGGATTACACCGGCGCAGACCGGTGCGACTTTGCCCGGGTCGAAGCGGACCAGGATCATTTCGTGATCCTGGGCGACTACACCAAAGCCGCGACGACGACGATTACGGGCCGGCATCAGATCTCCGACTTCGGTGAACGTGCATCGAGAGTTTTGCGGGGCGACCATCCGTACGTCGTCACTGATATCCAGACCACAACACCGTCCGGAATCCACGTTGCTTCACATCTGCATTCGGAAATCCGGTCGTTGGTGTGTGTACCGCTGATCAATGGGGGGCATCTCGTCGCCGTGATGGCTGTGATCCAAACAACGCCCCGCCATTGGTCGCGCCAGGAGATCAACCTCATTGACGCCGTGGCCAACCGATGTTGGGAGTCTATTGAGCGCGTCACGGCGCTCAGACGTTTGCAGGCGAGCTACGAGGACTACCGCTCCTTCATTGCGGTCAGTGCGGAAGGGATCTGGCGTTTTGAAATCGAACAGCCCTTCCCGGTGACGCTGCCTGTCGACGATCAGATTGAGCAGCTCTACCAATTCGCGTACCTCGCTGAATGCAACGACGCGATGGCGCGAATGTACGGCTACGACAGGGCGGAGCAGATTCTGGGTGCACGGCTCGAAGATCTGATGCCTAAATCGGATCCGAAGAATATCGAATATCTTCGTGCGCTCCCCGCCAGCGGTTACTGCCTCAACGACGTTGAGTCGTCCGAATTGGACAGGTACGGCCGCGCCAAAGTCATGCTGAACAGCCTGAGCGGCATTGTGGAAAACGGAATGGTGATCCGCGCCTGGGGAACACAGCGCGACATCACAGCCCAAAAACAGGCTGAAGAGGCGTTGCGCGCGAGCGAAGAGCGCTACCGTCTGCTGACCGAGCTTTCGCCCGACGGCGCGGTTGTCGCCGCCGCCGACGGGACCGTCCACTTGGTCAATCCCTCAGTGCTGCAGATGCTCGGGGCGACGGCGGAGGAGGTGACCGGGCGGAACGTCTTCGACTTTGTCGCGCCGGAATGCCAGGAGTGTTTCAGTGAGTTAATGACGAACCTTATGAGCGAAGGGACGGCCGCGAGGCAAGTGGAGGGCACATTGCGGCGCGGGGATGGACGACGGATACCTGTCGAGGTCAGCGCAGTCCGTTTCAACGCGAATCAGCAGTTCGCTCTCCTCGTCATCCACGACCTTACTGGACGGAAACAGGCAGAGGCCGAGCGTGAACTGTGGTCCAGGCAGATCGAAAGCGAACGTGACCGTCTGACGCGGATTCTCGAACAGATGCCCATCGGCGTGATCATTGCCGAAGCGCCATCGGGCCAGCTCGTTTCTCATAACATCGAAGCATCGCGATTGCTGCACCGTCCGTTCTTGGTCGCCGAGGATTATCGGGGACACCCGAAGTACGGAGCGGTGCATGACAACGGCCTTCCCTATCAAGCAGAAGAGTATCCGGCCGCGCGCTCGTTGATGTTCGGCGACATCGTCAAGAGCGAAGAGATCAGGTACCGGCTCGAGGATTCCACCGAAACGTATTTCTCTGTCAATTCTGCGCCGATCCACGATCGAGAAGGACGCATGGTCTTGACCATCGTGACCTTCAGTGACATCGCCGAACGGAAGCTGGCCGAGGCAGCGTTACGCGAGAGCGAAGAGCGATTTGCAAAGGCATTCCAGGCAAGTCCGGATGCTCTCGTCATCAGCCGGCTTGCGGACGGCGTCGTTCTGGAAGTCAACGACAGCTTCGTTTCACTGTCCGGTTATGCTCGCGAGGAAATCATCGGACACAGCACCCTTCAGCTCGGACTCTATGCGGATCCGTCATTTCGTGAGCGTGCGCTGAAGATTCTGCAAGAGCACAATGTCGTTCGTGACTTCGAGGTCACGCTGAGGCGGAAATCAGGAGAAATGCGATGGTGCCTGTTCTCCGCCGAGGCAATGGACCTTCGGGGCGAACACTGTTGGTTGACGATCGGGCGCGACATTACCGAGCGCAAACACGCTGAAGAGGAACGTGAACGGCTCTTGCTGAAGGAGAAGGAGGCGCGCGAGCAAGCCGAAACGGCGAGCCGGATGAAGGATGAATTTCTGGCCACCATCTCGCACGAATTGCGCACACCTCTGACGGCGATCCTGGGCTGGGCGAGCATGCTCAACAAAGGCATCCTTTCGCAAACGCAGATGCGCCGCGCGCTGCAGGTGATCGATCGGAGCGCGAGGTTGCAAGCGGGGCTGGTCGACGACATCTTGGACACCTCCCGCATCATCACTGGGCGATTGAAGCTCGACGCCCATCCTATTGAGATCGACCGGGTCTTTCAGGCTGCGATTGACGTCGTCCGGCCCAGCGCCGAAGCGAAGCGGATCCGCTTACAGGTGGTGACCGACGCTCGGTCCAGCATCGTCTTCGGCGATGCCAATCGACTGCAGCAAGTGATCTGGAATGTGCTCGCCAACGCGGTGAAGTTCACAAATGAGGGCGGGTCCGTCGAAGCACGGTTGATCCGGACCGATGGTCACATCGAAATCACTGTCACGGATAACGGCATGGGGATCGAGCCTGACTTCATACCGTATGTATTCGATCGATTCCGGCAGGCTGACAGCTCGTCGACGCGCAAGTACGGCGGCCTGGGCCTCGGTTTGGCGATCGTGCGTCACGTGGTCGAGATGCACGGCGGCACCGTTGCTGCATCGAGCGCCGGAAAAGACAAGGGCGCGACATTCAAGGTCCGGTTTCCGATCGCTTCTGCGGACATTCTCCGGCAATTAGTAGAACTACCGCCGGAACCGGAGTTGAACCAAGCGACCGAGCCTAATCAACTGAATGACGGCGAAGACTTGCATGGCGTCCGTGTATTGGTTGTCGAAGACGACTTGGATACGCTCGAGATGCTGAAGGTCATTCTCCAAGACCGCGGCGCCGAGGTGATGACTGCATCCTCAGCCCGCGACGCGCTC
>DASTZI010000188.1:0-6280 GCA_035764385.1 Vicinamibacterales bacterium
CATCATCAACAGGTAGTCGATCGTGTATTGCTCGCCGTACTTGCGAAACAGAGCGGTCAGGTCCTGGAACCGCTGTCGCCCATCGCCCATCGTCGCCGGCGTCACGAACTGGGTGTTCCGCAGGTAGCGCCGCATGACGGTGTTGCCGAACTCCGTTCCCATGCGATGCGAGGCAATGAAGCGATTGATCTCAGTAGCCACCATCGGGCTGTGCTTGCGAAACGCAACAGCCAGCTCGCCTCCGGTTCGCAGCGTCACGTTCTTGTGGACGTTGAGGTCCGTGAAGACCTTTGACCACAGCTCCGCCAGGTAGTCGTCAACGATAGTCATGTCGAGCAAGCCGGCATTGACCATTTCAAGCAGGTCGTCGTCTTCGAGAGATTCAGGCACCTCACGGATCGAGGCGGGCACGCGGCCTTCTGACGCGAAACGCTCGTTCAGTGCACGCAGGCTCTCGAAGTAGCTGCTGCTGCGCCTGACGAAGACCTCCTGGCCGGACAGATCGTTCACAGACGTCACAACGGACGCAGCGGGCCCGGTCACGAGGATCTCGTTGACGCCCGTCCTGTACGGTTCGGAGAAGTCCACGAGGTCCTGCCGCTCGCGCGTGACGGTCAGTTGGGCAGCGACGACGTCCACTCTTCCGTCGATCAAGGCCGGCAACAGCAGATCGCGCCTCAGCGGCACGAAGACGACATCCACCCGCCGATTGCCGGTCTTCAAGCGCCTGTTGAGCATCGTCTCGAACTGTTCCAGGTATTCATAGGTCACACCCCGCTGTGTCCCGTGGTCCACGAAATAGTGGGTGCGATTGAACGCGACGCCAGCACGGATCATCCGGCGCTCGACCATCTCGTCCAGGCCACCGGTGAACGGCCGTTGGAGGAGTTCGCGCACTGACGCGGGCAGTGCGGTGTCGAACTCCGGGACTGGCTTGTCCGCGATGGATTCGGGGATCGGCTCGTTCGCGATGGACGTGGTCGTGCCCTCGGGCTCAGGCGAATCGGTGGACGCTGCTGACTCGCGGCGTTCGGTGTCGGCTGCCGATGGCGATCGCTCGCCGACATCCGAGCATGCGATGACGAGCAGCGCCAAGACGAGGAGCACGCCGGACGTCGTCCTGACGGCTACATTCACGCGTGGGTCCTTCTTCTGGCTTTCACGTCGGAGACGCTTTGGTCTTCGTACATTCGACTCGGATGTTCGACGCAATCTAGTTCATCGCATATGCCATCGGTCGCCGGCTGTGCGGTGGGAGCGAAGAGCCGCAATTCGCTGTTCCACGCGCGAAGCCAGCGCTTGAAATGGCAGCGAGCCTCACCGAGGGTTGTCACTCGCGAGACGAGAGCTCAGCAATGTCGACTCAGGATCGTGCGAACCTCGCCACCTGCAGAAGGAATGCGCGGAGAGATGTTGGGGGCGCGAACTTCAGTCGCGTCGAGGCGAGCGGCGTGACCTGTTGGACGGTGAGGATTTGGTGGTGATGCTGTTCTGCACGAATCGGTAGGCACCCACCACGACGTCACGGAGGGCGTCCTGAGGCACGCGCGAAAGCCGGACGAGGACACACGGATGATTCAGGTAGTGGTCCTTCAGATAGTAGGTATCCGGCGCATCGGCGATCAGCGCGTCTCGATCCGAACGGTCCATCATCACGACCAGTGAGTTCGGCTCCGCAGACCGGTGTGCCGCCATGCACACAAACATCTTGCCGCGAACCTTCAGGGCGGGCTGGCCCCACGCGATTGTCCGCTCGACGTCGTCGAGCGCGCAGCCGATAGAAGCAACATCCTCAAAAGTCACGGGCAGGCGACGAACTCCGATGCGATCATACGCGCTGAGACGACACACGGCTTGCGCTCTCGACATGCGTCGAAATCCCGCTCGTCAGAGAGAAGACCGGTGCGCCGACTCCGTAATAAAAGAGATGTGAAGGCCCGGAACGACATCCGCGTAGGCGCAGTATCTGACGGTGACGACCGAGCCATCTTTGCGCCTGATTTGGTACAACCCGTGTTGCTTCGTGCTCCGGACGAACGAATCCCACAAACGTTCGTAGATTTCGACCGCATGTGGCGGGGTCAGATCGATGATCGCCTTGCCAAGTAGTTCGGCACGGGAATAGCCAGTCAACCCGCAAGCCTGGTCGTTGACCGCCACATACCAACCTTTGTTGTCCGCGATCAGGGCAGACGCGGGACAAGACACTGTGTTCGCGGCGCGTGCAGGTCGCTTTTGTTCGCCGGTTTACAGTGCGTAACGAGTGAAGATGTAGTCACGATCGTTCATCGCATGCGGGTGGGTGTGATCTAACAGGCGAAGGTATCGACAACACCTTCGTATCGACCTCCAACACCACGCCACGACGCGTACGACCGTCGATGTAGAGCGAGACAGCCGCTCGATTGGTGTACTCCCTGCCAGTGGTGATCTGCACAACAAAAATTTGTGAGGCATGCCTGTGCCCTCGCGGTTTACCAACAGGAAATCAGCCGGAACGGCGATTGCCGCCGCGAAGGTATGGGCACAGACATGACATCTTCAGGAACGAGCGGTCCTGCTCGCACGCGCGCCGCGCGCGGATACTACCCCTGGTGGCTAGACAATCTGGCCGACGATGTCATTGGGGAGGGTGCAGCAATACAAGACATCCTGCACGGTGCGGAGGCGGTGCGAAAGGTCGTGCTCGACGCTCGCGAGCTGTACAAGAATCAAGAGTTCCAATTCACAGGCGACTACGGAGACAACGGCTTCCTCGAAGAGTACACCTGTCAGATTCAAGGCGAGCCCACTAGCGTCGTCGTCACCGTCAAGCGCAACGCCGCCGGGCTTTGCCCGCAGCCTTTTTGAACGGAGGAGAGTCCAATGGCCGACGTTGTGGCGTCCATTAATTACGACAAGGGAGGGACACGGCTGATTGCAGGCGTCAGCGTGGCCGACAATCCGGTTGTCACAGCGGCGATCGAGTATGCGCAGCGACTCTCCGAGCCCTATCTGTTTAATCACGCGATGCGTTCGTGGCTGTTCGCAGAAACGATTGGCAGCATTAAGAAGATCGACTACGACCACCAGGTCGTGGCTATCGGCACGTTACTCCACGATATCGGCCTCACTGCCAGCATGTCGGGTCCCCATCGGTTCGAGGTGAACGGCGCCAACGCCGCACTGTCGTTCATCAAAGGTAAGGGCCTCTCGGATCGCCATGCACAGCTGATCTGGGACTTGGTTGCGCTCAACTCGACACCATCACTCGCGCTTCACAAGGAACTCGAGGTTGCGGTGGGCACCATGGGCATCGGACTCGACTACGGCGGCTTCGGCATTGAGGCACTTCCGTCAGGCGAGGTACAGCGCATCATCGAGGCTTTCCCTCGCCTGAACATGAAGCAAAACTTTACCGCGGCATGCTGTCGGGTCGTCACGGCGAAGCCTGAAACGAGCCAGGATAACTTCTTGCGGGACTTCGGCGAGCGGTTCGTGCCGGGCTACAAAGCCGTGTCAACGGTCGACTTGTTGATGAACGCCCCGTTCGATGAATAGCAAGGGACCGTTTTGCGTGGTTCTTTGACACATCGTCAGTCGACTCCATGCCACGCAATCCTTCAGCCCGACGCGATGATGATGTTGTCTCGCCGTTGATGGTGATGAGCATCCCGATCGTTGACCGAGTGCTCGAGGAATACGCTCCCGCGTTGGGACCCGACTTCGTTGGGTACCGGAATCACGTGCACCGCGTCGTGAACCTGTGCCTGGCCTTCGCAGGCGGTAGTCGCGACGACCTCAATAAGATCGCGGTCGCGGCGGCCTTTCACGACCTTGGGATCTGGACGGCCCACACATTCGACTACATACCACCATCCGTTTCTCTCGCGCGCGAATACTTGAAGGCCCAGTCACGAGCGGATTGGATCCCCGAGATCGAAGCGATGATCGCGAATCATCACAAGATCACGCGGGCTCAAACCCATCGTGAGTGGCTTGTTGAGGGATTCCGGCGAGCTGACTGGGTCGACGTGTCGTGCGGATTTCGACGATTCGGAGTCCCGCGTTCGTTCATCAAGACGCTGTTCGCCACCTGGCCCAGCGCGGGATTCCATTGGCGGCTCGTCGCACTGACCGCTGCTTGGTTCCCCCGGCACCCCCTAACGCCGCTTCCCATGGTCAAACTGTGAACACTGTTGGCAGCCGCTCGCAGCGTCCGACGAGATCTTCGACTGCGGGCGGCGACTCCGACTGCGTATTCACGCGACCTTCCGTTGGTCGGCTGTGAACCGTTGCACGAACTCCAGCGCCTTCTCGGCGACCTCCCGCCAGCCGGCGTCGATCGTCAGCGCGTGTCCGCGGCCCGGCATTTTGACGATTTCGGTCACACCCGTGTTGCGCTTCTGTTTCTTGTACGACGCGTTCGCGATCGCCCACGGGACTGTATGGTCCGAGTCGGCCGAGAGGATCAACATCGGGCCCCGCTCCGGGTTCGTCGAGTTGACCTTCGCCTCTGACCACGGATTGAGGTTCGCGGACGCCGCCTGAAAGAGCGGCTCGCCAGGACCGGGGACGGAGTAGCCGAGGTACAGTTCCTTTGCCTCATCCTCGCCAACCGCGTTCGCGAAGCTGTAGCGGAACTGCTCGTAGGTGAGTGGGACCGCACGGTTCCAGTTCGCGGGGTTGCGCAGAGCGACGCTGGCCGTGCGCAGCGCCGAGATCGGCAGCGGGAGCACGCCTCGGAACGGAGCGGGGCTGATTGCCACCGATGCTGCGGCGAGCCCGCGTCCCGCGAGAATCATGGTCAGCAGGCCACCGAAGGAGTGGCCGATGATCACGGGTTTCCGATTCAGGCGGCGAATGATCGCCTCCTCGTAGTCGGCGATCTCACCAATCCCCTTGCCCGCGAACACTTCAGGGTGTTCTCTGGCCTCAGCCACCGTCTCAGGATCGTCGGGCCATCCCGGTGTCAACGCCACGTAGCCGGCATTCTCGAACAGCGTCACCCAGCGATCCCAGCTCGAAGGCAGCAGCCAGAGTCCGTGAACGAAGACAACCGGTGTAGCGCTCGAGGCATTGGCGCGTTCGACCTGTGTTGCCTCGTGCTCACTGATAGTGTGTTCGGTGGTCATTTTCCAGCTCCTCGTCTCGCCTGACGACAGGACGTTATACGCTGTGGCCGATGCAGGTAAGCCGCCCTTGAATCAACTTCGCTGACTGTTCACCAAGTTTCATGATGAGCACAATCGCCTTGTTCAATTCCGTAGTTGATTCATGCCTCATACCGGAGCGCTGCAACAACTACTCGCGGAATGCCATGACCGCGACCGGGGTTGGGGATATAGCGGTGCGCCGTGACCGCAACCGCATGCTGACAGCACTTAACGATGAGTCTTTTGTTGCAGGACTTCGTCAGGCGCCCGAGAGCTGTGTGCGACCTGTACTCAAAGCTTCTGCTGTTCATGAGAGCGGATCAGCCAGGGTCGGGGCCCCGCGAAACTGACTGACACAGAGAATCCGAATGTCAGTTCCGGCGCGCGTCGAATCCCGCTCGTTAGACAGAATGCCGATGCGCCGACTCCGTAATAAAAGAGATGTGAAGGCCTGGAGCGACATCCACGTAGGAGCAGTATCTGACGGTGACGACCGAGCCATCTTTGCGCCTGATCTGGTACAAACCGTGTTGCTTCGTGCTCCGGACGAACGAATCCCACAAACGTTCGTAGATTTCGACCGCATGTGGCGGGGTCAGATCGATGATCACCTTGCCAAGTAGTTCCGCACGGGAATAGCCAGTCAGCGTGCAAGCCTGGTCGTTGACCGCCACATACCGACCTTTGTCATCCGCGATAAGGACAGAGGCGGGGACGCGCTCCAGGTGCGAGGCGACACGATCGAGCCGTGCCGCGGTGCCCTGAAGCCGCGTACGAAGCCGTTGCACGTCGGCATCGAACGTATCCGGCACCGGCTGCGTCGACGCACCCCAGATTGAACCGCAGGTCGCACACCACCAGAAGACAACCTCGGGCGAGACGCTCAACGCGGACACGTCGGTGCTGCCGCACTTGCTGCACGATAACGGCGTCGTCGCGTAGGGCTCTGACAACCTGAACCTCCGACCGCGAACGTCGAGTCGGCGCGCCGCCTCCGGTGCCTAACCAAATTTCACGCCGCCACCAGCACACACGCATCAGCTTTTGCATTGCCGGCCGACAGACACTATGCGCAGCGGCGCTCCACGATTTCCGCGCGCTTGTGCTTGAATGCGGCGACCCATTCGTCGGTCGTGGCGAATCCC
>DASTZI010000189.1:0-4114 GCA_035764385.1 Vicinamibacterales bacterium
GGGAGTGCCGGGCTGTGAAGACTGTGCTGCTGAGACAACGGGCGCCGTCAAGGCAGCCAACAGCACCGCGAGTGCGAACACGCGAGAGGTCGTTTGCACGGCTACGGAGTCCTTGTCCCCGTCGTCGCGACCGGCGCGGCAGCTTTCTTCGGTTCGATCAGGACGAACGTGGTCGCCGTGCATTCGGCGCTGATCGAGTTGCCTGAGGTCGCGCCGTCCTTGTTCGCATACGTTTTGATGTGAATGCCGCTCACGTTGATGATGCGTGGGAACTTGCTCACACGTTCGAGGAAGCTCCCGAGGTTGTGGTAGGTCCCTTCGACCTGCAGGCCGATGGGCCACTCGGCGTACATCTGCCGCGTGGCCACTGCCTGCGGCGCAAATCCGCGAATGGTGAGGTTCGACTGTGTCGCCATCCCTTGAATCCGGCGCAGCAGATCCGCGACGTCCTTTTCACTCGGCAGCACCGGACGTAACCGTTCAAGCTGCGCCTCGAGATCCTTGACCTGACGACGGAATTCGGGCAGACGTCTCGCCGTTCCCTGGCCTCGTTGGATCTCGCCCTGGATGGTGGCGAGCTGGGCCTCACGCTGCGAGATGCTCTCCTGTGCGGCCTTCGCGTAGAAGTTCCAGAAGACACCGGCACCGGCAACCGACAGGAAGACGAACGCGCCAACCTGGCCGTACCACGGCAGCTTGCTGAGACTGAGGTTGATCGCCATCTTCAGCGCCTTCCTCCAGGAGGCGGCGCGGGAGGCGCTGCGGGGCCCGCCGCTCGTCCACCGGCAGACGGCGGAGTCTTCGGGCCATTGGCAAGCGTGGCCTTGACGGTGAACTTGATCAGATCCACGCCGGCGGCGCTCTTGTCGGCCTGGCCTGTCGGCGCCACCGTTTCCACTTTGCTGTCAACGATCTCGATCGGTTTGAGCAGAAACGGCGTGCTTCCGAGGTTCCCGACGAAATCGGACAGCGCAATCAGCGTGGTGCTCTGTCCTTGAAGGGTGATGTCGCTCCCCTTCTGTTCAAGGTCGGTGAGCCACAGCATGTCGGGCATGCTTTTACTCACGATATCGAGTAGCTGCACGGGCAGGCTCTGCCCGTTGCGGAGCTGTTCGATGAGCGCGACGCGCTGCTGCAGCGCGGCGCGTTCCTGTTCGAACTCGTTGACTTCGCGAATGATCGATTGCAGCCGGAGCTGCTCCTGCTGCGCGCGTGCGATGTCGGCGTCGACCTGCGCCGAGCGCTGCTGCAGCGACCAGTACCAGTACCCGATGCCTCCAGCGGCGACGACGAGAATCAGACTGCAGGCGAGCGTCAAGCGCTGGCCGATGTCGAATGCGACCGCCTTCTTCTTGACCTGACGTTCGCCGCCGAGCAGGTTGATGCGAATCATCGATCGCTCACCTTCCGCAGGGCGAGGCCGATCGCAACGGCCGCGGACGGTGCCATGTCGGCCGGCTCTCCGCCAAGCTTCTTGGCATCCCACGTCACCGCGCGGAACGGATCGAAGTCTTCAACCGGCGTGTTGAAACGCTCCTGCACCATCTGGTGGAAGCCGTCGACGCGCGACGCACCGCCGCTCAGCATGATTCGGTCGATGTGATCGGTCGACGCACTCGCCTTGAAGAAGTCGAAGGTCTTCTGGATCTCGAGCAGCACGTTCTCGGTCACGGCGTGCAGGACCGGCTGCGCCTCCTCGAAGGTTGCGCCGTCCACGGGAATGCCCTTCTTCAACTGCTCCGCCGAGTCGAACGGCAGGTCGAGTTCTTTCTGGACGGCTTCGGTATAAGCGTTACCGCCCATCGAGATGTCTCGTGTGAAAACAGACTGGTCGCCCTGCAGGATGTTGACGTTGATGGCGCTCGCACCGGCATTCAGCAGCACCACGACGCGACCGGCGTCGAGCCCGTAGTTGACCTCGAACGCGTTCTGCAGCGCGAAGGCATCGACGTCGACAATCACTGGCGTGCGCCCCGCCTGCGAGATGACGTTCGTGTAATCGCTGATCTTTTCCTTCTTCGCGGCGACGAGCAGCACGTCCATGCTGCCGCGCGAATTGGGTCCGGTTCCCGGATCGAGAATCTGGTAATCGAGGTTGACGTCCTGAATGTCGAACGGGATGTACTGCTCCGCTTCCCAGTAGATGGACTCGGCGAGTTCGTTCTCCGTCATCACGGGCAGCGTGATCTTCTTGACGATGACCGCGTTGCCGGACAGCGATGCGCACACGTCCTTCACCTTGAAGGCCTTGTTTCCGTCAAAGACACGGCGAATGGCTTCGGCCACCGACCCGGCGTCGATGATGGCGCCGTCGACGATGGCATCCGGCGGCACGGGCTCGGTGCCGAACGCGGTCACCTTGTACCCCTTGCCGGCGGGCTTCACTTCGACCGCCTTCACCGCGCTCGATCCGATGTCGAGTCCGACGACTGTCTTCGGTTTTGCGAAAAGCGCCATCTGTCCTCAGGTGTAACAGTCGAGCTCGGCAACGGGTGTGCCGTCGAACGTACCGGGCGATCGCGCGGTCGAATCCGAGCTCACTCGTTCTCGCGTGTTACGGATCTGCAAACGGTTGCAGATTCGTGCGAGGGTGATCTCCCAAAACGAGCTGTTGTGTTTGGTTATCGGCTGTTTCCGGGGTCGCATCATGTGAACGGTTGACACATCGATGCGGGAACGGTGTTCCCTCTTTCGCGAATTCGCACAGGTCTGAGTCGAAGTACGGTGATCGCCCGAATTGCGTCAGCGCCGCGGTCGCGCGGCTCGTAACATCACCGCGGTCGGACTCGGGTTGTGCAAAAGTTGACACTCCTTACAACCGTCCGTATCATTGGGGTTTGCGGTTATTGGCGGCGACGTTAGAGGTTCGCCCCCCGAAGGATTCCCTTTTCATGCGTACGTTTGTAGCAAGCGCGAAGAGCGCAGATAGCCGGTGGCATGTCATCGACGCCAAGGGACAGGTGCTTGGACGCGTCGCGACGCTCACCGCCCGGCTGCTTCAGGGCAAGCACAAGGCGATCTACACGCCGTTTATCGATACGGGCGACCATGTGGTCATCGTGAACGCCGCCGAGGTCAAGCTGACGGGCCGCAAGGAAGACCAGAAGGTGTACCGCTATCACAGCGGATACGAAGGCGGGTTGCGTGAGGAGCGCGCCGGCGTGGTTCGGAAGCGCCAGCCGGTACGTCTCGTGGAGGAAGCGGTTCGCGGCATGCTGCCGAAAACCAAGATGGGTGATGCGATGTATCGGAAGCTGAAGGTGTATGCCGGCGCCGATCATCCACATGCCGCCCAGCAACCCAGGAAAATCGAGGTCGCATAGTTGGCAAGCATCGAATACTACGCAACGGGTCGTCGCAAAACGTCCACCGCCCGCGTTTTCCTCCGCCCCGGCAAGGGCACCATTACTGTTAATCACCGCGAGTTCGACAAGTACTTCACGACCGACGCGCTGCGGACGGTCGTGCGCCGCCCGCTGCTGCTGACCGAAACCGGCGAGAAGTTCGACATCCTCGCCACGGTCGACGGCGGCGGCGTCAACGGACAGGCCGGTGCGGTTCGCCTGGCTGTGGCGCGTGCGCTGGTCGAATACAACGCGGAGCTGCGCAAGCAGCTGAAGAAAGACGGACTGCTGACGTCGGATTCACGCGTCAAGGAACGCAAGAAGTACGGCTTGGCTGGCGCGCGCAAGCGCTTCCAGTTCAGTAAACGTTAATTCGAGGGCGGCCTTTGCAGGTCCGCCGGAACGGCGAGAGATGGAGGAAATTTGCCCGGGATTGCGATGAAGGATCTGCTGGAGGCCGGAGTTCACTTCGGTCATCAGACGAAGCGGTGGAATCCGAAGATGAAGGAGTACATCTTCGGCGAGCGGAACGGCATCTACATCATCAACCTCAATAAGACCGTCAAGAAGTTCCGCGACGCCGAGGAGTTCATAACCAACCTCGCGGCCGACGGGCGCACGCTGCTCTTCGTGGGCACCAAGCGCCAGGCGCAGGACGTGATGGCCGAAGAGGCGCAGCGGTGTACGATGTATTTCGTCAACCAGCGGTGGCTCGGTGGTCTGCTCACAAACTTCACGACAATTCAGCGCAGCCTCGGGCGTCTTCGCGA
>DASTZI010000190.1:0-7047 GCA_035764385.1 Vicinamibacterales bacterium
GAAGCACCACCTGGGCGCCGGGACCCGGACCGACAAACGCTTTTAACTCGGTGCCCGGCGCTTCGCCTCCCAGCCGCCGCGCGAGTACGGCGTGCGAGCCGAGGAAGACGTTGGGCATGAGAAGCGTGAGCGGCGCCACCATGTCGGTCGCTTCAATCGGCGTCGGGCCCTGCATGCCTTTGGAAACCGCCGAGCCGTTGTCGAATGCCGTGTTCAGCGTGATTTCCACATCGCCGACCCGAGCTTCGACCGCGAGTGATTGGGGATCGAGATTGGGCCCGTAGCGCAGCTCTACGCGTCGGGTGATGACATTGATCGGAGCAGCAATCTGCCCTTGACCGCTGATGACGAGCCCCTGCGCATCCGACCGGACCATGACGTCCTGATGTCCGATGGGCGTTCCACGCAGAAAGACGGTGTAGCCGACCGAGGCCGGAGCAGCTGCGGGAACAGGGGGCACCTGCTGCGCCTGCGCCGACACGCTTCGCACCAGGCCCGGCAGCGCCAGAAACAGGAGAAGCGTCCAAGTAAAATGAAACGTGCGCACCTTACGAAATCGTATCAGTTAGGCTCGCTTTCAACGAAGCACCGCGGATGACCTCCCCCGACGACTACACAGCCCTCCACGAAAGCGCAGTAATCGGAGCAATTTCTGCCCGGGGGCAGGTCGCAGTAGCTGGTCCGGAGCGCGCCACCTTTCTCCAAGGGTTTCTGACAAACGACACTGCATCGCTTGTTCCAGGGCACGGCTGTTATGCGGCATGGCTGACGCCACAGGGCCGGATGCTGTGCGACCTTCATGTGCTGGAATCGGGAGAGATGATGTTGCTGGACGTTCCGGCAAATGAGGTTGTTCAGATCGCCGATCGTCTCGAGCAGTTCCATTTCTCGGAAGATGTCCAGATCGCGGCGCTCGACACGCTTCGCAGCGTGTGGGTACACGGCCCCTCAGCGGCACGACTGCTCGGACACGAGGAGTACAACAGCTGGGCGCAGTACCAAAACGCACGTGTTGAGTTTGCCGGAGCGCCGGTCGTGCTTGCGCGCATCGACCAGCTCGGCGTGCCAGGATTTGTGATTTATGCGGATGCACAACAGCTGGATGAGGTGAGCCGCGCAATCGCTGCAACCGGGGCGCTGCACGCGGACGCGCAAACACTCGAAGCGGCACGCATCGAAGCGCGCTATCCGGTGTTCGGCGTGGACATGACGTCCGACACCATTCCACTCGAAGCCGGGATCGAAGACCGCGCGATTTCGCTGACGAAGGGATGCTACGTCGGGCAGGAGGTCATCATTCGCGTCCTGCACCGCGGACACGGTCGCGTGGCGCGAAAGCTTGTGCAGCTGCAGGTCGAAGGTGAAGCGCCGTCACCACAGGCGAACGTGTTTGCCGGCGATCGAGAGATCGGTTTCATCACCAGCGCCGCACAATCACCGCGGCTCGGCCCGATTGCTCTCGGTTATCTGCACCGCGATTTTCTGATTCCAGGAACGGCGGTCGAAGTGGAGCTCGGCGATCGTCGCGCTCGCGCGGTTGTTTCGTAGAGGCGGATATTTCGCAAAAGGCGGACCTGAAGGTGCGCCTCTACACACCCGTCAACCGCCGAATCAATTCGTCATCGGCGGGCGGAAAGTTCAGGGACGACAACGCGTCGCGTGCCACCCAGTTCATCTCCTGGCCGATCATCGGTGTCGGGGTACCAATCACATCGCAACGATAGAAAAAGAGCGTCACGACGCGGTCCGTGTATTCGTGCGATGTTTCGAGGACGAGATCCTGCATGACGATGTTGACGTCGAGCTCCTCGTGCATCTCGCGGCACAGCGCCTCGGTGTGCGATTCGCCATCCGCTACTTTGCCGCCTGGGAATTCCCAGAATCCGGCGAGATGAACCCCGTGCTGCCGCCGCGTCACGAGAAACCGACCCTCACGCTCGATGACGGCAGCGACGACCAGGATGCGCGTCACTGCGCCGGATTGTGATCCAGCGCCATCCGTACGCTCTCAGCGAGCTGCGATGGCGTGAACGGCTTCTGCAGCAGCGGCACCCCGCCCCAGAACGCACCGTGCACTTCGGTCGCGTCGTCGGTGTAGCCCGACATGTAGAGCACACGCAGGTTGGGCATTTGCTGCAACAGACGCGCCGCGAGATTCGGTCCGCTCATCCCCGGCATCACGACGTCGGTAATGAGCATGTCAGTCAGCGCCACGGACTTGGATGCCCAGTCGATCGCCTCTTCTCCGTTGCGCGCTTCAAAGACCGTGTAGCCGCGGCGGCGCAGCGCTTGAGCGGAAATCTCGCGGATGGCGTCGTTGTCTTCGACGAGCAGCAGTGTTTCCGTTCCTTCGGTCGCGCCTCGTACGGCGTGCGGCCGCTCGAGGGAAGCCGGCGCGTCGGTGACCGGCAGATAGATACGAATGGACGTGCCACGATCGGGCGCCGTATCCATCGCGATCCCGCCGCCGCTTTGATCGATGATGGCGTAGACGGTGGCCAGACCAAGCCCGGTGCCTTTGCCCTTTGCCTTTGTCGTGAAGAACGGCTCGAAGGCGTGCGCGCGCGTCGTCTCGTCCATGCCGACACCCGTGTCCGTAATCGACAGCATGACGTACGGACCTGGTTCGAGTACCAGGCCTTCCGCGGTGAGAGGTTCCTCGGTCAACTCGACGTTGGCGGTTTCGATCGTCACGTAGCCGCCTGTCGGCATCGCATCACGAGCATTGAGGACCAGATTCACGATCACTTGCTCGAGCTGACTGGCGTCAGCTTTGACGAAGCCGAGTCCCGCCGCGAGTCTTGCGTCCGTATGAATGTGATCGCCGATGAGACGCGGCAGCATGTGCAGAAGACCGGCGACGCTGTCGTTGACATTGAGCACCGTCGGATTCAGGAGCTGCTTGCGGCTGAAGGCGAGGAGTTGACGTGTGAGCGCCGCGCCCCGATCCGCTGCGAGCCGGATTTCGCCTACCTCGCGCGCCGTTTCCGGATCCAGATTCGCTCGTTCGGCGATCATGTCCGTGTAGCCGATGACTGCCGTCAGAAGATTGTTGAAATCATGTGCGACGCCACCCGCGAGCCTGCCGATCGCCTCCATCTTCTGCGACTGACGCAGTTGTTCCTCCCGATCCTGCAGCGCCCGGCTCGCTTGCCAGTCGCGAAGCGCGTACCGGATTGAACGTTCGAGGTGAGCGCCGACCAGATGCTTCTCGACGTAGTCGGCCGCGCCTTCACGGAGCGCCGCTTCGTCCAGGGCACCGCTTCCGTAGCCGGTCATCAGGATGAAGGGTTTGTCAGCGCCGAGATCTTTCGCGGCTCTGATCACGTCGAGTCCGGTTCCATCCGGCAGCCGCTGGTCGACGAGATAGATGTCGTGATGATCAGCTTTGATGCGTTCGAGGCCGGCCGCCGCAGTCGTGACGACCTCGATCTTGCGCTCGAAATGCGCGTCGATCAGCGCCATCTCGATGAGGGCCTGCGCCTGCGGATCGTCATCGATCAGCAGAATGCTGACGTGGCGAAGATCGTGCTGACGCGTCTGCCGAGCGACGCCGGCTGAACCCTCGGGCCTGTCGAGTTTCTGCACGACACGATTCATCGGCTCCATCCAGTGTGAAGGGCAACTGCCGCCGTTTCAGGTTACGGTAGCACGCGTTTTCAGCGGAAAAGCTCAACAGCCCAAGTTTTTTGGGCAAAACACCCTCACCGCTTGCGCTTGGATTCACGCCATGGAAACGAGCTGCACAAGCTCGTCATTGGGCACGACTCGCATTTCGGCTGGCGAGCGACGCATACGGTGGCGCCGAGGTCCATCAGCGCCTGATTGAAATCGAAGACGTGTTTGCGCGGCACGAGCGCTTCCGACACCGCCCACAGGTGCTTCTTCGTCGCGTGAGCTTTCGGATCGCCGCGTCGAACGAACACCCGAAACAGCACGCGGGCGACGTTGGTGTCGAGAATGGCGGCACGTTCGCCAAACGCGAAGCTCCGGATGGCGCCGGCTGTGTAGGCGCCGATGCCTTTGAAGGACAGCAGGGTCTGCTGATCGGAGGGAAGCTGACCGCCGTACCGCGTCACCGACTCACGCGCGATGGCGTGCAGCCGTCGCGGCCTGATGTTGTAGCCAAGCGGCCGCCAGGTTTGCGAGACCTCGTCCTCCGACGCGGAGGCAAGCGCTTCGAGCGAGGGGTACTTATCGAGCCATTCGTGATACTTCGGCACGACGCGATCGACCTGCGTCTGCTGCAGCATCACCTCGGAAACGAGGATGTGATACGGGTCGCTGGTGCGTCGCCACGGCAGGTCGCGGCCGTTGCGGCGATACCAGGCGAGAATCGCCCGCCGGAAACGCTGACGGGCATCGGGTGACGGCAGGGAAGCGGCAGACATCCGCCTCTATAATTTCACGCGTTGAAGATCTACACGAAGACCGGAGATACAGGACAGACGTCGCTCTTCGACAACACCCGGGTGTCGAAAGCCGACGCGCGCGTGGACGCCTACGGCGAGGTCGATGAATTGAACGCCTGCCTCGGCACGGCCCGCGCCGCGGGCGTCGACGAAGAAATCGGGGCGATTGTCGAGTCGTTGCAGAAGGATCTCTTTGCCCTCGGCGCACGCCTCGCGGATCCGGCCACGCGCATTGCCGCGCGCGTCGACAAAGTCGTGATCGGCAACGACGCGGTTGAGCGGATCGAGCTGACGATCGATCGGCTCGAAGCGACGCTGCCGCCGCTACGCCGGTTCATCCTTCCGGGCGGTTCGGCCGCGGGTGCGGCGCTGCATCTGGCGCGAACCGTCTGCCGCCGCGCGGAACGACGTGTCATCGGCCTCGGGACCGGCGCCGTCGATCCAATCCTCATCGTGTACCTGAACCGGTTGTCGGATCTGCTGTTCGTGATGGCCCGGGCAGTGAACCATCGAGCCGGGGTTGCGGAAACCGAGTGGTGACATCGATCGTCGTCCATTACCAGGAGATTGCGCTCAAAGGGAAGAACCGGCCGTGGTTCCTCGGCCGCCTTGTGCGAAATCTCCGGCGCGCGCTGTCCGACCTCGACATTGTCGATGTTCGTTCGCTGATGGGGCGGATAGAAATCCGGCTCGGACCCGGCACCAGCAGGGAAGCGGCGGGCGAGCGGGTTCGTCGCACCTTCGGGATTGCGAACTTCTCGTTCGCGCGGCGGACCGTGCTCGACATCGATGCGATCGCACAGGCGATTCTCGACGACCTCGGCGATCGGACGTACCAAAGCTTTCGCGTCAGCGTTCGTCGTGCGGACAAACGTTTTCCGATGACGTCGCCGCAGGTCGAACGTGAAATCGGAGGACGCATCAAACAGGCGCGCGGGTGGGCGGTGGATCTGGACGATGCGGAACTCACCATCCACGTCGAGCTGCTGACGGCGGAGGCGTTTTACTTTTTCGGCAAAGAACGCGGCGCAGGCGGTCTCCCAACCGGAACGGCAGGGCGGGTGACCTGTCTACTGTCGGGCGGAATCGATTCACCCGTCGCGGCGCACCGAATGATGAAGCGTGGCTGCGCCGCCAGCTTTGTCCACTTCCACAGCTATCCGATCCTCTCGCGTGCCTCGATGGAGAAGGCGCGCGAGCTGGTTCGGCTGCTGACGACGTGGCAACAGCGATCGAGGTTGTACCTCGTTGCGTTTGGCGACATTCAGCAGCACGTGGTGCTCGCGGTGCCCGGACCGATGCGCGTCATCGTCTACCGCCGGTTGATGCTCAGGATTGCCGAGAAGATCGCGCTGGCACGCGGCGCGAAAGCGTTGGTGACCGGCGAAGTGGTTGGTCAGGTCGCATCGCAGACGCTCGAGAATCTTCAGGTGATTGGCAGCGTGGCGACGTTACCCGTGTTCCGGCCGTTGATTGGCATGGACAAGCAAGAGATCATGACCGAGGCGCGCGCGCTCGGCACATATCCAATCTCGATTGTGCCGGATCAGGATTGCTGCACGCTGTTCACGCCGCGGAATCCGCTCACCCGTGGACGTCTGGCCGACGTCGAAGCTGCTGAGCGAGCGCTACCGATCAGCGAGATGGTCGAGACGGCGGCAGCCGACGCGGCCGTGGAAGATTTCGAATACCCTGTTGTACGATCGATCGTCGGAGGTGCGAAGTGGCCGCAGTAAGTGGAGTTGCAACAGGAGAAGCGCTGAGCCGCATCGAGAGCCTGCTTGGCAGTGACGCGTCGTTGCTGACGCATCAGTGCCGCACCATTCCGCGGGACGAGCTGCATCTGCCCGGCCCCGACTTCGTCGATCGCATCGTCGCGTCGTCCGATCGCCCGCCTCGCGTCCTCGGCAACCTGCAGTGGTTGTTCGATACCGGACGGCTGGCTCGCACCGGCTACGTTTCGATTCTGCCAGTCGATCAGGGGATCGAACACTCCGCCGGCGCGTCATTTGCGCCGAACCCGTCCTACTTCGACCCCGAGAACATCGTGAAGCTCGCCATCGAAGGCGGGTGCAACGCGGTTGCGTCGACCCTTGGCGTACTTGGCTCGAGTGCGCGCCGCTACGCGCACAAGATTCCGTTCATCGTGAAGCTGAATCACAACGAGTTCATCTCGTATCCAAACTCGTTCGATCAGATCAAGTTTGGAAGCGTCAAGCAGGCATGGAACATGGGTGCCGCCGGCGTGGGCGCGACCATTTATTTCGGGTCCGAAGAATCGAAACGGCAGATTCAGGAAGTGAGCGCGATGTTCGAGCATGCGCACGAGCTGGGCATGTTCACCGTGCTCTGGTGCTACCTGCGCAACCCCGCCTTCAAGACCGCGGAGAAGGACTTCCACGTCTCCGCCGACCTCTCCAGCCAGGCCGACCACCTGGGAGTGACGATCGAGGCCGACATCATCAAGCAGAAGCTGCCCGAGAACAACGGCGGCTACCTCGCCCTCTCCACCAAGGAGAGCCCGTACGGCAAGATCGATAAGTCGGTGTACGACAAGCTCGCCTCCGACAACCCGATCGACTGGACGCGCTACCAGGTCGCGAACTGCTACATGGGGCGCTCGGGCCTCATCAAC
>DASTZI010000191.1:0-7157 GCA_035764385.1 Vicinamibacterales bacterium
CGAGGTATCGATGGGATCCGCCTCGAAGGTGATGTCGTATGCGCCGGTCAGGTCCTCGAGTGTGCCGCGTGCCGCGATGCGGTCGCCGCGCTTTGGTGCGCTGGCTGCCTGCTGTGCCCGTTCCGCTTCACGCTGACGGACTTCATCGGGTGTGAGCAGCGATTTGGCAGCATCGCGGGCCGGCCGCTGCAACGGAATTTGGTACTTCTGCGACCAGATACCCTGAAGGTCGGGGTCGCCCCAGGCCGTGTTCAAGGTTGTGCCGCCAGCGGCCATCGGATGCAGCGTGCTGGCGACAATCGCCACCGCAACGAGTGCACCGATCCCAAGCAGTGCAATAGACCGTCTGTTCATGTCGAAACTGGCACGAAACTATGCGCCACCATCGGGAATGTCAACGGATTTGGTGCTACAATCCGCAGCCTTAACATAGGCAGGTTCACATGCGTACCCGGTTCTGGCGCGTGATCACACCGGTTGGGTTCGCGGTGATGATCGCTCTCATCTGGCTGCTACCACTGGCGGGGCAAGCGCCGCCGCCGCGTCAGCCTTCGGCGTTTCCGGCATACAAAGCCCCGCGTCTCAATGGCCATCCAGACCTGAACGGCATCTGGCAGGCCTTTACGACTGCGAACATCGACCTCGAGGATCATGAAGCGCAGTCCGGTCCTCATCCAGAGTTGATGGGCGCGTATGGGGGCTGGCCCGCTGGTCAGAGCGTCGTCGAAGGCGGCGAAATCCCATACAAACCCGAGGCGCTGGCGAAGAAGAGACAGAACGTCGCCAACCGCATGAAGGTCGACGTCAGCAACGACAAGACGTGGCACAACCTCGGCGACCCCGAGATGAAGTGCTACATGCCGGGCATTCCGCGCGCCACCTACATGCCGTACCCGTTCCAGATCGTGCAGGGATCGAGCCCCTACATCCTGATGGCCTATGAATTTGCGACGGCGTCGCGCACCATCCGGATGGATTGGAAGGACGAGGCTCCGACCGATACATGGATGGGATGGTCGCGTGGCCACTGGGAGGGTGACACGCTCGTCGTCGACGTGACCGGGCAGCGTGAGGAAACGTGGTTCGACCGCGCGGGCAATTATCACAGCGATATGCTGCATGTTGTCGAGCGGTTCACCCCCCTCAGCCCGTATCACCTGATGTACGAGGCGACCATCGAAGACCCGAAGGTGTACACGCGGCCGTGGAAGATCACCATCCCGCTGTACCGGCGCATGGAGAAGAACGTTCAGCTGCTCGAATACAAGTGCGTCCCGTTCACCGAGGAAATGTTGTACGGCAAGTTCAAGAAAGGGGCGTCGTAGATGCATCGTTGGCTTTCATCCGTAGTCGTCACCGCGTTCGCGGCGGTGGCGATTTCCTCTGCGCTGCTCATCGCGCAAACGCCCACGGCGACGGGCGCCAAGCCTGCGGCTGGCGCAAAGCCACAGGCGACTCCCGCCAAGACCGCGGCACCGGCGAAGCCGGCAGCGAAGGCGTGGAGCGCGCCGAAAACACCGTGGGGTGATCCCGATCTGCAAGGTGTGTGGAACGACGCCACGAGCACGCCGCTGCAGCGGCCAAACGGCAAAGGCGAAACGGTCGGTGAGGGTGATGCGAGCCAGTTCGAGGAACAGCTCGCCTCCGACTTGAACCGCGATCGCCGCGACGGTGGGCCCGAGATTGATGTCAACCGGGCGTACAACGAGCACTGGATGGATTCGCGCCGGTTGAAGATCACCGAAGACCGCCGGACGTCGTTAATCGTCGATCCGCCGGACGGCCGGCTGCCTCCGCAGGTGCAGATCAGTCCCGAGCGTCAGAAGATTCGAGCCGAGCGTCAGGCAGCGGCGAACCGCTTCAACGCCGGGATGCCGCTCGTCGCGACGGAACTGTCGCTGCCGATTCGCTGCATCATCCGCACTGATTCGCCGCCATATCTGCCCACGATCTACAACAACGACTTTCAGATCTATCAGAGCCCGGGCTATGTCGTGATTGCGCCGGAGATGATCCACAGCGCGCGCATGATCCCGCTCGATGGCCGGCCGCATCTCGGCAAGAACCTGCACCAGTGGCTGGGTGACACGCGCGGGCATTTCGAAGGCAACACGCTTGTCATCGAGACGACGAACTTCCGCACAGACGACGGGACTGTGTACCAGGGAGCGAACCCGGCGACCTACAAGATCACCGAGCGGTTCACGCGCGTCGCGAACGACACGGTCAACTACGAATTCACGATCAACGACCCGATGACGTGGAGCAAGCCGTGGACCGCCGTGGTTCCGTGGACAAAGATCGATCCGAAGGAGCAGATGTACGAGTACATGTGTCACGAAGACAACTTCGACATCGTGCACCTGCTCACCGGTGCTCGTAATCGCGAGAAGAACCCCTCGTTGAACCTGCAGCCAGCAAAGAGGTAGATGCGATGCGTACAACGATCCTATTCGCGGCCATCGTGACCATCGGGCTCGTCGTCGGCAGCAGGGCGGTGTCGGCGCATCACGCCTTCGCCTCGGAGTTCGACGCCAACAGGCACGTGGTGTTCACGGGGACCGTGACGAAGATGATGTGGGTGAACCCACATGCGTGGATCTACGTCGACGTGAAGAAGACCGACGGCACGACCGAGGAGTGGATGGTCGAGGCCGGCACACCCAACACGCTGCTGCGCCGCGGCTTCACGAAGGCATCGCTCCAGCCCGGTACCGTCATCAAGGTTGACGGGTATCAGTCGAAGGATGGAGCGCTCCGCGCCAACGGCCGCGATCTGACGCTGCCCGACGGTCGCACGTTGTTCCTCGGAAACGCAGAAGCTGGAGCGGAAGGCGGGCCCGGAGCTGTAAAGAAATAGTCCCCTACGATCGTTGGCGCGCCGCTTCGGCGGCGCGCCTTTCCAATTCAGCCGGCGACACGTCCTCAACGTGCGTCGCAACCCACCAGGTGTTGCCGCACGGATCCTTCACCGCGCCATGACGATCCCCGTAAAACTGCGTCTTCGGCTCCTGCACTGACGAACCGCCCGCGGTGAGCGCCTGCTTGTAGGAACCGTCACAATCCGGCACGTAGAGATATAGCGAAGTCGTCTGCGCAGGCCATGGACCAGACGCTTCGCCGAGCATCACGTGGGAATCGCCGATCGCGAAGTCGCCATGCGCGATGGTGCCGTCAGGCATCTGCATGAGATGGACTTCCTTCGCGTCGAACGCCCGCTTCATGAAGTCCACCAGTTGCGCCGCGCCTTTCACGATCAGGTACGGCGTGACGGTGTGGTACGTGTCTGGAATGGGTTTGACAGGCATTGCGGCTAACTCCAGGGACTTGGGGCTTGGGACTAGGGCCTAGAAGCGACTAGCGGCTCGTCCCTCCAGTCCCCAGGCCCCAGCCCCCAGTCCCTACTGGAGAATCCCGGCCTCAGTTCAACGGGATCCGTGCGAGCTGCTCGAGATGCTTGCCCCGCGGGCTGTCGCCAGGGACGAACCGCTGCACGCGCTCGCCCGCGAACACCTCGCCGGTGTAGATGTTCCCCTTCGAATCGGTCGCAATCATGTGCAGGCCGAAGAACTGCCCGCCGGCCTCGCCCATGCTGCCAAGCTGACCGACCACCTTTCCCGTTTCGCGCTCGATGAACCACACGTGGTTGTTGGTCAGGTCGGAGATGAAGAGATACTTCTGCGCCTTGTCGGGCGAAAAGGCGACGCCGCCGGTTGATCCACCAACGCCGGTGTATTCGGCGAGCTTGAACTCCTTCTTGAAGTTCCCCTGCTTGTCGGTGACGTGGATGCGATTGGCGTTCCGATCCGCCGCGTAGACCAGGCCGTCGTTCGAGAAGTTGAACGTGAGATGACCGGCAAACTCCTTCGGCATCGGCCCGTTCGGCTTGTACGCGTGGTCCTCGTCCTTCGTGCTGATCTCGGTCAGCTTGTGTCCGTAGGCACCCCAGCCCCGCTTGAATTTCAGCGTGGTCAGGTCGAACACCATCACGCGTCCGCTGAGATAGTTGTCGGCGACATAGACTTCATTGGCCGGCTCGTCGACGCGAATTTCTTCGATGCCGCCAACAATCATCGGCGTCGTCGGTGGATACTTCGCGCGGAACGCCGCGATCGCAGCCGCGCGGGCGGCCGGGTCGACGTTTCCGCCGCGGCCGCCTCGGCCGGCGGCTCCCGGCGGCGGAGGAAGGAATCCAGCCACGGGTCCCATGGTTCCGACGCCCGGCGTGTGATTCGGAACGTTCACTTCGTTCTGGAACGTGCCGCCCTCGGTCTCAGGCGTATGCTCGATGGCGCCCACCAACTTGCCGGTCTTCACGTCGTACTTGCGGACCGTGTTCTGTCCAAGGTAGGCGAACCCCTTGCTGTCGACGTCCATGCCGTGTCCCTGCGGCGCCTGGAACGATCCAATCACCTTCCCGTCCTTGTCGAAGTGAATCATCGACGGGGGCAGGGTGCAGCAGTCGGCGATCCCGATCTCTTTTTCGAGCTCGATGTTGGTCAGGTCGTTCGGACGGTCGTACGCCCAGACGGTGTCGTCCTTCGGATCCACGGCCAGGCCGGTCACGCCGCCCATCTTCCAGTTGTTGGGCAGCGGCTGGGGCCATCCCGGATCGTACACATAGCGCGGACCAGATCCCTGCTGTGCTCCCAGCGAGACGTAGACGACGGACAGGCCCAGCGCGACAGAGACGACGACCGCTCCAACACGCAGCTTCTTCTGAATGCTCATAACTCTCCTCGCGTCAACTTGCGCAGGCGTTCACGGTGAAGTGGCCGAATCGTACCCGCTCGCGCGGGATGGTGCAATGGGTGCAAAGGGTGCCTTGGTATGATTCGGACGGGAACCGTGGCCAATACTCCTACTCGGCTTTCCATCGCGATTGTGGGCGCAGGCATGGGCGGTCTGACGGCGGCCTCGACGTTGCGGCTCTTCGGATTCGACGTACGGGTCTACGAGCAGGCCAGCCGATTCGCGCGCATTGGCGCCGGCATTCAGATGATGCCCAATTCGATGAAGGTTCTCCGACGAATCGGCATCGAAGCGCGCGTAAGGGCGACGTCGTTCGAGCCGTATTCACACCTCAATCGCCAATGGGATTCGGGCGACGTGATGCGCGAGCTGCCGATGCCGGAATCGCTCTTCGGCGCACCCTATTTGTGCATGCACCGCGGCGATCTGCACGAGGCGCTGCTCTCGGTGTTGCCTGACGACATCATCAGCCTCGGCAAGAAGCTGGTCGGCCTGGACGAGCGCGGCGGCCGGGTGACGCTGACGTTCGAGGATGGGCATACGGCTGAAGCTGACGCGGTGGTGGGCGCCGACGGCGTTCACTCGATTGTGCGCGACCTTATCATCGGACCCGATGCGCCGATTCACAAAGGACGCATCGCCTATCGCGCGGTGTTTCCATCCGCGTTGATGGATGGCCGGGACATCGGCAACTCGCGAACGAAATGGTGGGGCACCGACCGGCACATCGTCATCTACTACACGCGGCGCGACAGGAGCGAGATCTATTTCGTCACGAGCGTGCCCGAGCCGGCGGAATGGCTGACGCGGGAGTCATGGTCCGCCAAGGGCGGCGTGCACGAGCTGCGGAAGGCGTACGATGGGTTTCACCCTGACGTTCGTATCGTCCTCGAATCGTGCCCCGACTGTCACAAGTGGGCCATTCTCGAGCGCGAGCCTCTGCCGAAATGGAGCGACGGTCGCGTCGTCCTGCTCGGCGATGCGTGCCATCCGATGACCCCCTACATGGCGCAGGGTGCCGCGACGGCGATGGAAGACGCCGCGGTCCTGGCGCGGTGTCTGGCCGACACTGAAGGAGACATTCGGACCGCATTCACGCGGTACGAATGGCACCGGAAGCCGCGGACTTCACGCATCCAGGCGATCTCGAGCGCGAACACCTGGATGAAGGGCGGCAACGACGATACATCGTGGCTCTACGGCTACGACGCGTGGAATGTCCCGTTGGACGAGCCCGCGCTCAATCGTACGTCCTGACACGATGCTTTCGTTCACACATCATCCCGCGCCGAAACCAGGTGTGCCGCGGGTTGCGTTGATTCACTCCCTTGCGCTCGATCGCAGTGTCTGGGATGGCGTTGTCGCGCGATTGAAGGACGAAGCCGAGATCCTGACGTTCGACTGCCGCGGTCACGGACGGTCACCGCGGACGCCAGGACCGTACACCGCGCAGATGTTCGCGCGCGACCTTGCGGAGCTGCTCGATCACGTCGGCTGGACGAGGGTCGTCGTTGCCGGTTGCTCGATGGGTGGCAACGTCGCGCAAGCGTTTGCGGCGGAGTTTGTCCAGCGCACGGCGGCGCTCGGCCTCATCGACACCACCGCATGGTACGGCGCCGATGCGCCGGCGAAATTCAAGGAGAGAGCCGATGCAGCGCGGAGCAAGGGCCTTCACGGGCTGATCGATTTTCAGCTCACGCGCTGGTTCTCCGACGGCTTCCGCGCAAACCATCCCGAGGTGCTGACGCGAACCACGGATGTCTTCGTCGCGAACGACGTGGATTGCTACGCGGCATCCTGCGAGCTGCTCGGGGCTGCGGATACGCGGGCCCAGCTCGCCAACTTCAACATGCCGACCGCGATCGTTGTTGGTGAGGAGGATTATGCGACGCCAGTGGCGATGGCACGGCAGCTTCATGACGCGATTGCGCACTCAACGCTGACCATCATTCCCGACGCGCGGCATCTGACACCTATTGAATTTCCCGACCACATCACAACGGAGTTGCGTGGCCTCTTCGGGCGCCTCTGACGTGTCCGCCGTAGCGCGAAGCGCGAAGGCGGACGCGCCGATGCTTCTCGCGCGGCTCGAGAGCATTCCGTTTTCGCGCTGGCACCTCCGCGCCCGCATCATCGTCGGGAGCGCAACGTTCTTCGATGCGTTCGATGCGCTGTCGCTCGCCTTTGTGCTCCCCGTGCTCGTGCGCCTGTGGGCCATCACGCCGGCGCAGATCGGCTGGCTGATTGCCATCGGCTATCTCGGACAGTTTGTCGGCGCGCTGGTGTTCGGAGCGTTCGCCGAGCGCCACGGACGGATCCGAAGTGTTGCTGGCGCGACGGCGTTGATGTCGGTGATGAGCATCGCCTGCGCGCTGGCCGGAAATTTCGGAACGCTGCTGACGCTT
>DASTZI010000192.1:0-22011 GCA_035764385.1 Vicinamibacterales bacterium
CACACCATCGGCGCCGTGCAGACCCGCAATCTTGGGACGCTGGGAGGCAATCTGGTCACGGCCGTTCCGTCCATGGACAGCGGTCCGACGCTCGTGGCGTTGGACGCCATCGTGACGATCGCAGGCCCGGAAGGCCGTCGTCAGGTGCCGCTGGTGGAGTTCTTCGTCGGCCCCCGCAAGACCGTGCTCAAGCCCAGCGAGCTGCTGGTCGAAATCATCATTCCGAAAGAGAACCTCGGCAAACCGACCCATTTCCTGAAATTCGGGCTGCGGAAGGGGCAGGCGCTCGCGCTCGTCAATGTCGGGGCCGCCATCTGGGTCGACTGGGACAACAACACCTTCGTTGCGCCGCGCATCTCGCTGGGCGCCGTTGCGCCGACGGTCATTCACGCGGCGTCAGCCGAGCGCTATCTCGAAGGTAAACCGATCACCGCGGAAGCGATGGTCGAAGCCGGCAAGCTCGCGGCCAACGACGCGAAGCCGATTAACGATTTCCGGGCGTCGGCAGCCTATCGTCGCGATCTGATTGGCGTGCTTACAAGGCGCGCGCTGGAGAGCGCCTGGGAACTCGCGCAGAAGAAGCGACAGGCACCGACAGGAAAGGCACACTGATGGTTTCGGTCACCCTCACGGTCAATGGCGAAAAGCGCTCGGCTACGGTCGTACCCGAGACAACACTTCTCAAGCTGCTGCGGGAAAGTTTCAATCTGACGGGCGCCAAGCTTGGATGCGACGTCGGCGACTGCGGCGCCTGCACGGTCATCGTCGACGGCAAGCTCGTGAACTCGTGCTTGATGCTGGCAGGGCAGGCCGACGGCCGCGACGTGCTGACCATCGAAGGCCTTGCGACCTCCGATCGCCTCCATCCGATTCAGAAAGCATTCGAGGACAAAGGGTCGCTCCAGTGTGGGTTCTGCGGCCCCGGCGTGATCATGTCGGCCAAGTGGCTTCTGGATCAGAATCCGAACCCATCGGTGCCGGACATCCGCGACGCTCTCGCAGGCAACCTGTGTCGCTGCACCGGTTACAGCAAGATGATCGAAGCCATCCAGGCGATCGCGCAGGACGGCGCGAAGGCATAAAGGACGGTCCATGGATACCAAGACTGCGGTCGTAGAGAAAAAAGGAACACTGCTCGACGCTGAGGCCCTGCTGCGTGCTCCGGCACCGGCGCCGCTCGTGCCGTTCCCGATCGACGTTCGGGTTCCCGACCCGAGCCGCCAGACGCCTGCCGTCGGCCAGCGGACCACGCGTCCCGATGGCCGCCTTCATGGTCTTGGACAGACGAAATACATCGACGACTTCTACGTGCCAGGCATGCTGTTCTGCAAGATCAAGCGCGCCGGCGTCGCCTGCGCCCGAATCCTGAACGTCGACACCTCGGAAGCGGAAGCCATGCCTGGTGTCGTGGCTGTTATTACCGGGAAGGATCTTCCGGTGAACACGTTCGGCCCGTCGCTGAAAGATCAGCCGGTGCTCGCCGACGAGCGCGTCTTCCACGCCGGCGACGGTGTGGCCGCGGTCGCCGCGGTGACGGAACAGATCGCTGCCGAGGCCATTGAAAAGATCAAAGTCGAGTACGAAGAGCTCCCGCCAGTCCTCGATCCGCTCGAGTCGTTGAAGCTGGAGACGCCCGGCGTGCACGCGCCGAGCGCGAACATCTACGGCCACAAGCTGATCAAGAAGGGCGACATCGAGAAAGGCTTCGCCGAGTCGTACCGGATTTTCGAGGCAAGCTTCCGCACGCAGATGGTCGAGCACGTACCGCTCGAACCGCACTCCTCGCTGGCGCAGTGGGACGCCAATGGTCGCGTGACGATCCATTCGACCCTGGGCCGGATTACGCTCGGCCGCGCCGACATCGCGCGTGTGCTCGGCATTCCGATGAGCCGCATTCGCATCATCGCGACCGTCGTTGGCGGCAACTTCGGGGGCAAGAACGAAATCACCACCGAACCCGTCGTCGCCCTGCTGTCGAAGAAGACCGGCCGTCCGGTCAAGTGCACCTTCACGCGCCCTGAGGAGTTCTACTCCTCGACGACGCGGCACCCGATCATCATGGATTACAAGACGGGCGTAACGAAGGACGGCAAGATCCTCGCGCGGAAGATTCGCCTCGTGCTCGACGGCGGCGCCTACTGCTCCTGGAGCGAGACAACGCTCGGGAAAGCCTGCATTCTGTGCGCGGGACCGTACGAAATCGAGAACCTCGTTGCCGAGGCCTTTGTCGTCTACACCAACAAGACGATGACGGGCGCGATGCGCGGGTTCGGAGCGCCGCAGGTGTGCTTCGGGTACGAGTCGCACATGGACGACATCGCGAAAGCGCTCGGAATCGATCCGCTGGAGATCAGACTGCGCAATGCGTTGAAGGAAGGGTCATTGAGTCCGACCAGCCAGACGTTGCACAGCGTCGTCGTCCGCGAATCGCTGCTACAAGCGGCGCAGCGATTCGGGTGGAATGGAGCAAAGGCATGAAGCGGCGCGGGCGCGGCATGGCGTGTATGTGGTACCCAATCGGGTTCACCGTTGCGGCGAACCCCAGTGCCGCAGTGGTGAAGGTGAACGAAGACGGAACCGCGACGCTGCTGACCGGCACGGTTGAAACCGGTCAGGGGTCGCTGACCATCCTCGCCCAGATCGTTGCGCAGGAGCTCGGCATCGCGACCGAGGACGTGCACGTCGTGTCGGCCGACACCGACGCGACCCCCATGGACACCGGCGCGATTGCGAGCCGGACGACCTACGTCACCGGCAATGCGGCACGGCTGGCGGCAGAAAAAGCCAAGCTGATGCTGTTCGACGTGGCGGCGCCGATGCTCGGCGTCAAGACGAACCAGCTCGACGCAAAAGATCACCACATCGTGGTCCAGGGGTACCCGCAGCGGAAGGTGCACATCGGCGATGTGGCGAACCGCGCGCGCGTCGTCAGCGGCGAGCCGCCAATCGGAAGCGGATACTTCAATCCAGCGACAGTTGCCCTCGATCCTGAAACGGGGCAGGGCAAGCCGTTTGCGACCTACGTCTACGCGACGCAGATTGCGGAAGTGGACGTCGACGACGAGACCGGCGAGGTCGAGGTGGTGCGTATCGTTGCGTCGCACGACTGCGGCACGGCGATCAATCCGATGCTGGTGGAAGGCCAGGTCGAGGGCGGGATCTCCATGGGTGTCGGGTTTGCGCTGCAGGAGGAGATCCTGTTCGACGCCAAGGGCCGCCAGATTAATCCGAACCTGACCAACTACATCATGCCGACCTCGCTCGACATGCCCGAGGTCCATGTCGACATCGTGGACAACTACGATCCGACCGGTCCATTCGGCGCCAAGGGTGTTGGCGAGCCGACCTGCGTTTCGACGGCCGCGGCGATCTGCAATGCGATTCACGATGCGGTGGGCGTCAGGGTCACGTCGCTGCCGGCGACTGCGGAGAAGGTCTACAACCTGATCAAGGCGAAGCACGCGCAGGAGCAGAGGCAGATCGCGGCCGCCGGCTGATCGACCACGAAGTTTCAGTACGTAACCCCTTTTCAACCTTAACGACTCTTCGACTTTACGAGAAAGGTGCGCGATGGCTAGTGATTTTGTGAGATGGGATGAGCGGAAAGTCGACCCCGCGACGGGGATGGATGTTGCCTTCCTGGACGGCCCGCATCGCAACAATCCGCGGCGGCTCTACAGCCAGACGGGTGCGGATTGGCAGATGCGCGTCGACTTCGATCGGCTCCGCAAGGATCGGCTGAAGAAGCTGCAGGCTGAGATGAAGGTCGACAATCTCGGCGCGCTGATCCTGTTTGCTGGCGCCAACATCCGCTACGCCACCGCCTCCTACCAGGGCAACTGGAAATACAACATCAACATCCGTTACGCGGTTGTTCCCGCCGAAGGGGCGCCGACGCTATTCGAGACCGCGGGCTCGGACCTGCAGTGCGCCAAGATCGATCTGCCGTGGATGGAGCCGAACCGCATCCGTCCCGCAGTGACATGGCAGTGGGCCGAGGGCGCGGTGCCGTACATGGCGGGCCGCATGGCCGACTCCGTGATGGAAGTGCTCAAGGAAGCCAAGGTCGAGAAAGAAAAGATCGGCATCGACAACCTCGATATGCCGGCCTTCGAGGCCCTGACCAAGCTCGGGCTCAACATCGTCAATGGCTGGCCGGCGGTGTCGCGCGCGCGCGTGGTGAAGACCCCCGACGAAATCGAGCTGTTGAAGATGGCGTCGAGCATCGGCGACGCGGCGATGTGGAAGATCAAGTACGAGTGGCTGAAGCCGGGCGTCCGCGAGCGCGAAATCGAAGCCAAGGTGCACGAGTTCATGCTCGAGCGCGGCTGCGAAATCATCTACGACATCATCGTGGCGTCGGGCGGCAACACCAGCCCGTACCGCCGCTGGGCAACCGACAAGCTCATTCGTCAGGGCGACCTGGTTATCGTCGACATCAACGCGGTCGGGCCATCGGGCTACTTCATCGACTTCGTGCGTCTCTTCAAGTGCGGCGGTGCGTATGGCATGAAGATGACGCCGAAGGAAATCGACCTGTACAAGGAAGTGTACGACTCGATGTATGCGGGCATCGAGCAGCTCAAGCCGGGCAATACGACCGCCGACGTTGTCAAGAAGTTCCCGCACTACGACGACGACGAGTACACGACGGTGACGCTGCAGCAGTTCGCGCACAGCATCGGCATCACGCTGTATGAGGGAATGTGGATGTCGCGTGCGTACTCGATGAAGTACCCGGCGCCGATCAAGGAAAACATGTACTTCGCGATCGAGACCTTCGCCGGCCACCCGCATCTCGAGCAGACGTGCCGCCTCGAGGAGAACGTGCTCGTGACTGCGAACGGCCCAGTGGTGTTTACGCGCATGGAGCACATGGAAGAGGCGATGAAGTAGACGATGGCAGGGAGATTTTTCGTCGCAGTCGCCGACTCTGTTTTTCCGAACCTCGACCCGGCCAAGGCAGTGCTTGCCGAGATCGGAGCCGAGCTCGCGCTCGCCGCGGATTCATCGCCGGAGTCCGTGATGAAGCTCGCGGCGGACGCGGACGCCGTGCTCGTCACCTACGCGAAGATCAACGCGGACATGATCCGACAGATGAAGAAGGTCCGGATCATCTCGCGCTTCGGCATCGGGGTCGACAACGTCGACCTCGACGCCGCTACAGCCCAGGGCATTGTCGTCACGAAGGTTCCGGACTACTGCATCGACGAAGTGTCCGACCACGCGATGGCGCTGCTGCTCGCCGCGGTGCGCAAGATCCCGATGGGCACCGACCAGGTTCACTCGGGTACGTGGAAGATGCCGAACTTCGTGCCGATTCACCGCCTGCGCGGCAGCGTCCTCGGCCTGGTGGGGTTTGGTCGAATTCCGCAGCTGGTCGCGCCCAAGGCGAAGGCGTTCGGCATGCGTGTCGTCGCGTTCGACCCATACGTGCCGCCCGAAGTCTTTCAGAATCTCGGCGTGGAGAGAGCGGAGCTCGACGAGCTGCTGAAGGTGTCGGACTACGTCTCGATTCACAGCCCGTTGACGCCCGAGACCAGGGGCATGTTCAACGCCGACGTGTTCAGCAGGATGAAGAAGGGCAGCTACGTGGTCAACACCGCGCGCGGTCCCGTCATCGACGAGGCTGCGCTGGCGGCGGCGATCGATTCGGGTCAGATCGCGGGTGCCGCGCTCGACGTGATGACCAACGAGCCGCCGACCGGCTCTCCACTCATCGGCAAGCGGAACGTCATCATCACGCCGCACACCAGCTTCTACTCAGAGGAGTCGCTGGTGGAGCTGCAGACGAAGGCGTCGCAGGAAGTGGCGAACGTGCTGACCGGCAAACCAGCACGCAACCCGGTGAATCAGGTCGCTACACAAAAAGCATGAAGGCAATGGTTCTGCGGGCGCCGTCGGACCTCGTGCTCGACGAGGTCGCGCGGCCGCAGCCCGGGCCGGGGCAGGTACTCGTCCACATCACCCACAGCGGCGTGTGCGGCACAGACTACAAGATCTACAACGGCTCGATACGCGTACCGTATCCGCTCATTCCCGGCCACGAGATGGCAGGCGAGCGGGTTGATACGGGCGAACGCGTCATTGTCGACCCCGAAACCTACGACGGCACCTGCTTCTATTGCCAGAAGGGGCTGACCAATCTCTGTCCGAACGGAACGTTGATCGGCCGAGACGTCAACGGTGGTTTCGCTGAATACCTCATCGTGCCCGAGAGTCAGGTATTCAAGCTGCCTGATTCGATTGACGATCGCACCGCGCCGATGATTCAGGTGCTGACGACGTGCCTGCACGCTCAACGGCAAGTGGAGACGTTCCCCGGCGATACGGTCGCGGTGATCGGCCTCGGCGTCACCGGTCAGCTGCATGTGCAGCTCGCGAAGGCGCGCGGTGCCCGCGTCATCGGCATCACGCGGAGCGCCGAGAAGCGCGCGATGGCGGAGAAGCTTGGAGCCGACGTCACCATCCCCGGCGGTGACAATGTCATCGAGCAGGTGCGCGATCTGACGGAAGGCCGCGGCGCCGACCTGACCATCGAGACGACAGGCGTCCTCAGGCAGCTCGAGCACTCGGTTCACATGACGCGGTTCGGTGGCAAGGTGCTGATGTTTGGCATCTACACGGCGAAAGAGGGGGCGCTGCCGTTCTACGACCTGTACTTCAAAGAGGTTTCACTCATCAGCGCCCGGGTCGCGAAGCCCGAGGACTACACCGCGTGCATCGCGCTCGTCGAGCGCGGTCAGGTGAAACTCGATCCGCTCGTCAGCGACGTGCTGCCTCTCGGCGAGTTGAAAGCCGCCATCGGCCTGCTCAGCTCCGACAGCGGCCAGCGGATGAAGATCATCATGGAGCATTCGTAACAGTACGTAGAGGCCGGCTTTCAGCCGGCCTTCCAGGGAGGAACGGATGAAGAAGCTTGTCATGGCCGCGGCGGCGCTCGCGATGGCGACGACCGCATATGCACAGACCCCGATGCCGCTTTCGCGCGCGGTCGTATCCGACGAAGTGGCCGGCCGCACGCTGATGAAGATGCAGATCAACGCGACCGTTGCGCGCCAGCTCGTGGACGCGTGCCTCGACTTCGCGAAATCACAGCCGAACGGCCCCGGCACGTACGCGATATTCGTGCTGACCCCCACGGGCGACATCGTGGACGCCCACGTGATGGACGGCGTGCTGCCAATCGGCGTCGAGACGGGACTGATGAAGGCGCAGACCGCGCTCTACGCGCGCACCCCGTCGAGCGAGGTGGCGTCTCGATTCCCGACGCTCGAGGGACGCGCGATTCGCATGGACCTCGGCAGGGAGAAAGGTCTGTCCTACTACTTTGTCGGCGGCGGCCTGCCGATCGTCGTCGAGAACCAGTTGATCGGCGCGATGGGCGTGGGCGGCGGCAACATGGACGAGATGTGCGCCTACACGGCGCTCACCAAGGTCCTGGGTCCGCAGAAGCCACTGCCGCAGCCGGCAGCGCGCGGCGGCGGTGGCGGCAACGCGCCTGCTGAAGGCGGCGGTGGTCGTCAAGGTGGCGGCCGCGGCGGCCGCGGTCAGCAGTAGCTGCGCTGGTTGGTGGTTGGTGGTTCCAACCACCAACTAACTAACGCTTCACCGGCACACGTCGCTTCAGTTCCTCCGCCCAGTTGAGGACGACGTTGATTTGCGCCGCGGTGGTTCCTCCCGTCTCTTCAACCATGACAAAACGCTGACCGTCAGGCGACACGTCATATGCGAAGCCCGTGAGCGGAAACTCGCTTCGCAGGTACTTGCCTTGGAAGAGCAGCCGCGGCCGTCCGCTCGAGAAGATCGGCTGCGTCGAGACATCCGCTGTCATCACGCGATCGCCGCTGCGGAAGAACAACTCGCGCCCGTTGCGATTCCACACGGGCTCGGTGCCGCCGTCGGTCGAGACCTGCCATTTACCAGGCGTCGGTGGCAACGATCGCACGTACACCTCGGGCTTGCCCGATTCGTCCGACACGTACGCAATCCATCGTCCGTCCGGAGAAAATCGGGCCGCGCCTTCCGTCGCGGGTGTCCTCAGGAACGGTTGCTTCGTTCGATCGCTCAGACGCAGCAGCCACACGTTCCTGCGGGTTCCTGGACTGACCTCCTGATAGGCGAGCGTCTGTCCATCGGGTGAAAAGGAGCGCGGCAACTCGCCGATGTTGCCGTCGGTCAGCTGTTCGGCGCCGCCGGAGCCATCTGCCTGCTGCCAGAAGACACGATTGGTTCCCGCACGATCGGATCGCACGGCGATGCGATTTCCATCGGGCGACCACACAGGCGAGTCGTTGATCGTGCCTTCAAAGGCCAACCGGGTCAGCGCCCCCCGGGTCATGTCGTAGACCCACGTCTGCGAGCCGATTTCGATCGCAATCCTGCCACCATCAGGAGAAATCTGCGGTGCATCGTATGGGCGAGTCGGTGCGTCGATCGGCGAACGGCCACCGTTGCGGTCGACCCACAGGAGACGGCGCAGCGTGCCTTGTGCTCCAGTCACGTACGCAAGCGATCCAGTTCGGGAAACGCTGAACCCGCCTGGCGCAACATCTTCCACGACCAGAACCTCGGGGCCGTTGATCTGCAACGACGCCGCGTCGAACGGCGCGGCGAACAGGCTACCCGCTCGCCAATACACGAGGTGCCCCGATTGGATGTACTGCGGGGCAGTCGCGTTTGTTGCGAGCGTGCGCTCGGTGCCGTCAGGAGTGCGAACAACGATGCGGCCACCGCCGTAGGGTCCGGACGCCAGCGAGTAGGCGAACGCCCGACCGGGTCCCAGGAATGAGGGCGATGACACGCCGCCCCCAAAGGCTTCGCGGATCGTACGCGGCTCGCCTCCCGTTGCCGCGACCTGCAGCAGTGGGCCGCCGGGCGTGTCGCTGAAGAAGATGTTTTCTCCATCCCACGCTGGGGCGGTAAAGCCCTGACCATTGGTAATGACGGTGACGGCTCCCCCGGCGGTCGGAATCTTCTTGAGTTTTCCGTCGGCGAAAAACGCGATCGTCTGGCCGTCCGGCGAGAAGACCGGATTGATCGCGCCCGTCGTTCCAGCCAACGCCCGTGTCTCGAGGCTGTCCATCGCCCGCACGAACAGCTGCGTCGTCTCCCCGTGCTGAGCGGCGTACACGATCTGGTCGCCGGCAGGTGCGATGGCGAGCTCGCCGCCGTTCAGAATCGGATCGGTAGGAAACGTATCGCCCACCGGCAACGTAATCACCATGCGCGTCGTCTGCGTTGCCTGCGGAATTGACGGGCCGGTCATCAGGCGCCATGCGGCGACCGCCGCCAGCGCAGCGCCGGCGGCGAGCGATCCCGCGGCAACGGCGATCGTTCGAACGCGCGATGGCGCCTCGGCGACTGTCGAACCGTTTCCCCCGTCACCTTCGGCCATCCACTTCAGTTCCGCCGCCAAATCCCTCGCACTCTGCCAGCGGTCGTCAGGATCTTTCGCCAGGCATCGCTTCACGAGACGGTCGACCGCAAATGGCGCAACCGGTACGATGCCGTCGAACGCGCGCTTACCGGTGAGCATTTCGTGGATGACCGCTCCAAGCGCGTAGATGTCCGTACGCCCGTCGACCGGTTTACCTTCGAGCTGCTCCGGCGCCATGTAGTGGACCGTCCCAACAAGCGTCCCGGCACCGGTTGCCTCGCATAGAGTTGGAACCGCCGTTGCCCCGCTGTCTGGTGCCCAATTCAATTTCGCGACACCAAAGTCGAGCAGCTTGGCTCCCGACTTGGTCAGCATGATGTTGGCGGGCTTCAGATCGCGGTGCGTGATGCCCTGCCGGTGCGCGGCGTCGAGGGCATCGGCAATGTGGCCAGCGATTTCGAGCGCCTGCTTTTGTGGCAAGGCGCCTGTGGCCAATCTGGCCGCGAGCGTTTCGCCTTCGAGGTATTCGATGACCAGATAATCTCTGTCGCCCTCGCGGCCAATGTCGTAGAGAACGGAGATGTGAGGGTGATTCAGGTTGGCGACAGCGTGCGCCTCACGCTCGAACCGCTCACGCAGCTCGGGCCTGTCGGAGAGGTGAGCACCAAGCACTTTGATGGCGACGGTGCGGCCGAGGCGTGTATCGCGGGCCCGATACACCTCGCCCATGCCGCCCGCGCCGATGGCGGACAGCAATTCATAGGGGCCCAAGCGCTGACCGGCACTGAAAGACATTTGAACCTGAGAATCGCGCCGTAGAGTATCACCGCGAAAACGGCCGGCGTACCCTCCTGAGCGCCACCCTCAGCGCAGCGGGTGAGCCGCGAGATCCGGCGGACCGGCGGCCAGAGCGTCGCGCCAGCGTCGGGCACGGTCTACGATCTCGTCGGTGACCGCGGCGGCCCCATGCTGGACGGCAGCCAGTAATGTGGACGACGGCGCCCACAACGTTCCGGTCGCGAAAAGCCGCGGTCTCACATAAATCAGCTGGTCGCTGCTTTCTGGAGCGCAGGTGGCGAGCCAGCGGCAGTCAGACACGATGACATGTGTGGCTGACAACGGTGGGCGTCGAGCGAACTCGATCGGAAGGCAGTCGCTGATCCCGCCATCCGTCAGAAGCAAACGTTGTTCATCACATTGGACAGTAACCGGTGGGAACAGATAGGGGATGGATGCGCTCGCGCGGACGACGTCGCTCACGCAGACACCCAGATCGCATCCGGTTGAGAAGTAGCGCGGTCGGCCACTCGTCAGGTCGTGGCACACGACGCCTATTTTGCGAACGCCGTGATGCAGCCGGTCGAACGTGGCGCGCTCGAGCTGCTCGAGGCGCGTGGGAATCAGTCCGCTCGCTCTTCCCAAAACCCGTTCGAGCCGGCGTCCGAGACGGACGTTCAGACTGTGGGCAAGCAGATGCCGGCCACGAAATTCCCGCGCGTCGCGAACCAGGTCATCCAGCGTGAGTCCGACCGCCGCATAGAAGGCGGCGACAATTGCGCCGGCGCTGGAGCCCACGATGATGTCGATCGGAATGTCGTGCGCGACAAGTTGCTGCAGCACCCCCACATGCCCCGCACCGCGCAGCCCTCCGCCGCTGAGCACGACTGCGACGCGAACCGTCGCATTGACATCACATTGATGGGAACGGCTGAATCCAGCTAAGAACTGTGGTAACCGCGGCGCACCCGCCGGGCTTGACGACATGGGGACAACCCGCTCTCGTCAGTATAGGGCACGGCGTTGCGATGCTCTTCGCCAGCTCGGCGATAACGTTCCGCGACGCCAACTACCAACTATCAACCGCCAACTACCAACTAGCGCGTCGGCGGTGTCCAGCGTGCCGGTGCTCGAACGGCTGTGAGATCCAGGCTGTCGAGGTTCTCCTTCGTCGCGGTCATTAACCCCGTAAACATCACCGGCGGGACGGGCTTCTTCTCGAGATAGCTGATGGCGGCGCGCACGCCCCAGCGTCCCATCGTCACTGGTTGCTGCAGGACGGATGCGGAGATCACGCCCTCGCGAATGAACTTCTCGGTGTCGAGCTGAAAATCCGTGGCGGTCATGACGATCGATCCGACCTTACCGGCTCCCTTCACCGCCTGCGCCGCACCGACCGCTGTAGAATCGGCTCCGTTGTAGACGCCGCTGATTTGCGGAAACGTCTGCAGGAAGTCCTCCATCAGGCGCAGTCCATCCGCCGGCGTTGACTGCGAGTACTGCTCGCCGAGCACCTTCACGTTTGGATACTTCGCGGCAAGCTGTTTTCTGAACGCATTACCGCGGATTTCCGCCCATGAGGTCCCGGGCGCGCCGCGCAGCATGACGACGTTCCCCGCGCCCTTCAGCCGCTCACCCATGAAGTCCGCCTGCATACGGCCAATCACATCGTCATCGGATCGGATGCGGGTGACGACCTTGTCGCTGTCGGTCATGACGTTGACATTGATGACGGGAATGCCTGCGGCAGCGGCAGCCTCCACGGCGCCGATCGTGCCGGGGCCGCTCACCGCCGCGATGATGATCGCGTCGACCTTGCTTGCGATGAGGTCCTCGACTTGCGACACCTGCTTGTCCAGATGTTCGTACCCGCCGGCTTCGAGCAGCGTCACCTGTGCGCCGAGGCTTTGCGCCTCGTCGATATAACCGTAGGCCTGTCCCACATAGTGCGGATTGGCGAGATGCGGAATGGACACTCCGATCCGGTACGCCTTTGACGGCTTCGCAGGTCGTGGAAAGTCCGTGACCGCCTGTGCAACCGTTGCGTCAGCGGCTCCCGGCGTTCCAGCGGCGGTCTCCTGCGACGTCTGCGTCCCGCGGCCACATCCGGCAACCGTCAACATCGCGACTGTCACTGCCGCGCTGAATCTCTTCATCTTCATGGTCTCGCCCTTCCTGCCCTTCCCGCCCACCGCATCAGCGCCGCCGTTCCCGCGCCAGGTCGACGTACACCGCGCCGACGATGATCACGCCGATGACAATGTTCTGGATGTAAGAGGAGACCTGCACGAGGTTCAGCCCGTTCCCGAGAATGCCGAGCACGAGCACGCCCATCAGCGTCGTGCCGATTCCTCCGACTCCACCACTGATTCTGCCGCCGCCAATCACGACGGCAGCAATCGAATACAACTCCTGGACTTCGCCGAGCGTCGGCTGGCCGGAAATCACACGGGACGTCAAGATGACGCCGGCAATCCCCGCAAACAGCCCGCTGGTGATGTACACCAGCATCTTATAGTTCGCGACGTTGATGCCAGAGAGCACCGCCGCTTCCTCGTTGCTCCCCATCGCATAGACGTAGCGGCCGAACCGGGTCCGGCGCAGGATGCCATGTGCCAGCACGAA
The DNA here is from genome assembly GCA_035764385.1 of Vicinamibacterales bacterium. GTDB lineage: Bacteria > Acidobacteriota > Vicinamibacteria > Vicinamibacterales > UBA2999 > Gp6-AA40. The sequence continues at coordinate 12,782 of DASTZI010000192.1, forward strand.
GGCCACTGCCGCGATGACGGTTGGAATGGGGACAGGACCGATGTAGCCGGCGCCAAGCACCAGAAATTCCCGCGGAAGCCCGGCGATTGGCAGGCCGCCGCTGAGCGTCAACGCCGCGCCCCGCGCCGCGACCAGCATGCCGAGCGTGGCAATGAACGGCGGCACGCGCGCCCGCGCGATGATCAGGCCATTTACCAGTCCTGCGAGTCCGCCCGCCACGATCCCCGCGGTGATGCCTTCGAACAGACCGAAGTTCTTCATCTGCTGCGCGCAGATCACGCTGACCAGCGCGAGCAGCGATCCCACCGAGAGGTCGATGCCACCGCTCAGGATGGCGAATGTCTGGCCGAGGGCCAGGAGCGCCAGAATCGACATCTGGCGGGAGACGTTCGCCAGATTCGTCGCGCTCCAGAAGTTCGGATTGATCGAGCCGAAGACGATCGCCAGCGCAACGATGACCGCCGGCATCCCGAACCGGCTCCAACGCATCTTTCTCAAGGCTATGCCGCGCCTCGCAGCGCGCAGTTCAGGATGTTCTCTTCGGTGGCATCGGCGCGATCGAACTCACCGCAGATTCTCCCTTCGCGCATCACGAGAATGCGATCGCTCAAGCCGAGAATCTCGGGGAGCTCTGACGAGATCATCACGATGGCGGCGCCGCGGGAGATCAGCTCGCCCATCAGCCGATAGACCTCGATCTTGCCGCCGACGTCGATGCCGCGGGTCGGCTCGTCGAAGAGAAAGACTTCTGCGTTCGTGTTGAGCCACTTCGCAATAACGACCTTCTGCTGGTTGCCGCCGCTCAGATCGAGCACGCGTTTTTCCAGATCCGGCGTCGCGATGCGAAGCGACGCGACGAACTCCTGCGCGTGCTGCTTCTCGCGACGCACGTCGAGGATGCCCTTGCGCGAGAACCGCCGCAGTGCGCTCAGCACCACGTTCTCCCACACGGATAACGTTGCGAAAATACCCTGGCGTTTGCGGTCTTCGGGCACGAGCGCGATGCCGTGCTCGATGGCATCGCCAGGGGTCCGCACGCTCACGGGCGTGCCACGGAGGAGGATCCGTCCGCTGTCGATCGGATCGGCCCCGAATATCGCCCGTGCGGTCTCGGTTCGCTTCGAGCCAACGAGCCCTGCAATGCCGACGATCTCGCCTCGGCGGACGTTGAAACTGATCCCGTGAAGCACACCCTTGCGCGTGAGCTCCTCGACGCGGAGCATCTCCTCGCGCGGTTCGGACTTGACCTTTGGGAACTTGTCCTTCAGATCGCGCCCGACCATCAAGCGGATCATCTCGTCAATCGTCGTCGAGCCCACCGGCACCGCGGCGACGAAAGTGCCGTCGCGCAGAATCGTCGCGCGGTCGCACACCGCCTTCACCTCGTCCAACCGGTGCGACACGTAGATGACAGCTACCTGCCGCTGTTTGAGGCGGGCGATCGCCTCGAAGAGGCGATCGATCTCGTGCGATGTCAACGTGGCCGTCGGCTCGTCCATGATGATCAGCCTGGCGTCGAGCGACAGCGCCTTCGCGATTTCAACCATCTGCTGCTGTGCCACGCCGAGATGCTTGACCGTCGCTTCGGGATCGATCTGCAGATCGAGAGAGCCGAGCACGTCACGCGTCTGCCGGATCAGCGCCTTGCGATCGACAATCGACAGCGCGCGCACTCGCAGCGGCTCGCGGCCGAGAAAGATGTTCTCGGCCACCGTCATGTCAGCCGCGAGCGTGAACTCCTGATAGATCGTGCTGATGCCAAGCGCCTGCGCGTCATGTGGTGTCCGGATGTCGACAGGCCGGCCGTCAATCTGGATCGTCCCGGCGTCCGGCCGGTACACGCCAGAAATGACTTTGATGAGCGTCGACTTCCCGGCGCCGTTTTCACCGAGCAGCGCGTGGACTTCGCCGGGAACGACGTCGAGGCCGACGTTGTTGAGCGCGAGGACGCCGGGGAAGCGCTTGACGATGGCTTGAAGCTGGAGAAACGGAGACGCGTCCGTCATTCAGGGTGCATTCGATCGCTGCCGGGAGGCAATACTATCGCGTCCTCTTGTGATGGCGTCTGCTCAGCCCTTGCCGAGGAGCAGATCCACGACCCAGCAGCCGCGAGCGTGCTCACGACGGGATCGGCAATGTTCGATCAGTTCAGCGTCCTTGCAGCCCGAGGCTTCGAGCGCGTCGGCCAGGAAAGGCATACGGTTGAAAGCACGCTCCGCATAGAGAATCGTTACAGGCCAGCCATTCGGCTTCCGTCATGAGCTTCAGTACAACGCGTAGTGGTGTGGTTACGCGCGATGCCGGTTCGCTCCAATCCTAGGCAAGAAGCGGCCTGTCCCTTCCGTGTACGCGCGATAGCTGCTTCCGAAACGAGCCGTCAGGTTCTCTTCTTCCTTACGCGTTCGGATGATGAGCAAACAAAACACGGCACTGCCGATCACGAAGAGGAACCAGTTCGCTGCAATCAGAGAAATGGCCACCATCAGCAACGCCGCAGAGTCGTAGAACGGGTGCCGGATCCAGTGATACGGGCCATCGACAATCAGCGTGTGTTGCTGTCTCGTAACCACCGTATCCGTCAGGTTCCGGCCGAGACAGCGGAAGGTCCACACCAGTAGCCCCACCGCAATGATGATCATGCCGACGCCAGTCCACCGCAGCCAGATTGGAAGCGCCACGCCTGACCACGCCATCCACGCTGGATCGATCAGCCATGCGATCGCCCCGAGCCAGAAAAACGCGCCCAGCGGCCGCAGCGTCGCCAGGATGAAGAGACCCTCCTGACGTCGGTCGAGTTTTTCGCGCGTCGCTTGTGACGTGGCTCTGAAGTAGATACCGATCGGAAGGACCAGAAGCAAGACAACAACGAGTACCAGCCGAAACGTCTGCTCGTCGTTCATGGGCGACGAGTTCGCGGCTGCGTGTCCACGCCAGTGCCCTGAACAACTACCACGCCGTGGCGGGGCCCTTGATCGCTCCCGACAGGACTGCCTTCCGAACGTCGTCGATCGTGGCCAAGCCGCCAGGAGCGGTGCCACCCCACTCGAGTCGCGTTGCCTCCGGCGTCCAGTGAAACAGCGCCATCAGCCACGTGTGGTTCCTACCGCCGCGCTCGTAGTAGACGAGACAGTATTCGATCGAACACCCCGCCGCGACCAGCCGACGAATCGGCAAATTCGGATTGACGATCACATCGGTGACCTGAAACTCGGCTCCGGGCTCGGCGATGTCGAGTGTCAGGCTGCCGAACAACATCTGCAGCGCGTCGCGGACGCCGAGCGGCAATCCTCTGATGGACGTGACAATCCCGAACCGCTCGTCAGACACGTGAGACCGCAGCGCCCCGGACAGTAAGGCCGACGGCGCTGACTGGTTGCCGATGACCACGACCGACCAGAGGCTCACGCCGATCGCGCAGAGAAATCGTGTACGGCGCATTAGACGGTGCGTTCGAAATGTAATCGTCAGCCCCGATGCCCAAGAACTCGCGCGGGCAGGAATAGAACGGTTCTGAGCAAGGCGAAGACCGCGCCGAGGCACAGGGCGACGATGCGAAACGGAAGCGCCACTAGCCACACCAGCGGCGCCAGGACCAGCACCGCTAGCGCCACTGGCCACGACACGGCCAGCAAGATGCACCAGAGAACCAGAAGAACTAGAAATGTCACGTGTTGCTCCCTTATCCGCTCCCTCCGGGCTTCAACGCGAATGGTATAGCGGAAACGCCGTGCCACGCCCTGTTAGTTGGCTCGGCTGGCGCATTCGATTTACGACTTGAAACGCAGGAACGGCACGAGCATCGGCACGCGGCGCGCGTAAGCGTCATACGAATCGCCAAGCTGCTGGCGGAGGAATTCCTCTTCCACGCGCGCTTTGACGTAGATGCCCGTCGCGATGAGGCCGCTGCCAGTGAGCGTGACGATCGTCAGCCGCATCAGCATCGTTCCGACGATCGCGATCAGCAGGCCCGTGTAGATCGGATGACGGACGATGGCGTACGGGCCGGTATCGACAACGTGATGATGCTCCTTGCGGGTGACGGAGCTCGACCAGAGCTGGCCGAGATGGATGCGCGCCCACCACATGAACAGAAAGCCGTAGATAACGAGGCCGGCGAGCAGCCAACCAATCGCCGGAGTCACGGGCCATAACGGAGTATCAGCGCGCACACCGACAGGATTGAAGCCGAACATCAACACCGCGCCGGTCACAGTGAGCACGCGATAGAGCACCTCACGACGGAGAGCCGGCCGCCGTACCGTTCGTTCACTCCATGCGGCCGCCGCAAACCAGGAGATCAACCAGACAAGCCAGGCAAAACGGATCAGTGAGAGCGGCGTCACCCACGAGCCATACTATCCCGCAAGCGCGCGGCGGACGATCGCATGTAGGTACTGAATCTCGTCGTCGGCGAGCCCCTCGCCGAATGTCGTCAGCCCCGTGCGCGTCTTGACGATGATGCCCTTTCCCTTCAGGAACCAACTCAAGACGCCGAAGACCCATTCCGTGCTCGGGCCAGCGGTGGCCGCTGCAGAAGGGGTCTTGCGCATCGTGGCTGTCTCTGCTTCGGCGCTGCGCCGCGCTGAAACGAGCATCGACTCCTTGGTGCTGTAGTCGATGTCGAGAATGTCGGATGCGCTGAGTGTTGCAGTCGTCCGCGTACGGAATATCCCGCGCTCCTGAACGCGCAGTTCCTGCGGCGATACCGTCACGATCGTGCGGCCGACGCGCGATCGGAACCAGCGGCTCACGACACTGGCCGCTGGAAGAACGCCGAATCCAGCGAAGAGCAATGCGATGAAGATCCATTCGATGGGGGCCAGCGGCCGCGGGGTCGAAAGGAAGCCGAGCCAGCTCAGCATGCCGACCGCGACAACCGCCGGGAACAACCCGCCGATGATTACCACTGGATGGAGCGGCGGCAGCGGGATCGCGATGCGTACCGCACCACCATCGTCAGTCACCTCGCTCATCATAGCGGCCGGACGCGAGACGGCGGCTGAAGTCGAAGGGGTCGAACGGAGGCGGTCCTGCAGCGTCGCGTCGACCTCGCTCGCTGTGACGCGAGCGGGGTGATCGGTTGATGTGTCTTCGATGTCGAGGCCGACATGCCGCGCCACCGCGGCTGCACAGTGGCGTGCCTCCGCGTACTGCGTCGGATTGCAGAGTGGCAGCGGCGCCACCGTGTTGCCCTTCAGACCGATTGGATATTTATCCGAGCTGTCGGAATCGCCACGCACGAATGCCAACGTGACGCTGGTGTAGTCGCCGAGCTGATAGGTCCACGTGCGAATCGGCAGCAGGAGCCGCCACTGCTTTGTGATGACCTGCTGCCCGATGTCGATAGCGGCGATGCTTCTGCCGAAGGTGAGCACGCCACCGACGAGCGTGAAGAGGACGCCTAACCCGAACGCCGTGGCCTGCGTTACAGGCTCGCCGTCGCTGCGCATCGTGACGACGCCGAGGCTGGCGAGCACCATGAAGATGCCGGTCGCGAAAAACGGCAGGCCAAACAGTGTGAGGCGGCCGCCTCCCTCTCGAATCTCCAGGCGCCCCGGTGACACGTCCTTGAAGGCGGCCATCGGTCCTGTTATCGGCCGCTGGGCGGCGAAATGCGATCCGCCCGTGTGACCGGGCGGCCACGTCTACGGCACGAATTCGACCTTCCCGAAGTAGCCGTTCGCTTCTTCATCCGGGCCCGCCGCGAAGTACAGCACATCCGGCGAACCGGCGGCGGCATTGTTGCCGAACCCGATGCCCCACAGCCCGTCGATGATGAGAGGTTTCCGATCCTGCCGCAGTTCTCCCTGGTGATGGAACTGTCCGTTGCCATCGAGACAGTAGGCGTTGATCGCACCATCACCAAAATTCCCGACGAGAAGACATCCTCCGAAGCGGCCGAAGGTGGAAGGCGCCATCGCCAGACCCCAGGGTGAGTTCAGCTGACCGTGGTTCGCGACCGTCGCAATCAAGTTTCCATTCAGATCGAATTCGCGGACGAATCCGTGACCCTGGCCAGCTACATCGTCTTCGCCGCCTTTAAGTGCGTACGTGACGAAGATGGCGTCGCCGATCGCCTGAATACCAAACGGGCAGTAGTCGGACGGGATGCTCGGATCTTCAAATCCGCCTGGACTGTCGAATTCCGTGAACGTGCCGTCGAGCGTATCCACGGAGCACCCTGCGAAATCGGTCGTGTAAAGCGTGTTTCCGTGGATCGCCAGCCCTTTGTAGACGGCGTCGGCCTCGGAGTGCTTGACGACCGCGTGCGTTGGGTCAGGCAACGTGGAGTTCCATCCGAGGATGGAACCACCTTCGGTCGCCCACATGAACAATGCTGAACGACCATTGATCAGAAGGAACTGCGAGCCGGTATATCCGACGATGCCCGTTGGTGCGCCCGGAACAACGACCTCTCGGGACTGCTTTACTCCCGCGCCGTTGTAGACCGTCGACCAGTTGGATCCGTTGTCGGAAACCCACCACGGGCTTGCGCCTGCGGTGGCAATGCCCCATCCGTTCACAAGTTTGCCGTCGATCACCGGCGCCTCGCCGGGCTCGTTGGACACAAGAATGGTGACCCGATAGTTGTTGACGTCCGCCGCGCGAAGCACAGTCGCAAACGCGATCGCTGCGCACAGCCCTGCTATGAAGAATCGACGAATATGCATGGCGCCCTCTTTCCATCGATCAACGCAATTGAACGTAGATATCCTGACGCACGACGGCGACGCGCGTTCCCATTTTCTGTGCCACCCGAGTTGCGATGGATGAGGCTCAACCTCAGGCGAAGTTGATCCCCGCCGCGATGACGTTTGTATCGTCACGGATCGCCACGAAACCATTGCCCTTGGTGTCAATCACCGGCGTTGATTACGCAGCCGGTAATTCCATTTCGAAAGGCGGCTGATAGGATCGCCGCCATGAACACCGACGAGCGTGTCCGAATTGTTTCCGCGACTGCGAACGATACGGCAGTGATTCTGCGGATGATCAAAGGGCTTGCGGAATACGAACAGCTGAGCGATCGTGTGACCGCGACGGAGACCGCGCTTCGCGAGCAGTTGTTCGGCAACAAGCCCGCCGCCGAAGTGTGTCTTGCATTCGCCGGCGATGAACCTGTCGGCTTCGCGGTGTTCCACGGAACGTTTTCGACCTTCGCGTGCCGGCCCGGCATCTACCTCGAGGACGTGTTCGTGGAGCCGCACTGGCGCAGCCGCGGCGTCGGGCATCGGCTTCTCGCACACGTTGCCAATATTGGCGCTGCGCGCGGATGTCAGAGCATGAACTGGGCTGTGTTGCCGTGGAACGAGCCGGCGATTCGGTTCTACCGCCGGCTCGGCGCCGACAAGGTGACAGAGTGGGACGGCTTCAGGATTGAAGGCGTGGCGTTCCGCAACCTCGCCCGCGAACGCATCTAACCGAAGCTAGGGCTGCCCCTGGTTGCCCGCGCCGCCGCCGCGTCGTCCACCACCGCCGCCCTGGCCGCCGCCAGCGCCGCGCGCACCTCCACGACCGTATGAGGGTGCCGGGGCGTCGCCGAGACCGTAGACCTCGTTCGAATAGATCTTCTGATACCGAACGCCGTTGCCGTCCTTGTCGAGATATCCCATCGACTGCTGAAACAGCCCTGGCTGCGGATAGCCCTTCGGCACGGTGCCTTCGGAGATATAGAGCCTGTTCTCACGCATGCTGATGAACGTGAACGTGCGCGACTGGTCCGCATTGTTCGTCAGTTGCAGCTCGATCCCTTCTACGAGATCCTCGTGCGCCCACAACATCCGCGTCATCTTCACGTCACGTTCGAGGAACTTTGACGTCGCATAGACGATGGCGCCGCGAATGTCGTGCATCCAGTAACCTGGGCCGCTGAGATCGCTGCCGATGCACGGCTCGGCGCCCGCCGGGCAGTTCTTCCGCCGCTCGATGCCCTGCTGCTGGATGGGGTTGTAATCCACAACCGTCATCGAGTACCGCTCCTTGCCGCGTTCGGCGCTGTAGACGCGCGCCGGCAGCTTGTAGCCGTACTCCGATGTCCACGTCGTCTCGGTGATCTTCGGTTGGCCCGGGAAATCGATTTTGAAGCCGTCCGGAATGTTCTGGTACTCGGACCAGTCCTGGGCGAAGGCAAGTCCCGATGCTGCCAGCACAAGCGCGACTACGAATGAGACCGTGCGCATGACCAATGCTCTCCTTGACGATGCCGAGCTCATCTCCGGCGAAATACTACCTTGAATACGACGATAGGGAGGTGGATGATGAGGTTTTCGTCGTGAGGAGGACTCCGTGGCCGAGTTTAGTTTTGTCGCTCCCATTCAGAAGGGCAAGACGGACGCGTGGCGTAAAGCCGTCGATGAAATCAAGGGATCTCGGAACGCCGCTTACAAGGAATCGAGACGACAGCATGGCATCAAACGCGAGCATGTGTCGCTTCAGTCGACGCCGATGGGCGATTTCGTCGTCGTGCATATGGACGCCCCGGATCAGCAGGACGTCATGCGCGCCATGATGCAGGGCACGAGTGACTTCGACACCTGGTTTCGAGAGACCGTCCTGGTCGGCGTGCACGGGTTCGATCCAAAAGGCGCACTGCCTCCGCCAACGACCGTCATACTGGACCACAAAGCCTGAATCTGCGGAGTCACCGCGGGCGTTTCACGGTCGTTGATACCAGGTCAGGTGATCGCCTTTGACGCTCGAATCGGGCAGCTTCATGTACGTCACGTCCCGTTCGCCGGCGGAACGGAGAGGCGCGGCGGGCAGTTCCAATAGACCATCGTTGGTGAGGAACAGCCCGCCGGGGCGCAGCATCTTCGCGATGTTCGCCATCGCCAGCGACTGTTCGAACACGTCGTAATACAGAAGGATGTTGGTCGCGAGAATCAGATCGAACTGCTCGCCGGCCGCCAACGGCTCGACACGCTGCAGGACGATGTTCAGATCGCGGGGCTCGACCGAGAGGACGACAGACGGCTGGACGAGCACTCCGCGCACGCTCACGCGGCCAGCGCCGGGCGGGGGCGTCGGCACGAACGCCTGCTGCCCAATACCATCGCCAATGCGCTGCCAGTAAGCGGTGAGTTCCGGCGACCACGGGCGATCGAGCTCGCGCGGCAGCACGAGCGAGTACCCGTGCCCGTCGGCCGCACGCCGTCGCGCCGCAGCGATGTGCTCGAGCACCCGTGGGCTCAGATCGAACGTCGTCACCTGGACACCCGCCGAGGCCGCAA
>DASTZI010000193.1:0-3076 GCA_035764385.1 Vicinamibacterales bacterium
GCCGGGCGTTTGCACATTGACGACGACCTGATGGTGGAGTTGCAGGCGATCAAGGATGCCGTCACGCCGACGGATCTTCTCTACGTCGCCGACGCGATGACCGGTCAGGACGCGATCAAGAGCGCTGGTGAGTTCAATCGCCGCGTCGGCGTCACCGGTGTCGTGCTGACCAAGCTCGATGGCGACGCGCGCGGCGGTGCCGCGCTGTCGGTGGTATCGGTCGTTGGCGTGCCGATCGCGTTTGTCGGCAGCGGCGAGCGGCTCGAGGATCTCGAGCTGTTTCACCCGGATCGAATCGTCTCGCGGATGCTGGGCATGGGCGACGTCCTGTCGCTCATCGAGAAAGCCGAGCAGGCGATCGATCAGGACGAAGCGGCCGATCTCGAAGAGAAACTGCGGAAGAACGAGTTCACGCTCGACGACTTCCGCACACAGTTGAAGACGATCCGGCGGATGGGACCGCTCGAGACCATTCTGGGGATGATTCCCGGGCTTGGCAATCTGAAGCAGCTCGCGGACAACAAGCCGGATGAGAAGCAGATGGGCCGTGTCGAAGCGATCATCTGCTCGATGACGCCGGAGGAACGGCGCAACGATCGCATCATCAACGGGAGCCGCCGCAAGCGGATCGCAAAGGGTAGCGGCACGACCGTCGAGGAGGTGAACCGGCTGTTGAAGCAGTTCACCGAGATGCGCAAAGTGCTCGCGATGATGAGTCAGGGTGGAATGAAAGGGATGCCCAAGCTGCCGAAGGCGCCGCAGCAGGGCGGGTTTGGCCCGCCGGCGGTGAAGAAGCGGAAGAAGGGTGGCCCCTGGGGGTTGATTAAAACGAGGTAGGCCGGGTCCCTTTCGGACCCGCCAGATGGAGAGCAGATGCTGACGATTCGGTTACGGAGAATGGGTTCGACCAAGAAGCCCTATTTCCGCGTGGTGGTCACGGAAGCGCGTTCGGCGCGCGACAGCAGCTTTGTCGAAAACGTCGGAACGTACTATCCACGTTCGAAGCCGGCGCAGGTGAACTTGAACAAGGCGCGCATCGAGCACTGGCTGAAGAAGGGCGCGAAGCCATCGGACTCCGTGCGGACGCTGATGGCGAAACACCTTTCGCGTGATCTGTCGGCGCCGGTCGTCGAGGCGCCCGCGGCGCAGTGATGAACGGATCGGAGGACGAGGATCCGATCAAGGCCGTCGTTGAGGTAGTCGCACGAGCGCTCGTCGATCACCCCGACGCCGTGCGCGTCACCGAAAACGAACGGCGCGGCCTGAAGGTGTACTCGCTGAGCACCGCGGCAGGCGACATGGGAAAGATCATCGGCCGTCAGGGCCGCACGGCTGCGGCACTGCGGACCCTGGTGGCGCTCACGGCGGAGAAGCACGGAAAGCGAGCGCAGCTGGATATCAGGGACTAGGGACGAGGGACTAGGGAGTAAAGATTGGCACCAGTCCCCAGCCCCCAGCCCCCAGTCCCCGATTGGGACGACATGGCCCTGGTCGGACGCATCGCGCGTCCTCACGGTCTTCGGGGTCAGGTCGTGATCAATCCGGAAACGGATTTTGTCGAGGAACGGTTTGCCGAGGGCGCGACGATATGGACGCGTTCCGCGGCGGGCGACCAGCAGCTCACGGTTGCGTCGCTGCGTGTGCAGAACGGACGACCCGTAGTCGGCTTCGAAGGGTTCACCCGAATCGAGGATGTCGAGCGGCTCGCTGGACTCGAGCTGAGGGTTCCGGAGGAGACGCTTCAGGCGCTGCCGCCGGGGACCTATTACGAGCACCAGCTGGTTGGCTGCAGCGTCGAGACGGTTGCCGGTGATGTCGTGGGACGCGTGGCCGCTGTTGAAGGCGGCGCCGGTGCGACGCGGCTCGTGATGAACGGGCCTCGTGGCGAGATTCTGATTCCGCTGGCCGTCGACATCTGCGTGGAGATCGACGTTGCCAACAGACGGATCCGGATCAAGCCGCCGGACGGGTTGCTGGAATTGAACGAAACGAAGGGGGCAGGGGGCAGGAGACAGGGGGCAGGAAAGCGCTGACGATTCCGCGCCCTTCTGCCGCCTGCTCCCTGCCACCTGCAACCTATGAAATTCGACATCGTCACGATTTTTCCGCGGATGATCGACGCAGCGCTCGCCGAAGGCGTCGTGAGCCGCGGGATCGCGGCGGGTGTCCTCGACGTGCAGGTCCACGACCTGCGCGACTACACGACCGACCGGCACCGCAGCATTGATGACGTGCCGTATGGCGGCGGGCCGGGAATGGTGATGAAGCCCGAGCCGCTCGTGCGGGCGGTCGAGCGGATTACGAGGACGCGCGGACGGCCCGACGCCGTTATCCTGCTGTCACCGCAAGGGGTGCGGTTCACGCAGGGCGAAGCGGTTCGGCTGAGCGGGTGCTCGCATATCGTGCTGCTGTGCGGCCGATATGAGGGTATGGACGAGCGGGTACCGGAGCTCGTCGACGCAGAGGAGATTTCGCTCGGCGATTTCGTGGTGAGCGGCGGCGAACTGCCCGCCATGATTGTCGTCGACGCGGTGAGTCGGCTGGTGCCGGGGGTTGTGGGCGATCAGCAGTCGGTGGCGGAGGATTCCTTCGCGCGGGGGCTGCTGGACCACCCGCATTACACGCGGCCGGCGGAATTCGGCGGCCGGAAAGTGCCGGAGGTACTGCTGTCGGGCCATCACGCCGATGTACGGCGGTGGCGAAAAAGGACGGCGCTCGAACGAACGCTGGAGCGGCGGCCGGATTTGATCGAGCATGCAGCGCTCGATGACGAAGATCGCGAGCTGCTCGACGAGATTATGAAGGAGCGCGGACGCAAAGGGTCCACGCCGCAATAAATCGATAGTGGAGGGCGGGTCTTTTCAGACCCGCCGAATGGAGAGCTGTCATGAGCGCGATAGAGCTGGTCGAACAGTCACAGTTGACGGATCGGCCGCGAATGAAGTCCGGCGACACCGTCCGCGTGCACGTCAAGGTGCGCGAAGGCGACAAGGAACGAATCCAGATCTTCGAGGGAATCATCATCGGCCTGCATCGCGGCGGCGCGCGCGCCAGCTTCACGGTGCGCAAGGTGTCG
>DASTZI010000194.1:0-2417 GCA_035764385.1 Vicinamibacterales bacterium
GTTCGAGCGTGAACTCTTTCTTGATGAAGAGCGCACGCAGTCGCGTGATGACGTCGGAGGCACGATTGCCGTCGCGAATCGTGCGTCGCGCGGTTTCTCTGGCTCCGTCGAGGTCGGGAGGAACGGCGTCCAGCATCCGAAGGCACGTGCCGGCGTTGGTGATGATGCCCGAGAGAGGCTGGTTGACTTCATGGGCGATCGATGCGGTGAGCGCGCTCATCGTCGTGACGCGTGTCACACGCGCAAGTTCGGCGCCGGCCTTGTTCAGCGCTTCCTGGGCCATCTTGCTGGCGGTCACGTCCTGCACCGCACCGACGAAGATGGGCCGATCGGCGATCCGATGAGCGAAGCCGCGCAGATGCTTCAGGACTCCTTGGGACGTCACGATGCGGAAATAGAAGTCGGGGTCGGTGCCAGCCATGGCGCGGCCGATTGCGCCTTCATACAACGCCACGTCTTCAGGGTGCACAATCTCACCAAGTCTGAGGATCGTGACCGTGGAGCCGGGATCGAACCCACAGATCCGGTAGAACTCATCGGACCAGAAGTGCTCGTCCCGCTCGAGATCGGCGGTGAAGCTGCCCGTCTGACTCAGACGCTGCGCCTCGGTGAGGTGGTCGTAGGCCCGCCGGAGTTCTGCCTCGGCCCGCTTGAGGTCGTCGATATCCGTCAGCAGCGCATACCACCTGACGATGTTCCCGGCTGTATCACGAAGCGGAAGCGCACGAAACTGAAACCAACGGTAGACGCCGTCGAAACGGCGGACACGCGCCTCCCATTCCGATGGGCGACCCGAGGTGATCAGGCCGGCAAAGAGCTGAACGACGCGGGACCGATCATCCAAATGAAGAATGTCATTCGTCGCCCAGTGTTGGAGGTCCTCTCTTGACCTCCCGCAGTATTCGACTAGGCGTTCGTTCACCGCCGCCACGTCTCCCGGCGGCGTCAGAACTGCGACCAAGCCTGGAATGCTGTCCACGATGAGGCGCGACTCACGCTCGCTTTCGCGTAAAGCCTCCTCGGCAGCCTTGCGTTCATGGATATCCGTCAACAGGTGGTACCAACGAACGATGTTCCCGCGGCCATCCCGGAGGGGAAGGCCTCGAGAGTGCAGCCAACGGTACGTTTTGTCAGCGCACCGCACACGGTGTTCGACGTCGAATGGCTCTCCAGTCGTGACCGAGTGAGCCAACGAATCGACAACCCGCGACCGATCATCGGGATGCAGGAGCACTTCCCAGTGGTTCAGTTCCTCGCGGGTCGTGCCGAGAAAATCCAAAATCTGTTGATTGACAAACTCGACTTCGCCGGCCGCCGTCATGGTATGAACCATGCCCGGAATGCTGTCGACCGTCAGCTGAAAGTTGAGGTCGCTGGCGCGCATCGCTTCCTCGGTACGTTTGCGCTTGTCGATGTCAATGTGCAACATGCACCAGCGCGTGATACGTCCGTTCGTATCGCGAAGAGGAACACCGAGTACCCGAAACCATCGAAAGATGCCGTCGAAGCGGCGGAGTCTTTCCTCAGTGTCGTAGGGGTCGCCGGTCGCGAGAGAGTGCGTGAGTGCCGCCAATGCGTGTGGGCGGTCGTCAGGATGAATCGCGTCGCTGGTCCCCCAGGTCTTCAGGTCCTCGAGCGTTTTCCCGAAATACTCGCTGATTCGCTTGTTGACGAACTCAATTTCGCCTTCCGACGTCATGATTGAGGCGCCAGCTGGGATGCTGTCCACGACTGATTTCGCGTTACGCTCGCTTTCGCGAAGTGCGTCAGTGACGGCAGCAAGCTCGCGCGCCTGCTGCGATTCGCGCTCGGTGACGGCGTCGACGACGCCATGCAGCGTGTCCAGCAACGCGCCGACAGTCTGAGGCGGCTCGCGGTCGCCCCACAACGTTCGCGACGCCAGCGCGCTGGCCAGGTCGTTCACACAGGTACGCAGCCGTGCGACCTCGTCGGCGGAAGATTCGACTCTCGCGTCCACGTCACACCTCCGTCAACACCGTTGAGCTGGCGGGTTCGACCTATGCACTGCTCCGACCAACCCGATACGAAAGTGTCGTCCATACCATCGTCTGATGGACCTGCGCTTCCGCGTTTGGTTTCATACGTGCCGTCGATCACTGCCGGTGGTGCAACCAGCATTGCACCAGCACGTGCGCCCGATTGTGGTCGAGGGGAGCGACAAATGGAAGACAGCACTTTGGCGGAGTCGAGTGTTTCCGCAACGATCCATGCACCCATCGAAAACGTGGATATCCCTACGTGGTGCTTCACGTTGCCAGAATCGGAATATCAAGCCTGCTCGCCGGCGCATTATTCCGCCGGTGCGACGACGGCTCCTGACGGCCGACGGATGTCCATCAACGTTGAAGTCATCGGCGGCAGCCTAATCGTGCAGCATTACGTCGAGGACATTGGTC
>DASTZI010000195.1:0-17320 GCA_035764385.1 Vicinamibacterales bacterium
ACTCGGTGTCGGTTCCCGGGTCCCCGCAACCGCGAGCCCGACACTTCAAGAGAAATGCCACGCGCGCGGTGGAATGCCTAAGCGATTGCTTCTGAATGGATTAACGAATTGGTGATCGCGATCGAACGCGGGGACGGCGCCTTTTGTCCATCAAACAGTCAATCGAAGTGATGGGATTCTGGGATTCTCTGTCTGAACTGTGAACGGCGGCACCCACACGCGGGTCAATGACAATTTTCGCGCGGCCATGAAAAGCGGCCGCGCGCGAAGAACAATCATTTTTCTCGAAGGATTCCGCGCATTACAAAGCCGAGGTTGGCAGGGCGCTCGCCAAGGCGACGCATGAAATACGGGAACCATTCGCGTCCGAATGGGATGTACAGACGCACCACATAGCCTTCCGAGGACAGTTCCGCCTGCAGGTCGCGTCGAATTCCATACAGCATCTGGAACTCGAATCGGTCTTTGCCGAACCCGCGTTCGGCAGCGTAGGCCCGCGTCCCCTCGATCATGGCTGGATCGTGTGTCGCAATTGCCGGATAGGTTCCCGAGTCCAGGAGCACTCGCGCCAGTCGCAGGAATGCCGCATCGACGTCGGTCTTCTGCTGGTACGCGACCGACTCAGGTTCCTTGTACGCCCCCTTCACCAGCCTGACGCGCGCACCAAGCTCGTTCATCCGCTGGACGTCTCGTTCCGTGCGGTAGAGCGCCGATTGAAGCGCGACGCCAACGTTGCGGTACTCCTGCTGCCAGAGTGTTTCGAAGATATCCAGCGTCATCTGCGTCCACGGCGAGTTCTCCATATCGATACGGACGAAGAACTCGTGGCGGCCGGCGGGCTCCAGAATGCGGCGCAGGTTGTCCACGCAGGTCGCGCGGTCGATGCTGGCGCCCAGCTGCGTCAGCTTCAGCGAAACGTTCCGTTCGATTCCGGCGGCGACGATGACGTCGAGGAGCCGGACGTACGCGCGTGTCGCCGCGTCGGCTTCCTCGACGGTGCGGACGCTCTCACCCAGGTAGTCGAGCGTGAGGTGCAGCCCGTCGGCCTGGACGTGACGAGAGGTGTCAATGGCTTCCTCCACCGTTTCGCCGGCGATGAAGCGCCGCGCGAAGCTGTCGCGCGACCGCATGCCGTACTTCGATGCCAGCCCCTTGAGCATGGCGCTTCGTGACAGCGAGTAGAAGACGGCTTTGGCCCCGGCGTACATCTACGAAAACAGCGGATGGAAAAGCAACGCCTGATCGTCCGCGCCCTCCGAATCAGTGTGTGTGGCGCGACGGCGAGGCGAGAAGATGATCAAGCGTGCGGGCGTAATAGCGCAGGACGTTGCGATCGCGGACACGCACCCGGCCCCGTTCGGCAACGAGTATGCCGCGTGCCTCGAGCGGCTCGAGCGCCGCCGCGACCGCTTCAGCGCCCGACTCGACGCCTAGGTTGGCGCCCGCGGAGCGCAGCGTATCGATCACCGCCTCGGCCCGCGCTTCGAGCTCCTTCCGCGTGATGGAGGGACGCATCGCATTGGCCACCACGGCGGTCGGCAGCACCTTCTGGACACGACCGATGGCCGCCATCAGCGAGTGCGCGAAGTCGAGCACCTCGCGGCGCGACGTCGGATCGATGCCTTCGATCGACAACGGCTTGCCGAAGGTGACAATCGCGCGTGAGCGGTAGCCGACGGCGTAGCGCACCATCTCGGCGAGCTCGCGTGCGAACGCCTTCTGTGTGCGCTTGATCCGTTGACGCGCGAGCACGTGATCCTCGAGCACCAGGTCGTACGCGATCGCCGTTGGGATGATCGCAATCCGCGGCACGTCAGCCTGCAGCGCCGCGTGCAGCAGCCCGGTCTTGGGACTCTTCAGCTCGCCGCTATAGCTGCGGCCTCCTTCCGGATAGAAGAACAGATCGTGACGACGAAGCAGTTCGGCCACGTACGCCTTCAACGTCACCAGGTACACGGGATCTTTCGTGTTGCGGCGGACCGGCATCGCGCCGGTCACATGGCGATGCAGCAGTCCGAGCGGTCCACCGAACAGGTTGATGCCGGCCGCGATAATCGGCGGACGGATGCCGTTGTCGTCGAGCACGAGCGGTTCGGCGAGATAGTCGGTATGACTCCTGTGGTTCGACGCGTACACGACTCGTCCCGCGCGCGCGGCCGCCTTGACGACCTCGACGTTCTCGCCGATGCGATCAATTTTGCGCAGAATCGGATAGAGCGGATGCTTGAGCGCGCGGTAGATCGAATACCGCTGCGTCGTTCGCAGCTCTTCCAGGTACGCGTGGATCCGCTCGCGCGTGGCGTGGCCGCGATGGCTGTCCTGCAGATACCGCGCGATGTCGTCGCGGGAAAGGACGGCCTGGGTAATCTCGTCGACCATCGAGTACGCCGACTATACCATCGCTGTCGACCATCGCCTGCACGACCGGCGGACGCCGAAGACGTACCGATCGTTGCTCGTGATCAGGCGGCGAGGCGTCGACAGATGGCATCCGCGAACTCTGTCGTGCTCGCCGTGCCTCCGAGGTCGCGCGTCCGCACGCGGTCATCGGCAAGCACGGTGCCGAGCGCCTTCATGATCCGATCGGCCATTGGCGCTTCACCGATGTGACGCAGCATCAGCAGTGCCGAGAGCAACAGCGCCATCGGATTGGCGATGTTGCGGCCGGCGATATCGGGTGCGCTGCCATGCACCGCTTCAAAGACGCCGATGTCGGCGCCGAGGTTGGCTGCCGGTACCACGCCGAGCCCGCCGACGAGCCCTGCACAGAGATCAGAAACGATGTCGCCGTACAGATTCGGTAGCAGCAGAACGTCAAACTGTTCAGGCCGCATCACCAGATGCATGCAGGCCGCATCGACGATCAGCTCGTCCTGCGCGATGTCGGGATTCTCGGCGGCGACGTCCTGAATGCACTTCAGAAACAGACCATCGCCCATCTTCATGATGTTGGCCTTGTGCACCGCGGTGATTCGCTTCCGGCCGTGACGCCTTGCGTATTCGAACGCGAACTCCGCAATCCGCGTCGACGCGTCGGAGGTGATGATCTTCAGGCTCTCGACGACGCCGGGCACAACCTCGTGTTCGAGGCCCGAATACAAATCCTCCGTGTTCTCCCGGACGATGACCAGATCGACTCCCTGATACCGCGAAGGAACGCCAGGAATGTTCCACACCGGACGGAGGTTGGCGAAGAGCTCCAGGGCCTTGCGCAGGCCCACATTCACGCTCGTGAATCCTCGCCCGACCGGCGTCGTCAGAGGCCCTTTGAGGGCGACCCTGTTGCGCATGATCGACTCGAGAAGTTCCGTTGGAAGTGTGGATCCGTGCTTTTCGAGGGCCGCCGCACCGGCCAGATGCGGTTCCCATTCGACGTCGAGACCCGCCGTTTCGACGATCTTGACGACGGCGCTGGTGATTTCCGGACCGATTCCGTCGCCGGCTATCAGCGTGACGCGATGCTTCGCCACGCCTATTCCCGTGCCTCCCAGTAGAGGAGCACGAGCGCCCCGGCGATGTTGAACATCATCAAACGCGTCGAGAGTACGTGCAGCGCGTCGAAACGCACGCGACGCGCGTCGCCCTCGGGCAGGCGAGACGGCAGTCCACCCGCATCCACCTGGACCGCATCAATCTCGCGGAGCACCACGAAGCCGGAATAGAGCGCGACGCCGAGCATGACCGCGACAATCGCGGCGCGAACGCCGCTGTGGACGGGCCGTGGGCCAAGAACGCGCATCGCGCCCAGGGTCAACAGCAGCACGGCACCCGCGCCGTAGGCGATGTAATGAAAACGCGCGAGCGTCGAACCGAAGACCGCGCCTGCCAGCTCGCGTCCCTGCGTGCCCGCGCGTGCCTCCAGAACTTGGAATGTCGTCGGCGCCACGACCGCGCCGAGAATCAGCATGCCGCCGAGCCAGACCACAAGCGCGAGTACATACACGTACCGCAGCGCGAGCATCCGGTGATTATAATCATCCCCTCCGGAGGTCTTCTTGGTTCCTGTGCAAACACGTCCGAGCATTGCGGCGCTGCGGAACGTCGCGACGCGGCTGCGCATCGATTCAGTTCGCGCCACAACCGAAGCCGGAAGCGGCCACCCGACCTCCTGCGCATCGGCCGCCGAGATCGTCGCGGCGTTG
The DNA here is from genome assembly GCA_035764385.1 of Vicinamibacterales bacterium. Lineage (GTDB taxonomy): Bacteria > Acidobacteriota > Vicinamibacteria > Vicinamibacterales > UBA2999 > Gp6-AA40. Next base: position 4,143 of record DASTZI010000195.1, read on the forward strand.
TTCTTTGCCGAGATGCGCTACGACCCGCGCAACCCGCAAAATCCCGACAACGATCGCTTCGTGCTCTCGAAGGGACACGCGGCGCCGATTCTCTATGCGGCGTGGGCGGAAGTCGGATTCCTCAAACGTGAGGATCTCCTCACGCTGCGACGATTCGACTCGGATCTGGAAGGGCATCCGACGCCGAGACTGCCGTTCGTGGACGTTGCAACCGGATCGCTCGGTCAGGGCATCTGCGCAGCGGTTGGCATTGCGCTGAACGCACGGCGCATCAAATCCGACTACCGCACGTTTGTGATGCTCGGTGACGGCGAATCCGCCGAGGGCTCCGTCTGGGAAGCGGCCGAAGCCGCCGCACACGATCGTCTGGATTCCCTGTGCGGCATCACCGATGTCAACGGCCTCGGACAGAGCGGCCCATCGATCTGGAACCACGACATGGAGGCCTACGCCTCGAAATGGCGCGCCTTCGGCTGGCATGCGATCGTGGTCGACGGCCACGATGTCCCCGCAGTCCTCGACGCGTTCGACGAGGCGAGGGAGACCAAAGGGCAGCCGACGATGATCCTGGCCCGGACCGTCAAGGGCAAAGGAATGCCGGTCGCGGAAGGGAAGAACGGCTGGCACGGCAAGGCATTCAAGAAGGGCGAGGAAGTCGACTCGGTGCTGAGGGCGCTCCAATCTCAGTTTGTGGCCGAGGACGAACCGGCGCAGCCGCCCGACGGCCCGCGAACGCGCCGCGATCAGAGCCGGGCGCCGAAGAAAGCAACGGTCGGCACACTGTCGTACAAACTCGGCGAGAGCATCGCGACGCGCGAAGCGTACGGAACCGCCCTTGCGAAGCTGGGCGATGGCGACGACCGGATCGTCGCGCTCGACGGCGACGTCAAGAACTCGACCTTCAGCGAGAAGTTCGAAGAGAGACACCCCGACCGCTTCTTCGAGAACTTCATCGCCGAACAGGTGATGATTGGCTCGGCGATGGGGCTCGCCGCGCGCGGGGCCATTCCGTTCCCATCGACGTTTGCGGCCTTCCTGACCCGTGCCTACGACTTCATTCGAATGGCGTGCATCAGCAACGTGAACATCAAAATCGCCGGGTCGCACGCGGGTGTTTCAATCGGCGAAGACGGCCCGTCGCAGATGGCGCTCGAGGACCTTGCGATGATGCGCGCGCAGCCGAACATGACGGTCCTCTATCCGTGCGACGCGGTGAGCACCGAGCGACTGCTGGAGCTGATGGCCTACGAGCACGGCCCCGCTTACATGCGGACGTCGCGGCCGAAGACGCCGGTGATCTATGGCTTGGACGAGCGGTTCGCGATTGGGGGTCTCAAGGTTCTGCGCGAGAGCACCAATGACACGGCAACGGTCATTGGCGCCGGCGTGACTGTGTTTGAAGCCCTCAAAGCGTACGACCAGCTTCAGAAGTCGGGGACCAGCATTCGCGTGGTCGATCTGTATTCGGTTCAGCCGATCGACTCGGCTTCGTTGCTGCGGTGCGCACGAGAAACGAAGCGCATCATTACCGTCGAGGATCACTACGCGGCCGGCGGCCTCGGAGACGCGGTTGCTGCCGCGGTGGCCGAGGGTGGTTTTGCCGTCGAACGCCTGTGCGTCCGTGAGATTCCGCGCAGCGGCACGCCCGAACAATTGGTCGACCACTACGGCATCTCGGCACGTCATATCGTCGCCGCTGTCACTCAGTAGCTGCCACGTCTTAGGTTTTGGGATTTGGGATTTGGGATATGGGAGTTGGGATTTGGATATGAGCGAACAACCAAATCGACGCGATTTCCTCAAGACCGTCGGCACCGTCGGCGCCACCGGAATTGCCGCAGCCGTCGGCGTCGAGAGCGCCGACGCGCAGACGCGGCCGGCAGCCGCTGCCGGGCCGTCGACGCTCACCGCCGTCTCGCACGCGTTTACGTTCTTCACCGCTCCCGAAGCGGCGTTCATCGAAGCAGCCGCCGACCGATTGATCCCGGCGGACGACCTGACGCCGGGCGGCACCGATTGCGGTGTCGCGGTCTTCATCGATCGCCAGCTCGCTGGCGCGTGGGGGAGCGGCGACCGGACGTACATGCAGGGCCCCTGGCAGAAAGGCGTTCCGACGCAGGGCTACCAATCGCCGTTGACGCCGGCGGAGTTTTTTCGAGCCGGCATTGCCGCCAGCAACGCGTATTGCCGCAAGACCCTGCAGAAAGATTTCGATCGGCTGACCGCCGATCAGCAGATCAAGGTGCTTCAGGACTTGGAACAGGGGCGCATCGCCTTCGACGGCATCTCGGCACAGGAGTTCTTCAACCTGCTGCTGGCGACGGCGATGCAAGGGTTCTTCGCTGATCCGGTGTACGGTGGCAATCGCGAGAAAGTCGCGTGGAAGATGATCGGTTTTCCCGGTGTGGTGGCGATCTACTCCGAACATATCAAGACATACCGTAATAAGAAGTACGACGTCGAGCCGAAGAGCATCCTCGATCTTTCGTAAGGTGATGAGGTCTGCATGGCGACACGCTTGAGAGAAGTCGACGTCGTGATCGTCGGTCTTGGATGGACCGGCGGCATTCTCGCCAAGGAGTTGAGCGAGGCGGGCATGCGCGTCGTCGCGTTGGAGCGCGGCGGCATGCGGTCGACCAATCCAGACTTCGCGATTCCGTTGATCCGCGACGAGCTGAAATACGCCGTGCGCAACGCGCTGATGCAGAACCCGGCGCGCGACACCCTGACCTTCCGCCACAGTCCATCGGAGCCGTCGCTGCCGATGCGGCAGCTCGGATCGTTTCTCCCCGGCGAAGGCCTCGGCGGTGCCGGAGTGCACTGGAATGGCGTGACGTGGCGGTGGACCGGCATCGACCACGCCGCCCGCTCGTACTACGAGCAGCGTCACGGGAAGTCGTTCATTCCTGCCGACATGCCGATCCAGGACTGGCCGATGACCTACGCGGAGCTCGAGCCGTACTACGACAAGTTCGAGCGGACGGCCGGCGTCAGCGGCAAGGCGGGCAACATCCGCGGCACCAAACAGCCAGGCGGCAATTTCTTTGAGCAGTCGCGTGACCGCGACTATCCGCTGCCCGCGCTCGAGCCGAGCTACTCACAGGTCCTCTTCAACGACGCGACCGCGCACATGGGGTATCACCCGTTCCCCCGTCCGTGCGCGAATGCGTCGCGCGCGTACACGAACCCCGACGGGTCACGACTCGGCGCGTGCGTCTACTGCGGACATTGCGAGCGCTTCGGTTGTGAAGCCAACGCGAAGGGCAGCCCGCACATCACCGTCATTCCGAAAGCGATGGCGCAGCCGACCTTCGAGCTGCGCACGCACTCGTGGGTGACGAAGGTGATGCTCGACTCGACGAAGAAGAAGGCGATCGGGGTGGCGTACACCGACGTGTCGAACGGCCAGGAATACGAGCAGCCAGCCGCGATTGTCGCGTTGTGCGCGTACGCGATCAACAACGTCCATCTGATGCTGCTGTCGAGCATCGGCACGCCGTACGACGCGACAACCCAGAAGGGAATCGTCGGAAAGAATTACTGCTATCAGCCGGGTGGCGGCGGCGTGACGCTGTTCTTCGAGGACAAGATTTTCAACCCATTCATGGCGACCGGTGCGTTTGGCATCGCGATCGACGATTTCCACGCCAACGATCAATTCGACCGCGCGGCGATGGGCGCGCTCGGCGGGGCGACGATTAACGTCGGGCAGAGCAATGGGCGGCCCATCGGCTATCGACCCGTGCCTGCGGGCACGCCGCGCTGGGGCGCGGAGTGGAAGAAGGCGACCGCGAAATGGTACCTGCGCGCGATGAATATCGGCGTGACCGCGAGCAACATGCCGAACCGGTACAACGCATACGACCTCGATCCCACCTACAAGAACGTCTTCGGCCAGCCGCTGCTGCGCCTCACCTACAACTTCCTGGAGAACGACAAGAAGGTGATTGCGTACGTCGGCCAGAAAGCTTCCGAGATCGCGCGCAGTCTGAACCCGACGAGCATGACGGGGCCGGGCACGCTTGGCGACTACAACATCGTCCCGTATCAGTCGACGCACAACACCGGCGGCGCCATCATGGGTTCGTCGCCTGGCAACAGCGCGGTGAACAAATACCTGCAATCGTGGGACGTCCCGAACGTGTTTGTCGTCGGCGCGAGCGCATTTCCGCATAACTCCGCGTACAACCCGACGGGACCCGTCGGCGCGCTCGCATATTGGACGGCCGATGCGATCAAGAAGCGCTACCGTCAGCGACCGGGGCTGATGACATGATGCGCGGCGTAGTTGATGGTTGGTGGTTCGTGGTCGGTAGTTGCGCGATGCTCGTCGCGACAACCACATCGCACGTGCGCGGCGCTGATGTTGAAAAGGGCAAAGCCCTGTTCGAGCAGTGCGCAGCCTGCCATTCCCTCGATGCCACCGGCGACTACGATGGACCGACCTTGAAGGGCGTCATCGGACGCAAAGCCGGATCGCTCGAAGACTACCGGTACTCCGCAGCCATGAAGCGCAGTGACGTCGTGTGGGATGCCGCCACAGTCGATAAATACGTCGCCGATCCTCAGGCGTTCATTCCCGGCAATCGCATGGCGTTTGCGGGCATCAGTGACAAGACGCAGCGTGAGGATTTGATCGCGTTCCTCGCGGTCGCGACGAAGGATACGAACTCGAAGTAACATCACCACCCCGGATCTGATTGAATCGCCAAACCTGCCTGCTGAACGCCGTCCGGACCGTCATTCGCGCCGATTCCGATCCGGTTCGACAGGCGTTGTTCGCAAACTTGAAGGAGTCGCACGTCCTCGTTCGCCTCGTGTTTGCCGTTCACGAAGGGCTCAGGAATACGGCTGCATCGGCGCTGCTGGTGTCGACCTATGGCCTGGGAGTCTTTCTCACGGTGACCGGACCACGCCATCGACGCGCGTCACTGCTGTCGGTGGCCAGACACGCAAATGCCAGGCGGCAGATCGCCCGGATTGCCGATTGGCTCGAGCCGGGTGCGTGCGAACCGCTGGACACGAGGCTTGCGGCACTCCCCGGCCGGGTGGTCGGGTCATTTGTCGAATTGATCAAGTCGCGCGCATCCGTTGTGCAGGCATTGCGCGTGGTGCGCCGGATCGACCAGACCCACGGCTTCCTCGTCGCCTGCCGCACAGCCAGCGCCATCGCGTGGTATGCGCGAGGCAAGGCCATCCTGGGCGCAGAGCGCCCTCAGGCGATCGTTGTGTCGAGCGACACCAACCCCGAGGAGGTTGGCTTCACGGCGGCCGCTCGCGCGATCGGTATTCCAACGATCTTCATTTCGCACGCCTATCCGACGCCATTTTCGCCGCCCCTGGCGTTCGATCTGTCGATTCTCGGTGGACAGGCGGAAGTTGACGCGCGCCGGAGAAGAGGGGCGATTGCCGGCGAGATTCTGCTCGCGGGCCTGGAAGGAGAATCGAAATCGCTTGACGCGACACAATTCGAGCGGAAGGAGCCCGTTGTCGGCATCTTTGCACCCAAAGCCGTGTCCTGGCAGACGCTGGCTGCCGTCATCGCGGATTGCCGACAACACTTTCGCGCGCGTCAGATCGTGATTCGCTGGCATCCGAGCATGCTCGAACCGCCGCGACTGTCGCATCGCCTCAGCGACATGTCGGGCATCGTGGAATCGCCGAAAACAGCGAAACTCGCCGATGTCGCCCGGCAATGCGACTGGGTGATCGCCGACGAGAACAGCAGCGTGCACCTGCCGGTGTTGAAGCTTGGGATTCCCTCCATCGCGGTCAAGCAGTTGGGCCGGTATCCCCAAACACGCACCGACATGTACGGTCTGGTGCGTGACCGGATCGTCCCCCCGGCAATCGCGGCGATCCGGGATATGCAGCCGGACGCACTCGCAGCATTCTTCTCGAATGGCTGGGTCGCGCGATTCCAACGCTACGATGCGTCCTACGCGCGGCCGCGGGCCGCGATCGAAATTGAGGTGCGGGCAGCGATCGAGCGGCTCCGTCATGGCGTCGCAGTTGAGTCGATCGGTGCGTGATATCAACGCCCACACCCTGGGCCCGGGTCTTTCAGAATCACCGCGTCCGGCCGTCGGGTGGAAACCCCGTGGCGCCCGTCTCTTCAGCCTCGCCCTGAGCGCGGCGATTCTTGCCGCGCTCTATCGGAGCATCGATGTCAGGCTGATCATTCGTGATCTGCGCAGCGTCGACAGGGTCTGGCTCGTCATGTCGGTCGGAATGATTGTGCCGATTACCCTGCTCCGCGCGATCCGGTTCTACCTCGTTGCACCGCGGGGAACGATGCCGGGCGTAGGCGAAGCGCTTCGATTGACGCTGGTCTCATCGGCGGCCAATGTCTTCCTGCCGGCGAAATCCGGAGATCTCATCAAAAGCTATTTCCTGGCAAACGGACGGTGGCCCTCGGCGGGCGTCTCGGTCGCGGTGGTGGTCTACGAGAGACTGTGCGACCTGGTTGGTCTGATCACATGGTGCGCGCTTGGATGGGTCATCGCGCGCCCCGATGTCTCCGGCGTGCCGTCGGTTCTGTGGCCAATCCTCGGGCTGTTTGGCGCTGTGTGTGGCGTGCTGGTTTCGTCCGAGACAGTTGCCCGGCTCGGCTCGACGCTCGTCGCCGGCGTTCTTGCTGGACGCTGGCAGCGGGTTCGAGCGCTGGCCGACGGCTGGCCCGCTCTTTTTCAGGCGCTCGGCAGCCGACGCGGCAGCGCGATCCTGCTGTCGCTGCTGTTGTGGCTGGTGCATGTCATCCAGATCTGGATGTTCACGGTGACGCTTTCGATCCAGATCCCGTTCACCGCTTGCGTCAGCCTGACGGCCGTCGCCCTGATGATCGGTCAGCTTCCATTTGCGTTCGCTGGGCTCGGTGCGCGCGACGTGGCGCTGGTCGTCCTGATGAGGGGATATGTCAGGCCGGAATCGGCCGCGGCGCTCGGTCTGCTGATCGCGACCCGCAACCTCCTGCCTCCGCTGGCCGCACTGGCAATCGTTCGGCCCTACGTGACGAGGCTGGCCTCTGACGTTGGGCTCGGCGTGAGAGCAGGTTCGAGTCCGAACGAGGCATAGGCATGAGTCGCGCCGTCGCCTACGCGATTCTCGTAACGGCGATCGGGGTCGCGATCATCCACGTGGTCGGATGGGGCGTGGCGGCCCGGACGATCCTGTTCGAGGCGTCGCCGCATGTTCCGCGCATCCAGTCGATCGTCGTGCTGGGGCTCGGAGTGATCACCGTTCGCGCCGCGGCGTTGCGGCGCCGCAGCACCCGCCAACTCGTCGTCGTCGCGGTGCTCGTCGGTGCCCTGGCGGCGTTTCTTACCCTACCGTTGCCGCCGCTGCGGTTCGAAGGCAGCGGCTACATGGCGGACGCCGCCGACAATATCAACGATCGCGCGAAGTTCGAGCGTCGGTTTCCCATCGCTGTTGGTCCCACCACGAGTTTTCATTCCTATCTCGGCGATCTGGTGATGACCAGGCTGGAGCGGTCCTACGCGGCATCAGGCAATTCAGACAATTCGACGGCGCGTGCGTACGCAACCCTGTCGAAGCTTGCGGGAACGCTGTTTCTCGTCGAGCTCTTCATCGTTGCGGCGGTGCATCGATATTCACGCCGAGTGTGCCGCTACGTTGCCGTGGCGATCGCTTCGCCTCTCGCCCTGCTGTATTTCGGCTATTACGAGCTCGGCTATCTCGCAATGAGTGGCGCTGTCGTTCCGCTGCTCGCCATTCGACGGGGCTCCGACATCCGCATCACCGGGTCGACCCTGAGCGCGGGACTCTTTCAAGGCTTCCACACGGCGCTTCACGGCTTCGGTCTGCTTGGCCTCGGGGGTGGCGTGCTGTCGCTTGTCGCCGCCCGGGCTCCGGCGGCACAGCGGGCGGTTCGGACGCTGGCATTCGCTTCCGCCGGCGTCGCCATGTACCTCGGATGGGTCTTCATCTATGTCGTTGGAATGGGCGTCTCCATCGTCGTTGAAAACACCGTCCAGGGGTTTGGCTTCCGGCGGTTGTTCGAGGACGTCATCATTGACAAGCGCATCGCGTATCCGCTGTTTTCTGTCGCCGGCCTGACTGAAATCGGGCTGATCAGCATGATCGCGGGCGTGCCGTTGCTGATCCTGGCCTGGATCAAGTCACCACGCGGAGCCCTGATCGCGAGTGCGGCCTACGCGTTACCAGGACTCCTCTTCCTGGCGTCGTGGTGGCCGCCCGGTGCTCCGATGAATCTCGATCTTCTGATGGCCGCATTTCCGGGATTGTTCGCGGCCTGCTGGCTGCTCGCGTCCTCACACGAGCGAGCGGTGGCGGCGCTGGTGTTGATGGTGGCGCTCCACACGCTGTTCTGGACCAATCTTGGCAGCACGTTGCTGCACCGCGTCTGGATTACGGCGCCGAGCTAATCTCGGGCTTACGGGCTCAGGACTCAAGTCTCCTGCAATTGAGGAAACCCGGGCGTCCGCGTCACCTGCGTGGCCTGCCACAGATGGCGGCGTTCGTGAGCCACCATCGCGGCGAATCCGGAGCCGAGCGGAAACACCAGCCACGATGCCACGGGAGAACGCGTTCGGGCACGGGCGAGGTCGAGCCCGTTCGCCTGGCGCAGCCGATCGACGTACTGCACCTGGTAAGCGCGAAACGCCGCCATGATCTCGTGACGCGTCCGCCCAGGAGGCGGCTGGAACGCCGCCGGAGTTTTCGTACGAAACCGAGGCGGCGGCTCGAGCATCCGAACGAGCATGCGCGCCAGCCACCAATAGGTGTAGGGCCCTTCGCCGTACTGCCCCTGACGGATCGCATTGGCGATGCCTTCGTCGAGCACGGGCAGATACATCCGTGCGGTGGCGTTGAGGTGATCGATGCACTGCGCGACGGACCATCCATATCGGGGTCTGTCCGCCGAAGCCTTCGTGACAAGGGGCTGCCAGCTGAATTGCGCATCGCTGAGCGGACCGACGAGTGCGTCCGCGTTGTTGGCGAGCTCCTCGAACTGCCGCCGAAACTCGTCGAGTTGTGGCGCGAGCGCGAGGTGCGCCGGTGTGGGCACGGGCGCGATTCTATCAATGCATCGGGTTGGAACGTGCCCAGTTTGATCGCGGTCAGCGTTCGCGCGAAACGGCCGCAGACAACGCACCTATTTTTTGCCGCAGGCGCACGGCGTCGCGCGGCGCGTGTCCGCCCGCGTCGTTGTTGAAGTACGCAAACACGTGCAGTCCGTCGGCGGCGCGTGCGGCCAGCCACTCGGCCCACTCGTCAAGCCGGTCGTCGGCATACCGGCCGCCATACTTCTGCGTGCCGAAGTGAAATCGGACGTAGATGAACGGTCCGACCACCAGCTTGCCCGACGCGGACCCCTGCATGTCGTGAAGGCACAGCGCGACGTCATGACGGCGCAGCAGCTCGTAGACTCGCGGGTCGTACCAGCTCGGCTCGCGGAATTCGATCGTGTGGCGATACCCGCGCGGCAAGGCGCGGAGGAAGATTTCAAGGCGCTCGATATTCACCGGCCAACGCGGCGGCAACTGGTAGAGGACCGGCCCGAACCGTGAGCCGAGTTGACGCGCGTTGTCGAAGAAGCGCGCGAGCGGATCGGACGGATCCTTCAGCTTCTTCATATGTGTGAGGAACCGACTCGCCTTGACGGCGTACAGAAACCGTGACGGCGCCTGTTCCCGCCACTTGGTGAACGTCTCGGGGGGTGGCAGCCGGTAGAAACTGTTGTTGACTTCAACCGTGTCGAACGAGAGCGCGTAGTGCGCGAACCAGCGCGAGGTGGGAAGCTCGGCCGGATAAAAATCGCCCCGCCAGTGTTTGTATTGCCACCCCGAACAGCCGATTCGAATATTTCGCGGCGGATACGTGGTCACACGGGCGGAACGGCCGCGCTGTTGGCCGCCGCCACCGCCGCTGAGCTCGCTAAGTTCTACGTTGCCCACTATTTACAGTCCCATAACGGTCCGATACAATCATCAGGCGCGTTCGGTTCGCCAGCACGCGCATTCCACCATCAATTGGGCCTGTTGCACCCGGTATGCCCGGCTGCTTGGCTCTTCAGCAGAGGGAGTACCGTGTTCGGAGGCAAACTTCCACGCACCCGAATGTTCTGGATGATCGCGGGGGCGCTCGTTCTCATTCTTTCCGTCGTCTCCTTCTATTGGCTGCGACCCTCTGCGCAGCCAGCACCGGCCAACGCCGCGTTTTCTGATTTCCTGCATGACATCGAGGCCGGGCGCGTCCGCCACGTCACGCAGGCGCAGGAGGCGCTCGAATTCGACCTCGTTGACGGATCGCGCCATGTGACCGTGGCGCCGCAGGGCTATGTTGCTTCGAACCCGACGTTTGTCACCGACCTCGCCAGGCGCGGTGTTCGCTTCGATGTGAAGGCGGGCGAAGAGACACACGCCGCGAGCGGCTATGGCGCGATGGGCTTTGGCCTCCTGCTGCTCGGCTTCGCCGGGCTGGCGCTGTTCCGCGCGATCAATGGTCGCGTTCCCACGCTCGAGAAAGCTCGAACGATTGATCCGCAGCAAGTCACCATCACATTCGCGGATGTGGCCGGTATCGACGAAGCGAAAGACGAGGTTCGGGAGATCGTCGACTTTCTGAAGGAGCCCGAACGCTTCGCGGAGATCGGCGGGCGTATTCCGCGCGGCGTCCTGCTGATTGGTCCTCCGGGCACTGGCAAGACGCTGCTGGCGCGATCGATGGCAGGAGAAGCGAAGGTCCCATTCATTTCGGCAAGCGGCTCGGACTTCGTGGAAATGTATGCCGGCGTCGGCGCGTCGCGCATCCGGAAGCTGTTCAAAGAAGCGCGGCGCCACAAGGCGTGCATCATCTTCATCGACGAGCTCGACGCGGTCGGCAGAAATCGCGGTGGCAACTCGCTCAGTCACGAAGAGCGTGAACAGACGCTGAACCAGCTCCTCGTCGAGATGGACGGGTTCACGCAGTCCGTGAGCATCATCGTGATCGGCGCGACCAACCGCCACGACATCCTCGATCCGGCGCTGCTCCGTCCCGGACGCTTCGATCGTCAGGTCATGGTGGGCAACCCCGACATCAAGGGACGCGAGCAGATTCTCCGCGTCCACGCGAAGAAGGTGGCACTCGAACCCGAAGTCGATCTGCGCGCCATCGCGCGCGGGACGCCAGGATTCTCAGGCGCCGATCTCGCCAACCTCGTGAACGAGGCTGCGCTGATCGCGGCGCGTGCCGGGCGCAAATCGGTTGGCAACCGCGATCTCGACGCTGCCCGGGACAAGGTGCTGATGGGCGTCGAGCGGAAATCGGTCGCCATGAGCGAACGCGAGCGGCTCACCTGCGCCTATCACGAAGCAGGGCACGCGATCGTGGCCGCCGTGCTTCCCGACGCCGATCCGCTGCACAAGGTCACGATCATTCCGCGTGGCCGCGCGCTCGGTGTGACGATGCAGCTGCCGGAGGCGGATCGATACACGCACAGCAAGCCCTTCATCGAGACGCAGATTGCGATTCTGATGGGAGGCCGCATCGCCGAGGAGTTGTTCCTGAGGCAGATGACGAGTGGGGCTTCCAACGACATCGAACGCGCGACTGAGCTGGCGCGAAAGATGGTGTGCGAGCTCGGCATGTCGCCGCTCGGTCCGCTGCACTACCGCCGGCCTGCCGGCGCGTTTGACAACGACGCGCGCGCGGCGGGTTTCAGCGAGGAGACCGCACGGCGCGTGGACGAGGAAATCCGAACGCTGGTGATGCGCGGCTACGAAACGGCCCGGCAGATCATCGAGCGGCAGCGACCGGCCGTGAAGGCGCTCGCCGAAGAGCTGCTCGAGGTCGAATCAGTGGATGCCGATCGGCTGCGCGAGATCCTGACAGCCGCCGTTGTGCCGACCGCGACATTTCCGGCCGCGGTTCGCGACGCGCTCATCCAGGCGCAACTGGGGTCTTAGTTAGAAATCCCAAATCCCAAATCCCAAGCCCCAAGCCCCAAGCCCCAGGTCCCAAGTCCCAAGTCCCACGGGGGAACTTGGGACTTGGGATGTGGAGTTTGGGGTTTTGTGACGTTCATAGCTACGATTGCGTCTTAGTCTTCTGAGGCGCGACCGTACTGTGATTCGTCACTTCCACATCGCATTCCTTGTTATTGCTGCGTTCGGCGTCTCCGCCGATCCCTTGCTGGCACAGCAGAACGGATCGTTTGCCCGTCAGCTCCCAGCCGGTAGTCCGTTCGGCGGGGGGGTTCCGCAGGGAACCGCGACGGCCCAAACGCTGCAGCTCACCGTCGCGGACGTCATCCACCGCGCACTGCAATACAACCTGGGTGTTCTGCTGTCCGAGCAGGACGTCTCGCACGCCGGTGGGACACGGTGGGTGACGCTGAGCCAACTGCTGCCGAACGTCAATGCGTACGTGGCAGAGTCCAGGCAGCGCATCAACCTGGAGGCGTTCGGATTCAACCCCGCTAACTTTGGCCTGAACCCCGTGGTCGGGCCGTTCAACACGTTTGACGCGCGCGTCACGCTGTCACAGTCGCTGCTCGATCGCCGCGCGACCAACGAAACCAGAGCCGAGAACCACAACGTCGAGGCTGCACGTCACTCCTACCGAAGCGCGCGCGACCTGGTGGTGCTCGTGGCGGCCAACGCGTACCTGCAGATGCTTGCCTCCGACGCCCGCACGCAGTCGGCGCGCGCGCAGTTGCAGACGTCGGACACGCTCTACCAGCAGGCCCAGGACCTGAAGCAGAACGGCATCGTCGCCGGAATCGACGTGCTGCGGGCCGAAGTCAGATTGAACGGCGATCGACAGCGCGTCACGGTGTACCAGAATGATTTTGAGAAGGCACGACTCCAACTTGCGCGTCTGATCGGTCTTCCGGTCGGCCAGGCGTTTGCGATCAGTGCACAGCTTCCCAACGTGCCGGTGCCCGACTTGACCATCGAGCAGGCGCTCGCCCAGGCGTATCGGGATCGGCCGGACTATCTCGCCGCACAGGAACGGGTGAGAGCCGCCGAGGCATCCCGCGCGGCGGCGTTCAGCGAACAGCTTCCATCGCTGCAGGTCAATGCCAATTACGGCGTGCTGGGATTGACCGCCGCGGACAGCGTCGCGACGTACACCCTCGCGGGCTCGGTGATCATCCCGATTTTTCAGGGAGGACGCGCACAAGGGCGCCTCGCGGAGGCCGACGCCGATCT
>DASTZI010000196.1:0-11160 GCA_035764385.1 Vicinamibacterales bacterium
TCCAATTGACGACGAGCGTCAGTTGCTGCAGCTCGCCCTCATCGAAAATATTCAGCGCGAGAATCTGAATGCGGTCGACGAAGCGGCGGCATATCAGCGGCTCGCCGACGACTTCGGCCTGACACACGATCAGATTGCGGCCGCAGTCGGCAAAGATCGCAGTTCGGTCGCAAACTACGTGCGGCTGCTGAAGCTGGTCGATGAGGTGCGCGCCGAGCTCGCAGCCGGGCGCCTGACAATGGGGCACGCCCGCGCGCTGCTGGCGCTGACCGATCCGGCGCGGCAGCGTGAGGCATCGCGGGAGGTGATTTCGCGTGGGTTGTCGGTTCGTGAGACCGAAGCGCTCGCGAAACGGATCGCGTCGGCCGTGGTCGCCAGGGTCGAGAAATCGGCAGCACCGACAAACGATGTCCACACGCGTGCGGCCGAGGATCGCCTTCGGTTTGCGCTTGGAACGAAGGTCCGCATCCTGCGCCGCGCCCACGGCGGCACGATTGAAATTTCGTTCGGGTCGGAGGCCGAACTAAATCGGATTTACGAACAAATCACGGACGTTCAGTAACGCGCCCCTTCCAACTCGCCTCATTTCCTGATATAAATAGCGAGTTTGTGCCGTTGAGGTACAAGCTGGCCTTGCGCGTCCGTCCGTAAAGAGAAAGCCATCACCGCCTGACACGATGCCATCTCGAGCTTCCGCCGCGCGCTACGTGAGAGCCCTGTTCGACGTTGCGCTGAAAGAGTCCGATCCGGTCCAGATCGAGCGCGACCTCACCGCATTCGCGGGGCTGATGTCGTCGAACGCCGAGCTGCAGGCCGCGTTCACCAACCCGGCCGTCCCTGTCAGCGCCAAGCGTCGGCTTGCCGAAGCGCTCGCGACACGACTGACTGCGGCGTCACCCACACGAAAGCTGTTGCTGCTGCTGGCTGATCGCGACCGTCTCGCCATCGTGCCTGATCTGCTCGCGATCTATCGCGAGCGGTTGATGGAGCATCAACAGGTCGTACGTGCCGAAGTCACGACCGCCGCTCCGTTGTCGCCCGAACGCGTGACACAGATCGAGCAGAAGCTCGCGGCGTTGACCGGGCGCAAGGTGGACATGAAGACGAGCGTCGATCCCGCGATCATCGGCGGCGTCGTGACGCGCATCGGCAGCACCGTGTACGACGGCAGCATCGCGACGCAGCTGGCGAAGCTGAAAGAGAAATTGACAGTGTAGGCCTGGTCCGTTGGACCGGCACAAGGACAGACATGGACATCAGAGCCGACGAAATTTCCAAACTCATTCGCGACCAGATCGGCAGCTTCACGTCGACCGTTGATGTCGCGGAAGTTGGAACGGTGATCGCGATAGGCGACGGCATCTCGCGCGTGCACGGGATCGAACGCGCCATGGCCGGCGAAATGCTCGAGTTTCCACACGGCGTGTTCGGCATCGCGCTCAATCTCGAAGAGGAGAGCGTTGGCGCCGTGCTCCTCGGCGACTTCAAGGAAATCAAAGAAGGGGACCAGGTCAAACGCACGGGCCGCATCATCTCCGTTCCCGTTGGCGACGAGATGCTTGGCCGCGTCGTGAATGCCCTGGGTCAGCCGATCGACGGCAAGGGTCCAATCACCACAAAACAGTTTCTCCCAATCGAGCGTCTCGCGCCGGGCGTCGTCGATCGGCAGCCAGTCAAGGAACCGCTGCAGACTGGTCTGAAGGCCATCGACGGCATGGTGCCGATCGGCCGCGGGCAGCGCGAATTGATCATCGGCGACCGGCAGACGGGAAAGACGGCGGTTGCCGTCGACACCATCATCAATCAGCGCGGCAAGGGCGTGATCTGCATCTACAACGCCATTGGTCAGAAGCAGTCCACGGTCGCGCAGGTCGTTCGCACCCTGGAAGAGTACGACGCGATGAGCTACACGATCGTCGTCGCGGCCGCGGCATCGGATCCCGCGCCGATGCTGTACATCAGCCCGTATTCGGCGTGCGCGATCGGCGAGTACTTCCGCGACAGCAATCGCCACGCGCTCTGTGTCTATGACGATCTGTCCAAGCACGCGCAGGCGTACCGCGAGATTTCGCTGCTGCTGCGTCGTCCACCGGGGCGCGAGGCCTATCCCGGCGACGTGTTCTACCTGCATTCGCGTCTGCTCGAGCGCGCGGCGAAATTGAACAACGCGCACGGCGGCGGATCGTTGACCGCACTCCCGATCATCGAGACTCAGGCCGGCGATCTATCGGCCTACATTCCGACGAACGTCATTTCGATTACTGACGGCCAGATCTTTCTGGAAAGCGATTTGTTTCACCAGGGTGTCCGTCCCGCGATCAACGTCGGCAATTCGGTGTCGCGCGTCGGCGGGTCGGCACAGATTCGGGCGATGCGGCAGGTCGCCGGGTCGCTCCGCTTGGATCTGGCGCAGTATCGTGAGCTTGCCGCGTTCGCGCAGTTTGGCAGCGACCTCGACAAGGCCACGCAGGCACAGCTCAATCGCGGCCGACGCCTTGTGGAGATCCTGAAGCAGCCGCAGTATCAGCCGCTGCCGGTCGAAAAGCAGGTCGCGATTATCTTTGCCGCGACCAAGGGCTATCTGGACGCGGTGCCGGTCGAAGAGGTGCGACGTTACGAGGAGGAGCTCTATCGCTTCCTCGAGGCGCGCGCGCCGGGTGTCCTGACCGGCATCAACGACAAGAAAATCCTCGACGACGAGGTGAGGGGCGCGCTCGAAGCGGCGCTGAAGGAATTCACGGCGCAGTTTACGGCCACCGTGGCCACGACCGCGGCCGCGTAGCACATGCCGTCACTGATCGATCTCCGGCGCCGGATCCGCGCGGTCAAGTCGACGCAGCAGATCACCAAGGCGATGAAGATGATCGCCGCGTCGCGGTTGAAGCGTGCGCAGGATAGGGTCATCGCCGCGCGCCCGTTCGCCCAGCGGATGCTGAAGGTGCTCAACGGGCTGGTGTCGAGAGTCGATCAGGACGCGCATCCGCTGCTTCGTATCCCGGCGGAGGGCACCGGGCGACCGCTGCTGATTGTCATTACGGCGGATCGCGGCCTCTGCGGCAGCTTCAACTCCAACGTCATCAAAGCCGCGGGGCAGTTCATCCTCAACGAAGCGCCCGGGCGCGAGATTGCCCTCGGCCTGGTCGGCCGAAAAGGACGCGACTTCTTTCGTCGTCGCGGATTTGACGTTCGTTATGAAACCGTCGGCATCTTTCAGAAGATGACGTTTGCCGACGCGATTGATATTGCGGACGCGGCCATCGAGGATTTCACCTCCGGCGCGGCGTCGAGCGTCTATCTCGTTTACAACGAATTCAAGTCCGTGATGACGCAGCGGATTGTCGTCGAGCGCTTGCTTCCGATTCCCAGGCTTGAGGGCAGCGCGGCTCAGCAGGAAGGTGAAGGTGGCGGTCCAACCGTCGACTACCTCTACGAGCCGGCGCCGGAAGAAATCTTCCGCGATCTGCTGCCGCGTCACGTCCAGATTCAGGTGTATCGCGCGCTGCTCGAATCCAACGCGGCGTTCTTTGCGGCGCAGATGACCGCGATGGATGCGGCGTCGAGAAACTCGACCGATATGATCGAGAACCTCACGCTCTATATGAACAAGGTCAGGCAGGCTGCGATCACGCGCGAGATCATCGAGGTGGTCTCCGGCGCCGCCGCGACATAGTGGAGGCCGGGTCCCAGAGATTCGGCAATTGAATGGCACAAACAGCAACGGCACAGCGACCCGGCAAGGTGGTGCAGGTCATCGGGCCCGTTATCGACATCGAATTCCCTGAAGGGCTGCCCGCGATTTACAACGCAGTCCGCATCGTCTCCGACGGCAGGGGCGGCGGCGACAAGATCGACGTGGTCGCTGAAGTCGAACAGCATCTCGGTGAAAACCGTGTACGCGCGGTGGCGATGAAGCCGACCGACGGAATGACCCGCGGCATGCAGGTCATCGACACGGGTGCACCGATATCAGTGCCCGTTGGTCCCGAAACGCTCGGCCGCGTGCTCAACGTGCTTGGCGAGCCCGTGGACTTCCCGGACCGCCCCGTCAAGTCGCAGGATCACTGGCCAATCCATCGACACGCACCGACGCTTGAACAACAGTCTACCGAACTGAAGATGTTCGAGACGGGCATCAAGGTCATCGACTTGCTCGAGCCGTACCTCCAGGGTGGGAAGATTGGCCTCTTCGGCGGCGCCGGTGTCGGCAAGACCGTGATCATCATGGAACTGATTCACAACATCGCCCTGAAGCACGGCGGTGTCTCGGTGTTCGGGGGTGTCGGCGAACGCACGCGCGAAGGCAACGACCTGTGGCTCGAATTCCAGGAATCCGGCGTGATTGACATGAAGGACATGTCGAAGTCGCGCGCGGCGCTGGTCTATGGACAGATGACGGAACCGCCGGGCGCGCGTCTCCGCGTCGGCCTGTCGGCGCTGACCGTCGCCGAATACTTCCGCGACGCGGAAGGGAAGGACGTGCTGCTCTTCATCGACAATATTTTCCGTTTCACCCAGGCAGGGTCGGAGGTGTCGGCGCTGCTCGGCCGGATGCCGTCCGCCGTTGGATATCAGCCGACGCTTCTCACCGAAATGGGCGAGTTGCAGGAGCGCATCACGTCGACGAAGAAAGGATCGATCACGTCGGTCCAGGCGATTTACGTCCCCGCTGACGACTACACCGATCCGGCGCCGGCCACGACGTTCGCGCATCTGGATGCGACAACCAATCTGTCGCGGCAGATCGCGGAGCTGGGCATCTATCCTGCGGTCGATCCGCTGGCCTCGACCTCACGCATCCTCGACCCGCGCATTCTCGGCGACGAGCATTACACGGTTGCGCGATCGGTGAAACAGATTCTGCAGCGCTACAAGGATCTGCAGGACATCATCGCGATTCTCGGCATCGACGAGCTGTCGGAAGACGACAAGTTGACGGTGGCCCGCGCGCGCAAGATTCAGCGGTTCCTTTCGCAGCCGTTCTTCGTGGCCCAGCAGTTCACCGGGTTCGAAGGCAAGTACGTGCAGATTGCCGACACGGTCCGCGGGTTCAAGGAGATCGTCGAGGGCAAGTACGACGAGTTGCCGGAACAGGCGTTCTACATGGTCGGCACGATCGAAGAAGCCGTGGAGAAGGCGCGCGGCATGAAGGCGGCCGCGTAACGTGGCGCTGCCAACGAAGCTCACGCTCGAGATCGTGACGCCGGATCGCGCGCTGTTGCGCGAGGACGTGGACGAAGTCGTCGTCCCCGGCACCCAGGGGGAATTCGGCGTGCTGCCGGGGCACACGCCCTTGCTCTCGACGCTGAGGATCGGCGAGCTGTGGTACCGGCAGGGGCAGGATAAGCATTACCTCGCGATCGCGTTTGGCTTTGTCGAAGTGCTGCCCGACCGGGTCACGGTGCTCGCGCAAGTCGGCGAGCGGGCGCAGGAAATCGACGTGCAGCGTGCCGAACGTGCCAAACAGCGCGCCGAGCAGCGGCTCGCACAGGCGCAGCCACAGTTGACGCAGATCGATTTCGATATCGAGCGTGCCAGGATCGCGCTGATGAAGTCGTTGCTGCGGCTGCAGGTCGCGTCGCGAGCGCGGACTCGCGTCTGACGTAGGCGACTGATACCTTATTGCTGATCTGCTCGCCAATCTCCAGCAGCTATTCCGCTATCGGGCGCTCATCTCGAGTCTCGTCGCGCGTGAACTGAAGGCGCGCTACCGCGGCTCGTGGCTGGGAGTCGTCTGGTCGTTCATCAATCCGCTCCTGCTGCTGCTCATCTACTCATTCGTGTTCAACGTCGTGCTGCCGGGAGCGCATCCGCGGGAGCTCGAGCCGTTTGCGCTCTTTCTCTTCTGCGGCATTCTTCCGTGGACCTGGTTTTCGTCGTCGCTGCTTGAATCCGCCAATGTGCTGATTACCGGCGGCAACCTGATCAAGAAAGTGTTGTTTCCGGCCGAAGTGCTGCCGATCGTCGCGGTGCTCGCGGGGCTTGTACACTTCTGCTTTGGCCTGCCAATCCTTGCGGCTTTCCTGATCTATTACCGCGTGCCGCTGTGGCCCACCGACTTGCTCTGGTTCCCCCTCATCATCGCGGTTCAACTGGTGCTGACGGTTGGCATCGCGCTGCTCGTGTCCGCGTTGACGGTGCACTTCCGCGACATCCGTGATCTGCTGGCCAATCTGTTGACGCTCTGGTTCTTCGCCACGCCTATCATTTACCCGATCGAACAGGCGCCGGAACGCGTGCGCCGACTATTGAATCTGAACCCGTTCACACATCTGGCGATCGCATATCAGGAAGTCTTGTTTCGCCCCGGTCCGTTCTCGCAGGTGAGCCGCCTGTTCATCGTAGCGGTGGCCTCGCTGCTGATTTTTCTGTTCGGTTATTTTGTGTTCGACCGTCTGAGGGACACCCTGCCGGAGGAAGTGTGAACACGGGGCAGTGGGCAGGCGGCACGGGACAGGACGGCACGGAGTCGGCCATCCAAGTTCGTGACGTTCACAAGACCTACCGTCGTTACAGCCGCCGCAAACAGTTCGCCACCTTGAAGAGTGCGTTCCTCTCCGGCAGCGTCCTCAAAGACCTGCGCCCTGACGCAGTCTTCGAGGCGCTCAAAGGTGTCTCGTTCGATGTCGCAAAGGGAAAGACCTTTGGCATCGTCGGCCGGAACGGATCCGGCAAGAGCACCATGCTGAAGCTGATTGCGGGGATAGGTAAACCGACCGCGGGAAGCGTTCGCGTTCGGGGACGCGTCTCGGCGCTCATCGAGCTGGGTGCCGGCTTTCATCCGGAGATATCTGGTCGCGAGAACGTCTACATCAATGGACTGATGCTGGGCCTCAGTCGTCGCGAGATCGCCGATCGATTCGATGAGATCGTCCGGTTTGCGGAGCTTGACGAATTTATCGACGCGCCGGTGAAGACCTACTCGTCGGGCATGTACATGCGCCTTGGTTTTGCGGTGGCGATCAATGTCGATCCCGATGTTCTGCTCGTCGATGAAGTGCTTGCGGTGGGCGACGAGGCGTTCACGCACAAGTGTCTGGACAAGTTTGCTGAATTCCGACGCCGCGGCCGCACCATCCTCCTTGTGACGCACTCGTTGGATCTGGTGACGCGGTTCTGCGACCAGGCACTCTGGCTGGATTCGGGCGTAGTCAAGACGGACGGTGATCCGAAACGAGTCGTCGACGCATATCTGATGGATGTTGCTCGCGCTGAAAATCAGGAGCTCGCCGGAGTCGCACATCCCAAATCCCAATTCCCAAATCCCGAATCCCAACCGGATCCCCGATCCCCGATCGCCGATCCCGGAACCGAACCGGCCGACATGTTCAAGGCTGCAGAAGGGCGATGGGGATCGCGCGAGGTCGAGATCACTGGCGTCGAAATGATCGGAGCGAGCGGTTACCCGGCACATCTCTTCAAATCAGGCGAGCGGGTCGACATCCGGCTGCACGTCCGCGCCAATCAACGCGTCAACGACTTTGCGTTCGGCGTCGGCATCTTCAATGCCGATGGCATTTGTTGTTATGGCACCAATACGCATATCGAGGGCGCGTCTGCGAATGAGTTGTCCGGTGAAGGAATGGTGATTCTGACGATCGATTCGCTCGACCTCGTCGAGGGCACATACAAACTCGACGCGGCCGTTCATCGGCAGAATGGCGTGCCGTACGACTACCACCGATTGCTCTTCACCTTCCGCGTGAAATCACCGCGCAAGGACGTCGGGATTTTCCGGCCACCGCATCACTGGACGTTCTCCGGCGGCATCCGCATGTCCGGATTGTGAGATGGGGTCGGACGACGGTTACTCGATCGATGTCGCCGCGCGCTTCGCCCAACAAATTCATGCGCGAGCAGGAACCGTCGTCTTCACCAACGGCGTATTCGACCTCCTGCATCCCGGCCATGTGCGGTATCTGCGAGATGCGCGGGCGCTTGGCGATGCGTTGATCGTCGGCCTCAATTCGGATCGATCGGTCCGCTCCAACAAAGGATCGGAGCGCCCGATTACGCCCGAGACCGAACGCGCCGAGATCCTGCTGGCGCTCGAATGTGTTGACGCCGTCGCGATTTTTGACGACGACACGCCCGCGGAGATCATCAAGCGCGTCCAACCCGATGTCCTGGTCAAAGGCGCCGATTGGGGCGCCGACAACATTGTCGGCCGAGATACCGTGGAGGCAAGAGGGGGACGGGTGGTCCGGATGCCCCTATTGGAAGGCTATTCGACTACAGAGCTTCTTCGGCGCGTTCGGAAGAATGGATGACGGCGCTCTCGGGGTGGAAAAAGAACTCGTTGACGATGTCGCGGAGCTCCGAGATGCTTGTCGCGGCATTGACGCGCACGCGCAGATGAGAGCCGCAGTCGATTCCCTTTGAATACCAGGCACACAGCGCCCGCAGCTTGTTGATCACCCAGCGCTCGCGGCCTCTGGCTTCCCGCGGCCGGACGTCCGCGACGTGCCGGAATCCCTCGGACTCGTTGACGCCTTCGGCCAGCAGCAGGTCGATGTAATCCTGAAGAAAACGCCCGCGGTCCCCAAGCGTGACCTCACGAGGCGTGCGCCCCGCCGCGAGGTCCGCCGCCTGCGCCAGAATCCATGGATTTCGCAGCACACCACGGCCGACCAGCACCCCGCTGACACCGCAGCGCAGTCGTTCGATGACGTGAGTCGGCTCGATGCAGTCACCGCTCCCAAGCACCGGAATCGCCAGGTCGTAAGCGACGTCGGACACGAGCTTCCAGTCTGCCGATCCTGTGTAGGACTGTTCCGCGGTGCGCCCGTGAATGGTCACCGCCGCCGCCCCGGCATCCTGGACACGCCGCGCAAGATCCGGCGCGTTGCGCGAATGGTCGTTCCATCCGGCGCGCATTTTGACGGTTACCGGAATCTTGACAGCCTTCGCCATCGCGCTGATGACGGTGGCCGCGTGTTCCGGCTCGCGCATGAGGCTACAGCCCGCATTGTGTTTCGCGATTTTCGGCACCGGGCAACCCATATTGACGTCGACGATCTCGGCGCCGAGCCCTTCGACAACCTGCGCGGCGGCCGCCATCTTTTCCGGATCGCCGCCGAAGACTTGGATGGAAACCGGCCGCTCTTCTTCGGTGTACTCCGCATACTCGAGCGTGCGATCGATACCGCGAACGAGCCCCTCGGAAGAGACCATTTCCGTCACAACAAGCCCGCAGCCGCCGTGGCGCTTCACGAGACGGCGGAACGCCGAATCGGTCATGCCGGCCATCGGCGCGACGACAAACGGAGAGGTCAGTTGGACTGAACCGATTTTCATAACCGGAGATGCCGCCTGCGCGAGGTCAGTAGGCGCGGACGTCGGCAGCGTCCACCTCGACGCTGACCGCCTGACCGATCAAATCGACCGACAGGACGAGTCGTGCGCGTGAACCTTTCCGAATCAATCGGCCGATGACGCCCTTCAGCGGACCGTGCACGACCTCCACCATCATCCCTTCGCGGATCATGGGGCAGGGGTCATACGCAAGCTCGCTTTCGACCAGCGCCCGGATGCCGTCGATCTCATGCACGGGAATCGGCGCTGGCTCCCCTTCAAAGGAAATGATGCTGACGACGCCGGTGCACTTCAGAATCGGCAGACGCTCACGCGGATTGAAGCGCGCAAAGCAGTAGCCTGGAAACAGCGGCCAGTCGATCTTCTTCTTGCGGTCCTTCCAGCGGCTCCAACGGGTGACCGTTGGCAGGAAGGCCTCGACATGCTTCTGTTCGAGCTGCTCGCGGACCACCTGCTCGTGGCGCGATCGCGTCCAGAGCGCGTACCAGCCCACTTCCTGATTGGAGGCCGGCGTCACGCCCGACACCACGGGCTCGGTCGACGAATCGTTCATCGCGATTCAGCTTTTCGCGGGGGTACTACTCTGCTGGGTTTCCAACTGCTTCTGCCGCTCGGCCAGTGCCTGTTCGTACGCTTTCTTCAACTCGTCGTTGTGCCAGGTGATCGTCGCGGCAGCGCGCAGTTTCTCGAGATATTTCTGCGTCTCGCCGCGGCGCTTCTCGTCCGCGATCCTGTCGCTGATGTCCTGACGCGCCTCGTCGAACGACTTCACCTTCGTTTCGGTGCGCGATTCGAGCCCAAAGATCTGATAGCCGCGCTGCATGCGAATGACCTCAGACACGTCGCCGACCTTCAGCTTGGTCAGCATCGTCTGCAGCGCCGGCGCAAGCTCGTCGACCTTGATTGGGCCAATCAGACCGCCGTTGGCTTTCGAAGTGGCATCGGACACCTCGCCGGCAATACGCGCGAACGGTTCCCCGGCGAGCAGGCGATGGCGAATGTCATCGGCCTTTGCCTTCGCGGCATCATCCTGGGCAACGTTGACACCGCGATCGGCTGCTGGAACGGCAATCAGGATTTCGCGCAGCATGATTTCAGAGGGGGTGGTGAATTCGTTCTTGTGCGCGTCGTAAAACGCGTGCGCCTCGTCTTCGGTCACGCTGATCTTGGCGAGGACTTCGTTCTGCTGGACGCGCGTCTCGAGCATGTTCTTTTCGAGCTGCCTCCGCAGATCCGCGAGCGTCATCCCCTCCTGCTTGAGCGCCTCCTGGAACTTTTCGTCGGTGTCGATGTTGTTGTCTTTCTTGATGTTGTCGAGGACGCTCTTGAAATTCTCGTCGGTCATGACGTAGCCGAGTTCGCGACCACGCTGGACGAGCAGCAATTCGTCGACCGCACCGAGAATCAGCTGCGGCGTACTTTCCGCAACCGCCTTCTGCAGCTCGGGGCTGTCGGCGGTGACGTTCTGCAGTTCGGGGCGTTGCCGAAGAAATTCGACCTGCATCCGCTCGAAATCGCTCTTGGTTACAATGTCCCCGTTCACCTTGACGAGGACCTGCTCGAGAATTTCGCCATGAAGCGAAACCGTGAGGGCGAGAGCCACGAGCGCGGCGGAGGTGACGACGTGCTTGATCATGTGCAATTCCTTAGAGTTCAACATTTTAACTCAGCGCGCCGAGCAGCTCTTCAAGACGGTCGAACATCCCGCCTTCGGCGCGCGGGTCCTGCTTGGGCTTCTTGAGGATTTCTTCTTTGGTGAATCCGGACGCGACAACCCCGGCAGTGGCCCTCGCCGTCCACCAGGATGTTTCCTTGCTCCTGTGGGACGAGCCTTTATGGCTCGCCTGG
>DASTZI010000197.1:0-15056 GCA_035764385.1 Vicinamibacterales bacterium
TCGGTGCAGGCCTACACCGGCACGTCATCCCCGTACAACTTCAACGGCCTCGTCCGGCATTACTACCTTCGCCGAGGCACACACCAGGCCGATCTGCAGGTGAATCTCGCGGGGAAGGACGAACGGCGGCTTCAGAGCCACGCCATCGCGCTCCGCATGCGCAATCGCCTGGCACCAGTCGCCTCCCGCCTCGGCGCGCGGCTCCAGGTGGCTGAAGTCCCGCCGGGACCACCCGTGCTGCAGACGCTGGTCGCGGAGGTGTACGGACCGGATCCCGATCGGCGGGTAGCGCTCGCGCGCGAAGTCAAGGCACTGTTCGAGAGTACGCCCGGCGTCGCCGACGTCGATTGGTACGTCGAGGATCCGCAGCAGACCGTGGACCTCACAGTGGATCTCGATCGCGCGGCCGCCGCCGGAGTGGCGCCGTCCAACGTCGCAGTGCTCGCGCGTCTCAGCGCTACGGGAGCAACGACGGGGCTGATCCACGATGACGTCGCGCGTGAGGACATCCCCATCGTGCTGCGGCTACCGCGAGCCGCGCACCGGTCGCTCGACGCGTTGGCTGACATCCGCATCCATGGCGCGCGGGGCACGCCGTCCCTGCGGGAGCTCGTGCAAACCGTGCGCGGCACTGAGCCGGCCAGCGTCTACCACAAGAACCTGATGCCGGTGACCTATGTGACCGGGGATGTCGCCGGCGGCGCCGAGAGTCCTGTCTACGCCATCCTGCAAATGAATCGAACGCTGGACCGGATGGCGCTGCCCGAGGGCTACAAGCTCGAAGTCTTCAACGCGCATCTGCCGTCCGACAGCACGCGCTACGCGATGAAATGGGACGGCGAATGGCACATCACCATCGAAGTGTTTCGCGATCTGGGCCTCGCGTTCGCTGCCGTATTGGTCCTGATTTACATCCTCGTCGTCGGCTGGTTCCAGTCGTTCGTGACGCCGATCGTCATCATGATGGCGATTCCGTTTTCGCTGGTCGGCATACTCCCGGCGCACGCGGCACTCGGTGCGTTCTTCACCGCCACGTCGATGATCGGCTTCATCGCGGGCGCCGGGATCGTCGTGCGGAACTCCATCATCCTGGTCGACTTCATCGAGCTGCGCCTCGCCGAAGGGATGCCGCTCGAGCAGGCGATCGTCGACGCCGGTGCCGTCCGGTTCCGTCCCATGGCGCTCACGGCGACAGCCGTCGTCGTCGGCTCATCGGTCATCCTGTTTGATCCCATTTTTCAGGGACTTGCGATCTCCCTCATGGCGGGTGAAGTCGCGTCCCTGCTGCTGTCCTGGATGACAGTGCCGGTTATGTATCACCTCGTCGCTCAATGGAGGGCCGCATCATGACCGCCATCACTTTCCCTACGTTCACAATCGAGCGCGGGCTTCGGCTCGTCGCGGGACTCTTCGTGGTTCTCAGCGTGCTGCTGGGCGTGTATGTGAGTCCGTGGTTCTTCGCCTTCACAGCATTCGTCGGACTGAACCTGTTCCAGTCGGCGTTCACCAACTGGTGCCCGATGATGGCGTTCCTGCGGAAGCTTGGCTGCCGCGGCTAGCACTGTGAGGAGTTTCGCAGACGCTGCGGGAAATTTCGCGTGAGGCCGGTCGGGGCTGATGATTTCCTCG
This sequence comes from Vicinamibacterales bacterium, assembly GCA_035764385.1. GTDB lineage: Bacteria > Acidobacteriota > Vicinamibacteria > Vicinamibacterales > UBA2999 > Gp6-AA40. The sequence goes on from DASTZI010000197.1 coordinate 1,630, forward strand.
AACACCAGCCCGCACTTCGACTGGCATCGGCGTTGCCTTACATCGAGCGTGACTATCAAGCGTGCTGCCGCCGTACTGCTCCTTGTGACGTTGGCGGCCGCGCCAGTAACGAGCGTCGTATGCATCGGGTGGTGCTTCCCGGCGGGGGCTCCGACCACGACCGCTTGCCATCACGCATCCGCGACGACGCTCGGTATCAAGGACGCTGACGAGAACTGCGACAGGGTTCTCGCGAGTTCGCCGTTCGTCAAAGAAGAGACCCAACAGATCGCCCAGGCGGTTCTGCCAGCGAACACGCCACTGAGTGCGTTCATGAGTGCCGTTGGAGCGGCACTGCTGGCATACGGGCACGATGTCGATCCCGCGTCTTCTCGCCGGGCGACATCGCCGCTCGTCCTGCGTCTCTAGCCACCTACCTGTGTCGCCTAGCTCACGCGCTGCCGAACTCGACGTTCCCGGCGCATGCAAGGTTTCGATTGCACAGGAAAGGTGGATGTCATGAAACGCTTCTCTCGTCTTCTCATCGCCGGCGCCGCAGTGCTGGCAATGGCCAGCCCCCTCGCAGCGCAAACCAGTTCAGGGAGCCTCAACAGCCTCGAGGTGAAGCGGCTTGTCACCGAAGGCACGCCAGCCGCGAACGCAACGCTCGCGAGACACTTCGCCGCGCTGGCCGACAAATACGCGGCCGAGGCGGCCGCGCATACTGCCATGGCGAGCGCCTATTCGGGAAATCCGAACCACTCATTTGGCAGTGGCATGAGCGTTCACTGCAAGAAGCTCGCTGAGCTCGCGACCGATTCCACGAAGACTGCGCGCGAGATGGTGAAGTATCACACTGACCTCGCCGCAGGAGCGGCACCCGAGCCACCCAAAGGTGCGGCCGCATTCGACGCCGGTAAAGGCGCGCCTGCACCGACCCCCGAGGAAGTGAAGCGACTCGCCACCGCGGCGCACGCGCCATCCGATCACCGTGCGCTGGAGGAGTACTTCCTGACGCTCGCCAAGCAAAAGACCGCTGAAGCGAGCGAGCATGCCACGATGGCCAATTCGTACAGGGTGAGCGGACAACGGCGCGGCTCGGAGTTTGCCGCGATGCACTGCGACAGCCTGGCGAAGCAAGCGCGCGACGCAGCGAAGGAAGCCACCGCGTCGGCTGAACTCCATCGTCAACTTGCCAATGTCGGCTGAATCCCACGCACCGGGCCGAACCGCTTCGGCGGTCCGGCCCAGTGCGAGGGGCGCCAACCGATTCAGTTGCAAGAGGAGTGGCCATGCGTGCTTTCCCAATCGTCCTCATCGGTGCTCTGGCGATTAGCTCACCGCCGGTCAGCCGCGCCGAACAGCCGGAGTCACCACCGCTGACGCTCACCGTCGCCATCCGTGAGGCGCTCGTCGCCAACCCAGAGCTCGTCGCGTTGCGACGCGATTACGACGCTGCGAAAGCAGCCGTTCCCGCGGCACGGTTTCTCGACGCGCCGACGTTCGAAACGCAGATCTGGCAATGGCCCGTAACGACCCTGAATCCTGCAATGGTCGACATGTACATGTTCACGGCCGAGCAGGCGCTGCCGGGTCGTGGCAAGCGGGCGGCGCGTGAACTCGTAGCGGATCGTGAAGCGGAGATGTCGCGGCGGCAGATCGCGGTGCGCGCGAACGAGATTCTCAATGACGTGAAGCAGACGTACGTCGAGCTGCTCCTGGCGCGCGCCACGATCGCGCTCTACGAGCAGCAGACACCCGTCCTGCGCGACATCGCCGATGCAGCGACGCTCCGATTTGCTTCCGGGCATGCGGGCCAGCACGACACGGTCAAATCCGTCGTGGAGCTCGCGCGGTTGCAGGCCGACGGCGTCGAATGGCACCAGCGCGCTCGCACCGCGGAAGCGCGCCTCTCGACGCTGCTTGGACGCGAGCCCGGATCGCCATTGCCGGCGTTTGCTGCCGCCGATTCTGGAATGCCTGATGTAGGCGCTGCCGAGTCCACTGCCGTGCAACGGCATCCCGATGTGCAGATGGCGCTGGCGATCGTCGCTCGTGAGGAAGCGGAGCTCGCTCGCCTTGTTGGGGAGCGCAAGCCGGACTTCGTCGTGGGCGGCGGCTACATGCTCCAACCAGGCGGCGCCGGCGCGTGGACCGCACGCGGCGGGATCACCTGGCCGAACGCACCGTGGTCTCGCGGCAAGCTGAACACCGAAATCGCGGCGCAGCAGAAGCGGCTCGAGGCGGCACAGGCGCATCGGGACGCGACCCTGGCGCTGGTGCGACAGTCGGTGCGGGAGGCCAGCGTGCGACTCGACGCCGCCAGGCAGCGCGTCGACCTGCTCGAGGCGGCGGTGATGCCGCACGTCGAGCACGACTTCGACGTGGCGCGTGCGTCGTATGCCGCCGGCCGGGCGGAATTCGCTGATCTCCTGGAGTCCGAACGCGCGTTGCTGACGACGCGCATGGATGTGATTGCGGCGCGCGCCGACGTGCAGCGTGCCATCGCCGACGTCGAACTGGCCGTCGGCGACATTCCGGAGAACGAGTGATGTCCAGACGCCTTCTCCTTATCGTCGGAGCACTGACGATCAGCGTGTCCGCCGCCGTGATGGTGGCGCGCGGCTGGCGACCCTCACCCGCTGTTGTGGGAACGAGCGGGCATGACAGTCACACGACGCAAGCGGAAGAGCAGACCACGCCCCGCGCCGACGTCTCGCTCGATACCAGACGCCAGCAACTGATCGGCGTCCGCACCGTCCGCGTAGCCCACACCGTGATGGCTCCAGAAATTCGAGCCGCCGGCACCGTCACGTATGACGAAACACGTCAGGTCGAGGTCAACACGCGGATCGATGGCTGGATCCGCGAGCTCTATGCCGATTACACCGGACGCGCCGTCACACGCGGCGAACCGCTCTTCACCCTTTACAGTCCGGACCTCATCGCGGAGCAGAACGATTATCTGCTTGCGCTACGCGGGCGATCGAAGGTGGGAGCCGCGGATCCAGGCGGCCTGGGGGCGTACTCGGAAAGGCTGGCTGCCGCAGCGCGCGAGCGATTGATGCGTCTCGAAATGACGGACGCCGAGATCGACGAGGTGGCGCGGACCGGCCGCGCGGCCGAAACCGTGACGTTCCGATCGCCCGCCACGGGTGTGATCGTCGAGAAGGCAGCGTTGCGTGGCACGCGCGTCATGGCCGGTCAGATGCTCTACCGTCTGGCCGATCTCTCGACCGTCTGGGTGGAAGCCGAGGTGTACGAAACGGATCTGCCGATGGTCCGAACTGGAATGCGCGCATCGGTTTCATTCCCGGGCTACCCCGATCGCGCGTTTACCGGGCGTATCAGCTACGTCTATCCGCTCGTCACGCCGGAAACGCGGACCGTTCGTGTGCGCATCGTGCTGGGTAATCCTGGCGGCCTGCTGAAGCCCAACATGCTCGCCACCGTCACGTTACAAGCACCCGAGTCACATGCGTTGCTCGTTCCTGCTGACGCGGTCGTCGACACCGGCACGCAGCATCTCGTATTCGTTGCGAAGGGCGCCGGACGGTTTACGCCCCGCGAGGTCCATGTCGGCCGCCGGACCGCCGGCCAGGTGGAGCTGCTCTCGGGTGTCACGGACGGGGAGGACGTCGCGGCAAGCGCGACGTTCTTCCTCGACTCCGAAAGCCAGCTTCGGGGTGCGCTGCAGAAGTACGAGCCGCTCCAAGACGCATCGACCCAGACGGGGGCTGCCGAGTTCGACGTCACCTTCCGCACCGAGCCCGACCCTCCGCGCATTGGCGAGAACACGTTTGTCGTCGACCTCAAGGACACCAGTGGCCAGCCCATCGCGGATGCGGGCGTGAAGGTCGTCCTGTTCATGCCGCCAATGCCCACGATGAATATGCCTGCTGCGCGATCGGAGGCCACGTTGGTTGCGGCAGGCAGTGGTCTGTATCGCGGTACCGCGGAGGTGATGATTCCGGGGCGCTGGACCGTCACCGTGACCATCACCCGAGCCGGCAAGCCGCCGGAGGCGCGGCAATTTGCCGTGGTCGCGAAATGATTAAACGGCTCATCGACTGGTGCGCGCGAAACCGGTTCCTCGTCTTTACAGGAACCGCCGTGCTGACGCTGTGGGGCATCTGGGCCGCGACTGCAACTCCGCTCGATGCGGTCCCCGATATCTCGGACGTCCAGGTGATTGTCTCGACCGAGTGGATGGGACGCAGCCCTGATCTAATCGAGGACCAGGTCACCTATCCGATCGTCAGCGCGCTCATCTCCGCGCCGCGCGTCCGGACAGTGCGCGGCTTCACCGACTTCGGCGTCTCGTACGTCTACGTCATCTTCGACGACGGGACAGATATTTACTGGGCGCGAAGTCGCGTCGTCGAGTACTTGCAGGGGATCCGCGGACGCCTGCCTGAAGGGACGAATCCGACCATCGGTCCAGACGCCACCGGCGTCGGTTGGGTCTTCCAGTACGCGCTCGTCGACGACACCGGACAGCGCACCCTCGCCGACCTTCGAAGCGTGCAGGACTGGTTCCTGCGGTATGCGCTCGCATCGGTCGACGGTGTCGCTGAAATCGCAAGCATCGGCGGATTTGTCAAGCAGTACCAAGTCAATCTCGATCCCGTGCGCCTCGCCACGTACGACATGTCCGTGAAGGACGTCGTCGATGCGATCCGCATGAGCAACAACGACGTGGAAGGCCGCCTGCTCGAATTCTCGGGCAGAGAGTACATGGTGCGCGGCCGCGGCTATTTGAAATCACTGCAGGACATCGAAAAGATTTCCCTTGGCGTCGATCGGCGCGGCACGCCGGTGCGGATCGCCGACGTCGCCGACGTGCGAATCGGTCCCGACCTACGGCGCGGTGTCGCCGAACTGGATGGCCGGGGTGAGGTTGTCAGCGGCATCGTGGTGATGCGATTCGGCGAAAACGCGCTGAAGGTGATCGAGCGCGTCAAGACGAAGCTCGCGGCCGTTCAACCATCGCTGCCATCCGGCCTCCGCATCGTTCCCGTCTACGACCGCTCGACACTCATTCGCGAATCGATTGGAACGCTGCGACGAACGCTGATTGAAGAAGCGATCGTTGTCTCGATTGTGATCTTCGTCTTCCTATTCCATGTCCGATCCGCGCTGGTCCCGATTCTGGCGCTGCCCGTTGCGGTGGCCGCCGCGTTCGTGCCGATGTACTACTTGAACGTCACGTCGAACATCATGTCGCTCGGCGGGCTTGCGCTGGCGATCGGGGTCCTCGTCGACGCGGCCATCGTCATGGTCGAGAACGCGTACCGACATCTGTCCGATCCAGATCGGCCCGTGGCCTATGCGGATCAACCGCAGGCGATCATCGCCGCCGCGCGACAGGTCGCACGGCCGATCTTCTTTTCGTTGGCAATCATCATCATTTCCTTCGTTCCCGTGTTCCTGCTCGAAGCGCAGGAAGGACGCATGTTCCGCCCACTCGCGTTCACGAAGACGTCGGCGATGGTGTTCGCGTCGCTACTGTCGATCACGCTGGTGCCCGTACTGATGACGCTCTTCATCCGCGGCCACGCGCTGAAGCCCGAACACGCCAATCCCGTCTCTCGGTTCTTCATGTGGGTGTACGAGCCCGTGCTCCGCTGGGCGATTCGCTGGCGGTGGGCGGTGCTCGTCGTCAACCTTGCGGTCGTCGCGCTGACCGTGCCGCTGGTGCTCGCACTCGGCAGCGAGTTCATGCCGCCGCTGTATGAAGGATCAATTCTCTATATGCCTACCGCCCAGCCGGGGCTGGGCGTCACGGAGGCGACGCGCCTGCTGCAGGTGCAGGACAAACTGTTGCGTCAGGTTCCCGAAATTGAACGAGTCTTTGGAACCGTTGGGCGCGGCACAACACCGACCGACAACTCGCCGATGGGGATGATGAACACGACCATAACCCTGAAGCCTCGCGCCGAGTGGCGGCCAGGGCTGACCTTCGATCGCCTGCAGGCCGATATGGACGCACGGCTCCAGTTTGCGGGCGTCCCGAACGTGTGGACGCAGCCGATCCGCAACCGGCTGGACATGCTGTCGACCGGCATCAAGACGCCAGTGGGCATCAAAGTGCTCGGCCCTGATCTCACGGTGATCCAGGAAATCGGCCGCGAGATTGAGCGGACCCTGCAACGAGTGCCCGGCACGCGCAGCGTGTACGCGGAGCGTGTGGCCCAGGGCTATTTCACCGACATCGACATCGACCGCGACGCCATCGCACGCTACGGCCTGCGCATCGAGGACGTCCAGGATGTCATCGCATCCGCGCTCGGCGGCGAGAACATTACGCAGACGATCGAGGGACGCGAGCGGTATCCGGTGAACGTCCGCTACGCAGCGGACTTCCGTCAGGATCTCGGTGCGATTGAGCGAGTGCTGATCAAGGCGCCGACGGGCGTCCGCCTTACGCTCGGACAGGTCGCGCACATCGCCATTTCGCCGGGTCCCGCGATGAGTCGCGACGAGGACGCTCAGCTTGCGGGGTACGTCTATGTCGATACCGGGACGCGTGACATTGGCGGTTATGTCACCAATGCGCGGGCAGCGATCGAGCGTGAGGTCACCCTTCCGCCGGGCTATACGCTTCAATGGACCGGCCAGTACGAATTCCAGCTCCGAGCGCGCGAGCGTCTGACGCTGCTCCTGCCGATCGTGTTCTTCATCATCTTCATGCTGCTGTACATCACATTTCATTCAACGGCAGAAGCGGCGATCGTGATGCTCTCTGTCGTGTTCGCGATGACGGGAGGAGCGATCCTGCAGTGGATGCTCGGCTACAACTTCTCGGTTGCCGTCTGGATCGGCTACATCGCGCTGTACGGCGTCGCGGTGCAAACCGGCGTGGTCATGGTCGTGTACCTCCACGAAGCGCTCGATAGACGCCTGGCGGCAGGCGGTACACTCACCGCTGCAGACGTCCTCCAAGCAACTATCGATGGCTCGGTTCTGCGGTTGCGGCCGAAGCTGATGACGGTCTCCGTTGTCATGGCCAGCCTCGTGCCGATTCTGTGGAGCGCCGGCGTCGGGGCCGACGTGATGAAGCCCATTGCGGCACCGATCATCGGCGGCATGATTACGTCAACCATCCATGTGTTGATCAATATCCCGATCATCTTCTACATCCTGAAGGTGAGAGGGCTTCGGCAGATTTCCGCGTCGACCGCGTGAATTTCCGCGGGCAGCGACGCACCGCACCGACAATCCCGGCGTTTGAGCGTCGCAACGCTGGCATCGTGGTTGCCTTGGTGACGCTCATGAGAGTCTTCCTTCGCATCCTCATGATTACGGCGCTCGCACTGGCGACCGCGAAAACGGTCACCGCGCAGAACGCGCCGGGCGTGCTGAACACGCTGGACGTGCAGCGACTTGTGGTCGCCGACACCCCCCTGGCGCATGCCAGGCTCGCGAAGCATTTCATCGCGCTTGCCGCCGTCTACAGAGCCCACGCGGACCGCTATTCCGCATTGGCCGAGTTGCCGGGCGGCAACCCGAATCATCCCGTCGCCACTGATAGCCGGGAACACCGGGCGCGACAGGCACAGGCAGCCATCGCAGATGGGAGAGCGGCTCGCGACGCTGCGGCGTATCACCTGATTCTGTCGATTCGCGGCACGCCGCGAGGGCTCGCCCGCTCGCCGGCATTCGACGGAGGAAAAGGCGCACCGCTGCCGACGCTCGCCGAACTCGACGAATTTGCTAGGACCGCACGCACGCCGACAGCTCATCGTGAGCTCGCCGAGTACTTCCTCATCGTGGCCCGCGCGGAAACGTCGAACGCTGACGAGTATGCGCGAACAGCTCGGATGAAGCGCGTCAGCGGCGCACGAAATATTGAGGCCGCCGCGGCCCACTTTGAACATCTGGCAAGCGAGGCGCGCGAAGCCGCGCGGCAGGCCCGTCTGGCAGTCGAACTGCATCGTCAGCTTGCAGCGATCGGCTGATCGAGGAGGCAATCATGACCATGAGAAGCGTCGGCCCGTACCTGGTGGCGATGGGAACTGCCGTCGCGCTGTCCGCCGGCTTCGGGTACGCGCAAAACAACGAGCACGAGCACGCGACACCGCCGACGGCACAAGGCGGAGCCGCCAATCCTCAGGCGATGATGGCCAATATGCAGGCCGAGCAGAAGAAGCTCGACGAGCTGGTTGCGCAGATGAACGCGGCCACAGGACCCGAGAAAGTGGATCGAATCGCGGCAGTGGTCACCGAGATGGCCGCGATGCACAAGCGGATGAGCATGATGATGATGCAAGGCGGCATGATGCAGATGATGCATGGCCAGCCGCCGGCGGCGCCGCCGAATCCGCCGCGATAGGTTCGCCTCGTTGTAAGATCCGCGGCCAGACCTCGATGTCCGGCTGCGGATTGCGTTTCCGTTCGCTTGTCTTTGTCCTGTTGGTAATAGCTTTCTCCGGCTGCGGTGGCCAGCAGGCGTCCACTGCTCCTACACCCACGGTTGCACCCGCCAAAAACTCGACGACCCCACCGCCGACGCGAGTGTTGCAACCCCTGCGCATCGCTGGCCGCGTCCTTGACGCCACGAATGCGCCGGTCCCGAGCGCGCGGGTGACGCAGTGGGATACCGCGAACACGACAACGACCGACGCGAACGGAACGTTCGAGATGACCGCGAGCGTGACCCCGCAGGATCGCCAGTTCTGGGTCACAGTCGAGAAGGCGGGATTTGAGACGAGCGAGCAGGCGCGGGATATCCAGACGGCCGCGAGCGCGTCGTTGCGCCTTCATCAAGTGCGCACGATCAACGCGGGCGAATCGATTCAGGATGTCGTCATGGCAGACGACTCGGCGTGCGGGTACCACTGGGGGTTCGTCTGTCGACGAGTGCGCGTGAATTCACCCGCACCTGGAACGTTGATCGTCGAAATCGCCTCCGATGCAGGCGGACTCGGAGTTGCCCTCTTCGCAGGACCGGTTGGATTCGAGCAACCGATTGAGCGACGACTCTCCATTCCAGTGAAGCCTGGGGCGGAGGTCATCATCGACATCAGTGCCGCATGGAACATGCCTGCGGCGACGCGATTTACGCTGAACACAACCCTGGCGCCCTGATCTCTCCCTTCCTCGGCCGGCGCCGACAGGTGTTCACTCGCGAGCGGCGGTTACAGACCTGACGGAAAGCGTGTCAGACACGCACGGTCCTTGTGTCCCGCTCTGGCCAACGCAGAATAACGGGAGTTACCGGCGGTAAATGTCACGCCGTACTTTTCGATCCATCGTCGAACGGGCGCGTCGTTACGCAACCGTAAGCCAGCCACGAGAATCGCGATCACGCGACCCGCAGCACGCGCACACGTGCGTGCGATCGCTCCTCATAAAGCGTTGTGCCAACAACGTTAGTGGTCTCCGGTGCATTGACCTGCACTTGTGGCAAACGCGTTGCGATTCCGCTCGTTGAACCCCATGAGGATCGATATGGATCGTACTGGCGCACGTAGTCTGCCACGGACCTGCGCACGCGTGGCTCTCATCATCGGCGCCGTCCTCCTGGTGGTGCCCGCCCTCGCCCACGCCGCATCCGTCGTACTCGAGTGGGATCGCAACTCTGACGGTCTAACGGCTGGCTATTACGTCTACTACGGCACCCAATCGGGCAACTATTCAGGCAGTGTGGATGTGGGGAGTTCGACCAGCGCCGTCGTGAACCTGAACGATCCCAGCGCCACGTACTACTTCGCGGTGCAAGCCTATTCAGCGACGGGAGAAAAGAGCCCGCTCTCTCCGGAAATCGCGTGGATTCAGGATGTCACGTCGACCGGTGGCACACCGACCAGCGGCACGCCGACCAGCGGCACGCCGGCCGGTGGCACGTCCGGTGCGCAGGCTCCGACGCTAAGCAATCCTGGCAGCATGACCGGCACAGTGGGGCAAAGCGTAGGCCTGCAACTGACCGCGACGGATCCCGGCGGTCTCGTGTTGAGCTACGCGGTCAACGGTCTGCCGCCGGGACTGGTGGCAGTAAACGGCGGTTTCCTCTACGGGATACCAACCACAGCGGGCGCGTTCAACGTCACGGTTACCGTCACGAACACAATTCCGCTTTCGGCATCTCAGACATTCACGTGGACCATCCTCAGTCAGCCGGGGAGCGGCGGTCTTCCCAGTGGCGGTGGGACAGGTGGAACGGGCGGCACTCCGAGCTCTGGTGGCGGTGGAACTGTCGGCGGCGTTCCGAGCGGCGGCGGCAGTGGAACCGGCGGCGGAAGCGGGGTCGGCGGCGGCGGCACAACTGGCAGCGGCGGAGGCAGCCCGGCGATTCAAGTTCCAACTCAGCCAGCTCCGGATCTCACTCCGCCTACCGTGATCTTCCTCTCACCGGCGCCGGTAGGTGGAACGGCGCGGACGAACGAGTCGAGAGTCATCGTGACAGGCAGCGCATCGGATAACGTCGGCGTCGTCAGTGTCACGTGGGCAAGCAGCCGCGGAGGTTCCGGAGCGGCGTTCGGAACCTCGTCGTGGGTCACCGGCCCGATCGATTTGTCGATGGGCGACAACGTCATCACGATTACGGTCGCCGATGCGGCGGGAAACGTGAGGACGGCCACGCTGACCGTGACGCGCTACGTCGACATCCAGAATTTCGTGAATTAGCGATCACCCAACATTCAGCAGCATCACGTCGAACACGAGCGTCGAGTTCGGCGGGATGCTGCCGACCATCTGCGACCCGTAGCCCAGATTCGGGGGAATGGTCAGTCGTCGCTGACCGCCAACCTTCATTCCGGGAATCCCCTGTTCCCAGCCGGGAATCACACGGCCAACACCGAGTTGGAATGTAAAGCTGGCTTGAGAGTCGAACTGCGTACCTTTCGACTCGGGCCGGGATGGATCGAACAGCCACCCGGTGTACGACACGGTGACGGTCCGCCCCTGGCTCGCGGCCGTGCCGGTACCCTCGCGGAGATCTGTAGCTGAGAACGGCGCTGTGGGTGGGGTTGGAGTGGTCGGAGTGGTCGACCCTTCGCTGCCACCACACGCAGTCGCGGAGAGCAATACCGCGAGTATTAAGGCGACGCGCGCCGACGGTGAGACCGATGAACATCCCGACGTACTAGAGGTAATCCCCAAATTGTCTCCAGCCAGCATCCCATGCTATTTGCCGTTATACAGACCACGCAGCGCCGCCACGTCGTACGCCGACAGTCCCGTCGCTTTCGCGGTTCCAATGTCTTCGCCGGAACGCAGCAGCCTGCGATAGTTGCCGAAATAGCGTGGCCCGTCTTCCGGCTCCCGGAACAGATACATGATGTCGTCGAAATTCGCCGTGTGCTCCAGACCCAGTGCGTGTCCGAGTTCGTGAAGCGCCGTGAGGTACACGATGATGTCACGCGTCAACGGATCGGCCTGAATCGGAGCATCCGCGGCAATCGCGACCTCGGCTTCGTCAATCAATCCCGTGGCGCGGTTCACGCGAGGCCGCGTTTCGCCGTAGTTGCCTCCGGCACCATTGAAGTACACGCGGATGCCGGCATCGCGTTCCACAAACGTCCGGCGCAGCGTGAACGCCCCGTCCGACGCCGTGCCCCACGTCTGCATCGCGCGTTCCACGAGCTGATCCCCACGCGCCGGCAGGTTCTGTCGATCTATCCAGACCTGGATCGCCGCGTGATCTGCCCAGTGCGTCCGCGGTGATAGGCGTGATTGCGCGGGATCAGGCCCGGCCGCATTCGGCGATTCGCCGCGCGAGATCAGTGCGGCCGCTGCAACGATCACCACGGTCGCCGCAACGAGCATTCGTTTCATTGGATATCGCTCGGGATTGTTGGATCCGACCTGCATCACCATCGCCGAAATCTACCGCTAACTTGTTGTGCTGACAACGAATTCCTGCCGAAGATGGTGGCACGGCGCGTGTAGATGGCCGCCGCTTGCGTCCGGGGCCGGAGCCAGACAAGGATCCAGCGCACATTCCATTTATCCAAGTCGGAGCACGGTGATGCTCCGACTTACGCGTCGGCCGTGTTGACGTGAGTCGGATCATCACCGTACTCCGACTCGCTATCGTCATTGAGGAGCAATACATGTTTCGCAATCTTTCCGTAATTCGCGGGGGCATCCTGCCATTTACGGCGCTTGTCCTTGCCTTGCAACTGGGATACGCCGTTCCCGCGCATGCCCAGGCGGCAAGCGCGTCGATCGCGGGCACGATCGCCGACGCGCAGGGCGGAGTTCTTCCCGGCGTCACGGTGACCGTTCAAAACGCCGAAAGTGGCACGGTCCGCACCAGCGTCACCGAAGCCGACGGAAAGTACCGCGTCGCCGGCCTGAATCCGGGGCGCTACAACCTGACCGCGGAACTTCCGGGGTTTCAGACGATCTCGGTCAAAGACATCGTATTGGTCGTCAGCCAGGAATTTTCGCGCGACTTCCAGCTCGCACTCTCGACGGTGCAGGAATCGGTAACCGTCACCGGCGAAGCACCGATCGTCCAGGCCACCAAGACCGAGGTGGCGGCCGTCGTCACTCAGGATCAGATTGAGATGCTTCCCGCGCCGGATCGCGGTGCGCTGTCGCTGTCAATCCTGCTTCCGGGTGTCGCGGTCGACACCACGCGGCCCAAGCGAAATGCCACCAACGTCGGCGCCGGCGTGACGACGAGCGCCACGACGTATCTGGTCGATGGCCTCTCGAACTCGGTCAACAAGAGCGGCGAGCAGCGCCACGACATTCCAGAATCGGCCATCCGCGAGTTCTCCGTCCACACGACGCAGCTCCCCGCGCAATACGGACAGCGCGTCGGCGGCGTCGTGAACATCATCACCAAGAGCGGGACGAACGACTTCCGCGGCGACGTGTTCGAGTACTTCCGCAATCAGCAGATGACGCGCAATGACATCTTCACGCAGCAGCAGATCGACGCCGGGCGTGCGGATCCGCGGTACAAGCGGAATCAGTATGGCTTCTCCGTCGGTGGGCCGGTCATCAGGAACAAGCTCCACTACTTTGGCACCTTCGAGCGGACACGTGAGCACAGTTTCGTCACCGTCCCCGCACCCACGCAGTTCTATCCGTCGCTGGCCGGGTCGTTCGAGGGGGGCTCGTTCACCAACATCGGGTTCTTCCGCGGCGACTACCAGATGAACGCGAAGCAGAACCTGTTCTACCGGTACATCAATCAGCACACCGAGTATTTCTGCAGCGGCTGCGGCGGGACAAACGCAGCATTCAGCCAGCTCGATAATCTCATTCCGCGCGACATGCACGCCGTCGGGCACACGTGGGTGGTCTCCAATCGCGTGTTGAACGAGTTCTATTTCATGCGTGCGACCGCCTCGGATCGCAATTATCAGAACAAGAACTACACGCCCGCCGACGTGCTCAAAAACCCGGTCACGATGCCTGTCTCCCTCGGCGGTGGTCGGTACATCGGCACCGTTCAGTACCGGTTCCCAAGCGTGATTTGGGGCAAT